>NZ_JAUSQV010000001.1:2956066-3297133 GCF_030811475.1 Nakamurella flavida
CATGGTGGAGGACGAGAAGTACTGCATCGACATCCTCACCCAGGTCTCCGCGATGACGAAGGCACTGCAGTCGGTCGCCCTGGGTCTGCTGGACGACCACCTGAGCCACTGCGTGGTCCGGGCGGCCGCCGTCGGTGGCGCGGAGGCCGAGGAGAAGGTGCGCGAGGCCTCCGAGGCCATCGCCCGTCTCGTCCGTTCCTGACCGCACCACCCGCCGTTGACAGCTGTCCGGCGGACCTCGACATCCAGGGAGAACCCATGGCGCAGAACGAGTCCGTCCACGAGTACAGGGTCGTCGGGATGACCTGCGCGCACTGCGTCGCCTCGGTCACCGAGGAGGTCACCGAGCTCGCCGGGGGGCAGTCCGTCTCCGTCGACCTGGCCGGCGGCCTGCTGACGGTCGTCGGCGCGTCCGTCACCGAGGACCAGGTACGCGGTGCCGTGGAGGAGGCCGGTTACCACCTGGCCGGCTGACCACCGTCCGGACCTGCCGGCTCGGTGCCTCCCGCACCCCTGTCCACCATCTGCCCTGCCTGATCCCGCACTGCACTGCCCCGAGGAGGACCCGTGACGGTCTCCGCCACCCCCGCCCGTCCCACCGAGAGCCTGCGCCAGGTCGAACTGGCGATCACCGGGATGACGTGCGCGTCCTGCGCCCACCGCATCGAGCGCAAGCTCAACAAGGTCGACGGCGTCGCCGCGACCGTCAACTACGCCACCGAGAAGGCCCGGGTGCTCGTGCCCGAGTCGGTGCAGCCCGCGGCTCTGCTGTCGGCGGTCGAGGCCGCCGGGTACGAGGCCCGGGTGATCGATCGGGAGCGGCGTGATCCGCAGCCGGCCGGGGTCGGCCCGTCGGCGACGGCGGCGCTGCGGTTCCGACTGCTGGTGTCCGCCGCGTTGACCCTGCCGGTGGTGGTGCTGGCGATGGTGCCGCCGTGGCAGTTCGCCAACTGGCAGTGGCTCTCGCTGGTGCTGGCCGCTCCGGTGGTCGTCTGGGGTGGTGCCGCCTTCCACCGTGCCGCCTGGACCAATCTGCGGCACGGCGCCGCCACCATGGACACGCTCGTCTCCCTCGGCACCCTGGCGGCCCTGGGGTGGTCGCTCTACGCCCTGTTCCTCGGGCACGCCGGGATGACGGGCATGCGGCACGCCTTCACCTTCGGCGTGACCGCCGGCGCCGGGACCGACGCCATCTATCTCGAGGCGGCGGCCGGGGTGACCACCTTCCTGCTGGCCGGCCGGTACGCCGAGGCGCGGTCCAAGCGGCAGGCCGGGGCGGCCCTGCGCACCCTGCTGGAGTCCGGGGCCAAGGAGGTCTCCGTGCTGCGGGCCGGCCGGGAGCACCGGCTGCCCGTCGACGAGCTCGCGGTCGGTGACGAGTTCGTGGTGCGTCCGGGCGAACGGCTGGCCGCCGACGGCGAGGTGGTGGAGGGGTCGTCCGCCCTCGACGTCGCCCAGCTGACCGGTGAGTCGGTCCCGCGGGAGGTGGGGCCCGGTGACGTCGTCGCCGGCGGGTCCGTCGACGTGGGCGGGCGGCTCGTCGTCCGGGCCACCCAGGTCGGCGCCGACACCCAGCTCGCCCGGATGGCCCGGTTGGTCGAGGACGCGCAGAACGGGAAGGCCCAGGTCCAGCGGCTGGCCGACCGGATCTCCGGGGTGTTCGTGCCGATCGTCCTGCTCCTGTCGCTGGGCACGCTGGCCGGGTGGCTGCTCACCGGCGGCGGACTGACCGCCGCGTTCACCGCCGCGGTCGCGGTGTTGATCATCGCCTGCCCGTGCGCCCTCGGCCTGGCCACGCCCACCGCGCTGATGGTCGGCACCGGCCGGGCGGCGCAGCTCGGCATCGTCATCCGGGGACCCGAGGTGCTCGAGTCGACCCGGCGGGTGGACACGGTGGTGCTGGACAAGACCGGCACGGTGACCACCGGGGTGATGACCCTGCACACGGTCGTCCCGGTCGCCGGGGTCGACACGGCCGAGCTGCTCCGCACGGCCGGGGCACTGGAAGCCGCCTCCGAGCACCCGGTCGGTCGGGCGGTGGCCGCTGCGGCCGCTGCTGCCGGTCCCCTGCCCGGGGTGGACGGTTTCGCGAACCGGCCCGGCCTCGGCGTGCAGGGGGTCGTCGAGGGTCGGGCCGTGGTCGTCGGTCGGGCCGCCTTGCTGGACGACTGGTCGCTCGCCCTCCCGCCGGAGCTGCGCGACGCCCGGGATCGTGCCGAGGCCGACGGACTCGCCGCGGTCGCCGTCGCCTGGGACGGCCTGGTGCGCGGTCTGCTGGTGGTCGGGGACACGGTGAAGCCGACCTCGGCCGGGGCGATCCGGGGCCTCCGCGCGCTGGGGCTGCGCCCGGTCCTGCTGACCGGTGACTCCGCCCCGGCCGCTCGGGCGGTCGCCGCGCGGGTCGGCATCGATCCGGCCGATGTGATCGCCGGGGTGCTGCCGGTGCAGAAGGCGTCCGTGGTGGCGGATCTGCAGGCCGGCGGGGCCGTGGTGGCGATGATCGGCGACGGGGTGAACGACGCCGCCGCCCTGGCCACCGCCGATCTGGGCATCGCCCTGGGCACCGGGACCGACGTGGCCATCGAGGCCTCGGACCTCACCCTGGTGCGGGGCGACCTGCAGGTCGCGGTGGACGCCATCGCCCTGTCCCGCCGGACCCTCACCGTCATCCAGGGCAACCTGTTCTGGGCGTTCGCCTACAACGTGGCCGCGTTGCCGGTGGCCGCCCTCGGGTTGCTCAACCCGATGCTGGCCGGTGCGGCCATGGCGCTGTCCTCGGTGTTCGTGGTGACCAACAGCCTGCGGCTGCGCGGCTTCCGGCCCCGTCCGGTCGCCGCCCGGGGATCGTCCGTATCCGGCGGAGTTGACACCGACCTCAATCACGAACGGTAACGTCCCATCACGTTGAGTCCGGAGAACGGCCGGGCCGTGGGGTGACCGGGGGCTGTCGGACGTGGGTCAGCAGCAGCACGGTCTCGGCCCCGTCGATGCCCTGGCCGGGGACGCCGGGGACGCCGAGTGCGCCGGTGACCTGACGTGGAACCGCCCGTCGCGCCGGTTCGCCCGCTGGGTGGTCCGCTATCGCGCCCGCCGGCTGGGTCTGCTCAACAGCCCGTGGTTGGCGGTGCCGGCTGCTGTGCTCGCCCTGCTGTTCGTCGGGTTCGTGGTCGTCCGCAGCGCGCTCCCCGACGTCTCCGACTGTTCGCTCGGCGAGGTCGAGATCGTCCTCTCCGACACCCCGTTGGAGGGGGCGCGCACGCTGCTGCTGCTGTTCGTGGTGTTCGTCCTGGTCGTGCCGGCCGCGATCCTGCTGGCCGCCGACCGGTGGGCCAAGCACCGTCGGCCGATCTGGAGCCGGGTCGTCCAAGGGGTGGCCCTGCGGTTGACCGCCGGTGTCGTCCTCACCGCCTCGCTGCTGTTCGGGTGGGTGGCGCTCGATCTGTTCGACGGCTCGTGTCGCGGCGCGCTCCCGACCTCGATGGGGTGGGTCGGATTCGGGCTCTTCGTCGGCGTGCTGCTGGCCGCGGTGGGCACGGCCCGGCGGGACCAGGCCGGATGGGTCGGCTTCGCGCTGGTGGTGAACGGCGACCTGGGCGCGGCGGCCTATCTGGCGTGGAAATCGTTGCAGGACAACGAGTTCACCCCCACGGAGCGGCTGTTCCTGATGGCGTTCGCGGTGCACGCCGTCTGCGTGCTCGTCGCCGCCCGCTGGGCGTACGCGGTCGGCGAGCACCCGGGTTCGGACGCTGTCGGCCGGGCCAAGGCCGGGGAGGCCGGGCGCGCCCTGGCCGCCCTGTGGACCCTGATGGGCATCGCCGTCGTCGCGTCCGCCGTGCTGGAGAGCGACGCGGACATCGGCACCGACGACCTCTTCACCCAGCTGAAGACGCCCATCGTGGTCGCGTTGACCTGGGGCGGGTTGCTGGCCACGACGGCCAGCGGGTTCACCAAGTACGTCGAGGGCCGGGAGGCCGCGGCGAGCCGACTGGGAATCACCCAGTGGCGGCACCTACCGACGTACCGCGATCGCCGGATGGCGCGCACCGTGGTCCGCATGCTCCGCGCGCTCGGGCCGTTGCCGCTCAGCGCGCTCCGGGCGGGGGTCGATCATCTGGAGCCGGACCGGGTCCGGTCCCGCCATCTGCTGCGCGCCATGCGGGTCACCGGGTGCGCGATCGAGGTCGACGGCCTGTGGACCGACACCCGCCCGGGCCGACCCTGGCCGGCCGACGTCGACCTGGTCCGCCGGGCACAGCGGGCCGGGTTCCCGACCTACTCGCGGAGCGGGATGTTCGCCCTGCTCGGGGAGGTCGGCGACGCGGACGTCCCGCGCACCGGCCGCGTCCTGCAGCGGCACCCGCTGCTCACCGGCACCGGCCGGTCGGGTTGGCGGGTGGTGGACGGCGATGCCGAACGGGCGTCGGCTGCCGCTCGCCGGGGGCGGCTCGCCGCCCTGCGTCGGGTGATCACCCCGCGCCGGACGGCGGGCGGGGACGCCGGGTCGGTCAGTCCTTCGTGACCGACCGCTGGGCGCGGTCCAGGGCACCGAGCAGGCCGTCGGCGTCGGCCACGTCGTAGAACGCCGCGTCGTAGCGGGACCGCATTATGAACTCGGCCCCGGTGTTGCCGACAGCCGTCCAGCCCCGGCCGGGGCGGGTCTCGTCCGCGAAGACGACGTCGACGTGCTCACCACTGCGCCGGACGGTCAACGACTCCCGCAGCGGGTGGGTGGTCACGGAGCCCTTGACCACGATGTACGCCCGGGTGGGGGTCAACCCGTAGGCGGTGCGCCGGGCCCGGGCCGCCCGGTAGAACCACCGGCCGATGAGCATCCACAGCGCGAAGAGAGCGAAGACCGAGCCGAAGAGGGGGAAGAAGAACGGGGCGCCGTTGCCGATCGCGAGGGACAGCCAGAAGGTGATGAACGCACCGAAGACCACCCCGGTCGCCGTGGCAGCGAGATCCCCGCGCCGCCAGCGCCAGGCCGGATCGGGCCGCCCGGCCCACAGCAGGGATTCGCCGGCCCGGATGACCGGCTGCAGTTCACCTCTTGCGTCCTCGTTCACCCGGACAGCGTAGGGCGCACCTACCCGTGGTGACCAGGCCCACCCGATCGCGCGAGTCGGGTGGTGGGTCCCGTACCGATGCGGATCAGTCCCGGACGGGGAGGGTCTCGCCCCATCGGACGAGCGGGCCGAGGACGATCGACCACAGCAGCGCCGGTTCGGGCGCGGGCGGGGCAACCGGTGGGTCGAGCGCGGCCAGGGATTCGGCCGTCGCCGTCGAGGTGGCCCGCATGGTCGCGTAGCTGGCATCCGGGGACGTCTGCAGGATCGCCACGAAGTACCGCGCGGTGTAGCCGACGGAATGCAGGTTGGCCGGGGTCCAGCCCGGGTCGCTCCACCCCTGCTTGGAACCGTGCACCCCGGTGAGGGCGTTGAGGCCGAAGTCCTGGTCGAAGCCGTCCGTGCCCTCCTCCTGCGTGTCGGCCATGGTGTCCAACAGGAACGGGCCGACCAACGGATCGGCGGCCGCCGCGGCCAGGAAGCGCACCTGGTCGTCCGCGGTCGTCCGGTCCGAGCCCCACGTGCCCGAGGAGGCATTGGGGCCGTTGCGGGTGCCGCTCAGCCCGTAGCGCTCGACGATGGTCGGGATGATGTCGTAGTCCCACAACGCCGACTGGATGCCGTTGTCCGACACCTCGATCAGCGACTCCAGCGCACCGGACAGGTCGGCGTCGGGTTCCCCGTCGGCCTGGATCAGGTAGTACGCGGCGGTGAAGAGTTTGAGCACGGACTCGGTGTTGTAGACCTCGTCGCCCCCGACGGAGGCGACCAGCTCCCCGGTGGCCCGGTCGAGCACGGCCACGCTCTGCTCCACGCCGCGAGCACCGGCCGCAGCGCTGCCCCAGACGGCCAGTTGCGCCGGGGTCGGCGCCGGGGCCGCCCCCTGGGGGACTGGCTCGACGGGCTGCGCGGTGGCCGTTCCCGGGGACAGGATCAACGCGGCGGACATCGCGGCGGCCAGCAGTGCGGCCCGGCCGGTGGTGCGTGGAGCTCGACCCCGGTGCGACGACATGGGAGCTCCTGTTCCTCGACTGCAGAATGGCCGGGCAGCCACTGCCGAGTGTGCCCGCGGTTGCTGTGGGCGAAACGGATCTCCGACTCAGCGCACGTTGTGCGACAACGAGTGTCACTGGGTAATCAGCCCAGGTGGCGGGCACCAGATGTCGAACAGATGACGCAGCAATCTCTTTCGGTCACGCAATGGTCAGCGGATCGAAACCGCCGGCGTCGCCGACGCGAGACCTCGATCACAGTCCACCCGCCCACCGCGGAACCTGCACCTGTCGGCGGCCTGCTGGGGCCGCCGGCGCCGCCCCGCCCTATTCCCAGGGGATCTCGCCCGTGCCCAACCCGAGCAGGGTGCCGGTCAGGGTCCGGTCGGCCGGGGCGGCGACCCGGCACAGGGCGAATCCGTTGCCGCCTTCGCCCTCGTCGGGGACGACGGCGGCCCCGACCGAGAGCGTCCCGCCGGCTGTGGCGTCGGGCATGGCGGTGAGCACGTCGACCAGGCGTCGGCAGGATGTGTCGAGCGCCTCCTGGGTGGTCCCGGTGAGGTCGTCGGCGAAACCGAAACCCTCGGCCGCATGGGCGGTCCCGCAGTCGATGGTGGTCGAGTACACCGGATCGGTGGTGTCCCAGCAGGTACCGAAGGCCTGGGGGAGGAGCCCGGCCTCGAAGGTGCCGCGCAGCGAGGTCGGGTAGACCGTCGAGCCGGCGGTTCCGGGAGTGAGGACGACGCAGGCGGCCCAGCGTTGACCTCCGGCCCACTGCACGACGTCGGGGGCGAGCCGCACGGTGGGGGCGGAGACCGCCGGGAACCAGGTGCCGAACACGCGGTCCCGGCCGGCCAGGTCCGGCGGCAGACCGATGAAGGCGGCGGCGGCCGCGGTGCAGGTGTCGCTCGGGCGGTACGCCAGGGAGCGGGTGCGCGGTCGGCGGTCCACGTCCGGCTCGACCAGGACGACCTCACCGACCCGGTCCCCGGCGCACGGTGCGTACCGGGGTGTCCCGGTCCAGATCCGTCGGCCGGTGGACGGTTCGAAGGAAGACTGCAGGGGATCGAGCAGGCAGTCACCGGTGTTCGGCGGGCCGGGGATCGCTGCTGCCCGGGGCAGGCCGGGGACACTGCGCGCGCCGAGGTTGGGCACGACCAGGGCGGCCAGCACCGCGAGCACGAGCAGCAGGAGGCCCTGGGCGCGTCGGTCCATGCCCCACGGTAGGTCGCCCCGTCGTGGCGTGGTTAGCCCGCGAGCACCACACCCGCTGTCGTAGGGGCCGTGGGGGTGGTGGTGTCCGTGGGGGCGGACTCCGGGTGGCCGGTCGACGGGGTGCCTCGCCGCATCCACCGGCGGAGCACCAGGAAGCGGCCGACACCCACGACCCCGGTGGCCGCGGCGACGCCGACGGTCTGCACGAGAGAGCCACCGACGCCGGAGAGGGCGGACAGCGCGAGGGCGGAGGCGAGGAGCCCGCCCAGGCTGGTGCCCAGCCCGACGAGGTGGTCACGTTCGGACCCCGGGCCGGGCAGACGGAAGGTGAACCGGCGGTGCGCTGCGGTGGTGGCCACGGTGACCACGAACCAGGACAGCAGGTTGGCGGCCTGGCTGCCCAGCGAGCCGGCGAGGAAGGCGTAGAGAGCGAGCTGGACCCCGGTCATCGTCCCGCCCACCAGGGCGAAGCGCACCCCCTGGGCGCCGACCGACCGCCATCGGCCGACCGGAGCGATCCGCGCGGGGGAGGGGAGCGACGTCACGATGGTCATGGGAGGAATCTCGCCCCCCGCCCGAGGCGTGGGCTGGGCGGAGCCTGTGCCGTTCCTGTGCCCGGCCGGTCAGCCCAGGGAGTCCAGATGCCCGTGCAGCACGTCGACCGCCCACTCTCCGGACGCGTCGGCGGGTTGCCGGACCAGATGCAGGGCGAGTCCGTCGAGGAGTGCGTGCAGCGTCCGCCCGTCCCGCTCGGCGGCGTCCGGGGCGAGGGCGTCGACGAGTCGGCGGCAGAGGTCGGCGAGATCGGCATGGGCCGTGGTCAGGGCCGCTTCGAGCTCGCGGTCGCCCGGGTCCAGGGATCCGAGGGCGAGGAAGACCTCCATCTCCATCCGGCGATCCGCGTCCAGCGGGAGCAGTTCGCTGAGCATGCGCAGGGCGATGTCGGCCGGCTCCCCCTCGGTGGGCAGTGCCTGGATCCGCCCGGTGACCCGGCGTCGCACCAGGTCCAAGCAGAACGCGACCAGCGACGCCTGGGTGGGGAAGGACCGCCGCATCGAACCGGTGGCCAGCCCGGACTCGGCGGCTACCGATCGCACCGACAGTCCCCGGGGGCCCTCCCGCAGCAGCACCCGCCACGCCGCCTCGCCGACGGCCACCTGACGTGCGTCGTGGTCCACCCGTGGCATGGGCCGAATGTACACAGTCGTGCTAATTTGCCGTGATGCGTACGACTGTGCGCACAAGGGAGGCGTCATGGTCCTGGCCGTCATCGTGGCCTGCGAGATCGGGTTCTGGGTGGCCGTGGCCGCCGGGCTCATCGCGCGGTACGTCCTCCGACGCCCCCGCCTCGGGGCGGGGCTGCTCGTCCTGGCCCCGGTCTGCGACGTCGTCCTCCTGGTGGCCACGGCCGTCCACCTCGGGTCCGGCGCGACGGCCACCTGGCAGCACAGCGTCGCCGCCTACTACCTCGGCTTCTCCGTGGCCTACGGCCATCGGATGGTGGCGTGGGCCGACGCCCGGTTCGCCCACCGTTTCGCGAACGGCCCGGCCCCGGTGCGGGCGACGGGGAGCGCCTACACGCGACTGTGCTGGGCCGATGTCGGACGGACGGCACTGGCGGTGGCCATCGCCGGCGGAGTGCTGCTCGGGCTCACGGCCTGGGTCGACGACCCCTCCCGCACCGCCGAGCTGACCGGCTCGCTGCCGCTGCTCGGCGTCATCCTCGGCGTGGAGCTCCTGTGGGCCATCAGCTCCACCCTGTGGCCGCGGCGGTCCCCGGTGCGGGCGGGTTGAGCTGGCGGCCAGGCGGCCAGGCGGCCGGGATGCCCCGCCCGTCCCTCTCCGACCTGACACCCACGTTCGCAGATCAGGCCAGCAAGGCAACGAACCCGCAGTTGGCGATCGAGGCCCTCCGCAACCTGGTGGCCAAGGAATCGCAAGAAGCGACCCGGACGAACGCCATCCGACAGCGCGCGTTCGCCGAGCGGGTGGCCGAGCTGATGCGCAGGTACACCAACCAGCAATTGACGTCCGCCGAGGTGATCGCCGAGCTGATCTCGCTGGCCCGCGAGGCGGTTGCAGAGCCCAAGCGCGGAGAGCAGTTTGCGCCACCGCTCAGCGACGACGAGCTGGCCTTCTACGACGCCGTGGCCGAGAACGAGTCCGCGGTCCAGGTCCAGGGCGAGGGGGTCCTCGCCGACATCGCCCGCGAGTTGGTGACTGTGATGCAGCGGGACATCCGCACCGATTGGGCCTACCGAGACGATGTCAAGGCCAAGCTGCGCTCGTCGATCAAGCGACTTCTGGCCAAGCACGGGTATCCGCCGGACAAGCGGCCCGAGGCCATCAAACTGGTGCTCGATCAGATGGAGACGCTGGCGCCGCGGTTCATCGAGAACAAGTACTCCGACGAGAAGTCCTGAGGCCAGGGCCGCTCAGCCCACGCCGGGTTCGGTGATGTCCACCCGAGCGAGCGGGGCGAGGTAGGGGAGGGAGTACTCGTCGCCGACGCTCAACATCGTCGGTGACAGCCAGCGCACCTGTCGCTGGACGGATCGCCAGTCATGGAAGTCGCAGAAGAAGGGGCGGGCGGTCGTGGTCCGCGCCGTGATGACCTCCCGTGCTCTGTTCCGGACGGTGAGGGCCACGTGGCGCAGGCCGTCGGGGTCGATGTGCAGGCTCAGGGCGGCAGTGTGCCGGCGGTCGGGGCTCTGACGGCGGGGACCGTCGAACCGGGCCTCGACACTCCGGTCCAGGCAGTACTGCCGGGCGTCTTCCAGTGGCCGTCGGTCCCAGCCGCGCAGCTCCGCCAGGCGCACCATCCGTTGGTGCAACCAGTCGAGGTAGGCCGGACCGCGATCCGCGGGCGGCAGCGCGATCAGGGCGGGGTCGAAGCGGGCCCATCCGCCGTCACTGAGCCCGAAGCTGTCGGGCGGTTCTTCGGTGATGACGGCGAAATCGGGCCCGAGAAGGGTGTGGTGGCGATGCGCCACGGGTTGATCGGTCAGGACGAAGCGGCACCAGGAGGTGGTCGCAGCGATTCTCTTCTCGCCGGCGTGCAGGCCGCGGATGTAGAGCTCGAACACCGGCGAACTCTGCGCGGCGAACGTCCTGGCCGCCGACGAGATGTCGTGATCGGGCCAGACGTCGATGAAGACCATCTTCCGTCGGCGGATGCGAGCCACGGTCACCCCGCCCCGGGTGCGGTCGCCGGGACGACCGGGAGGCCGACAAGCTCACCCGTGCCGCGTGTCGGGCCGTCTCACCGCCCGAACATCCCGCCCAGCCCGCCCTTCGGGTTGTTGCCCGGCGCCACCGATCCGGCCCACTGGGCGAACGCCGAGGGGTTGCGCGTCTGCAGCAGAACCCGGCCGGGGCCGGTGAAGTCGAAGACGAAGCCCTCGCCGCTCTTCATGGAGTTCAGCATCCCGCTGCCGGCCCGGCGCATCTCGAAACGCATGTCGAGCTCGTAGGCGACGACGTGACCGGTGTCGATGGTGACGACCTGGCCGGGCTGCAGGTCGAACACGTCGATGGCGCCGTAGACGCTGACCACGGCCTGGCCGCTGCCCGAGGCGCGGACCCCGAAGCCGCCCTCCCCGCCGAACAGGTTGGCCATGCCGCCGAACTGGGTGTCGATCTGCACCGCTGCGGCGTTGGCGATCCAGTTGCCCTTGGCCAGGAAGTACGGCCGGCCCGGGGCGATGTCGATGACGGCGATGTCTCCGGGCAGCACCCCGGCCATGTCGATCCAGCCGCCGTCGGCCGGCGCCGTGTACGTGGTGACGAAGAACGACTCCCCGGCCAGCACCGAGCGCTTGAGCCCGGCGAGCACGCCGCCCTCGGCCCGCGCCTCCAGGGTCACCCCCTGGCTGTGCGCCATCATGGCGCCGCCCTCCATGCGGATCTGCTCGCGCGGGCCGAGGAAGGCGCGGGCGACGGTGAACGACGGGTTGTGACGCAGCTGGGTCTGCATGGGCGACACGGTATCCAGGGCCCGCCGGTGGCCGCGCGGGCGCTACAGCAGGGACAGGTCCAGGCGCTCGCTGAGCAGGTGCAGCGCCACGCGGCCGGCCTCGGAGTTGCCGGCCTCGTCCAACGGCGGCGACCAGGCGCAGACCCCGTACCGACCCGGGACGTCACCCATCACGGCGCCGGCCACCCCGCTCTTGCAGGGGAAGCCCACGTCGTAGGCGAATTGACCGGCCGCGTCGTAGGTGCCGCAGGTCAGCATGAGTGCGTTGACCCGCCGGGCCAACGGCTCGGTCAGGATCCGTCCACCGGTCCGCGGGTCGACCCCGTCGTTGGCCAGGAACCGCGCCGCCCGGGCCAGGCCGCGGGTGGTGACGGTCAGCGCGCACAGCTGGACGTAGGCGTCGACCACCTCGTCCACCGGGTGGGTGACGTTGCCGAACGACCGGACGAGCCAGCCCATGGCGATGTTCAGCTCGGCCCCGGCGCGTTCCTCGGCCAGCACGTCGGCATCCGGCTCGAGCCGCTCGCCGACGAGGTCGGCCAGCAGGTCGGTGACCGCGGCCACCGCCGCTCCGGCCGATCCGGTGGCCTGGACCAGGATGTCGCAGACGACGACCGCGCCGGCGTTGATGAACGGGTTGCGCGGGATGCCGTGCTCGCGCTCGAGCTGGATCAGGCTGTCGAACGGATCTCCCGAGGGTTCCCGGCCGACCCGGGTGAAGACGTTCTCGCCGACCAGCCGCAGGGCCGCGGTCAGTGCGAACACCTTGACCACGCTCTGGACCGGGAAGCCGACATCGGCGTCCCCGGTGACGTGCTCGGTGCCGTCGAGCTCGCACAGGGCGACGGCGAACCGGCCGGGTTCGCTGTTCTCCTCGTTGCCGTCGGTGTCCCCGTCCCGCGCGTTCGGCCGGGCCCGCCGGGCCACCTCGGTCAGGACGTCGGTCAGGTCGTCCGTCGGACGCGAGGTCGGGTGGGCGGTCGGCTCGGTGGTCGGTCCTGACGGGAGGGAGGGCACTCCTGCAGGCTGTCACAGCCGCGCCGGGGCGGGCCGCGAACCGCGTCCCGACCGGACCCGCTGTCGGGCGCCGGTGGTACCACTGTGCCGTGACGGGAGCGGCTGCCGGGGTGCGGTACATCGACGACGCCGAGCGGCGGGCTCGCCTGGGTGCGCGCCATGCCCTCGCCCGGCCGGTGGCCGACCCGGTGGCGGCGGCTCGCGCGGTGGTCGCCCTGCACGCCACCGATCCGGCCGGGGTGTACGTGGCCGCCGCCGCCCGGACGGGCCTGGGCCCCACCGCGCACACGGCCCGGGCGTTGTACGACGACCGGGTGCTGCTGCGCATGCTCGGCATCCGCCGGACGATGTTCATCGCCCCGTTGGATCTGGTCCCGGTGATGCAGGCCGCGGCGACGGAGGCCGTGGCCGTCGTCCAGCGGACCCGCTACGAGAAGCTGATCGCCGAGGCGGGCGGGGGTGACGGAGCCTGGCTCCGGCAGGTCGAGGAGGCCACCCTCGCGGCGCTGCGGGCCCGCGGGTCGGCGACCGCCGCACAGCTGTCCACCGACGTCCCGGAGTTGCGGTTCGCCTTCCCCGCGCCGCCCGGCAAGAAGTACGGCGGGCAGTCCAGCATCACCACCTGGGTGCTCCTGCTGCTCTCCACCCGGGGGCTGATCGTCCGCGGCCGACCCGCCGGTACCTGGGTCAGCAGCCAGTACGTGTGGTGGCCGGCCGAGACCTGGTTCGCCGACCACGGCCCGGAGTCGCCGCACCGTGCCGTGCTCGACACCGCCGACGCCCAGGTCGAGCTGGTCCGCCGCTACCTCGCCGCGTTCGGCCCGGCCACGGCGACCGACATCGCCTGGTGGACGGGTTGGGCGGGCCGGACGGTGAAGGCGGCGCTGGCCCGGTTGCAGCCGGTGGAGGTCGAGGTCGCCACCGGCCCCGCCCTGGTGCTGGCGCAGGACGTCGATCCGGTGCCGCCGCCGGAGCCCTGGGTGGCGCTGCTCCCGGCCCTGGACGCCACTCCGATGGGCTGGTCGCAGCGGGACTTCTACCTGGGCGGGCACAAGGCCGCCCTGTTCGACACCATGGGCAACGTCGGGCCGACGGTGTGGGCGGACGGCCGCATCGTGGGCGGCTGGGCCCAGCGACCGGACGGAGCCGTGGTGTTCTCCCTGCTGGAGGACGTCGGGGCCGAGACCGCGGCGCGCATCGCCGACCGGGCCGAGGCCCTCACCGGGTGGATGGACGGGGTGCGGATCGTCCCGCGTTTCCGGACCCCGTTGGAGAAGGAACTCGCCGGTTGAGCGTCGCGGCTCACCGGGTCGACATCGTCGTGCGGCCACACTGGTCCCGTCCGGTCCCCCGGGTGGTCTCCCACCACCGGCGGGCGAGATCGGTCCGTGCGTGATCCGGCAGGGAACTGCGGGACGGGACAGGAGGGTCGGTGGCGTCCGAGGACGTGGTCGGCTCGGACTTCCGACCCGGTGATGTCGGTCCGGCCGGGTCCCGCCGGTCGGAGGGGGCCGTGCTGGCGGCCATCGCCCTGGGCGGAGTGATCGGGGCCGAGTCCCGGTACGGCGTCGCTCTGCTCATGCCGCACCAGCCGGGTGCGTTCGCCTGGTCGACGCTGGTCGTCAACGTCACCGGATGCCTGCTCATCGGTGCGCTCATGGTCGTCCTGCTCGAGGCGGTCACCCCGCACCGGCTGGCCCGCCCGTTCCTGGGGGTCGGGGTGTTGGGTGGCTACACCACGTTCTCCACCTTCGCGATGGACACCCAGGACCTGTTGCGCGCCGATCGCCCGGGTGCCGCCCTCGCCTTCGTCGGGCTGTCGCTGGCGTTCGGCGCGCTGGCCGTGTGGGCGGCGACCCGGGTGACCCGGCTCCTGCTCCGGCGCCGGATCGCCCGGCGGGCCGCGACGGCGGGGCACGCGTGATCGCCCTGATGGTCGCCCTCGGTGCCCTGGTCGGTGCCCCGGCCCGCTATCTCACCGATCAGCTCGTGCAGTCCCGGCACCGCACCGGCTTCCCCTGGGGCACGCTCACGGTCAACCTCGTGGCGTCGCTGATCCTCGGGTTCGGGGTCGGCGCCGCCACCCACTTCTCGGCGGAGGTCACGGCCCTGATCGGCACCGGCTTCTGCGGTGCACTCAGCACCTACTCGACGTTCGGCTACGAGGTGATGCGGATGTCCGGGGACGGGCGACGCCGGCTCGCCGCGGTCAACGTGGCGGCCAGTGTGGTCGGCGGGGTGGGGATGGCCGCGCTGGGCTGGTGGGCCGGGCACTCCTGGCGGTGATGCCGAGGGCTCCGGGTCGACAGGTCAGAGACCGGTCCAGGGCAGCCGCCCCGGTCCGCCCCGGGTGGACCGTCGCTGCCAGCACGAGCTGTGCCAGTGCCGCCGGTCGGATCCGTCGCCGTCCGCGGGCCAGACCACGACATGCGCCACGCCGGCCAGCACCTCGTGGTCGCAGCCCGGACAGCGGTAGGTCTTCACGGCGGCGGAGCCGGACATGCTGCGGACCACGAACGTGCCCTCGGCGGTTTCCTGGTGGCGTTCCCCGCCGCCCAGGGGCGTGGATCCCGACGAGGGCGGTGTCCGCTCGCGGCGGACCGCGCCGGACGATCGTCGGGGCATGGCGCCAGCCTAACCGCGGGAACCGGTGGCCCCCGCGGCGTCTCCCGCCGGCCCGTCAGTCCTCGTCGCGCGCCGGGGCCGAACCGCGGGAACCGGGCCGGCGGGACGTGCCGTTGCGGTACATCAGAACCAAACCCCAGCCGGCCACGCCCAGCAGCAGGGCGCCCCACACCCAGCGGACCGCGTGCTCGGACCCGGTGGTCGGGTCGGCGGGCAGCAGCGGCGCCAGCAGCACCAGCGCGACCAGGGCCAGCAGGGCGGACAGGGTCGACACCGCGGCCCGGACCGGACGTCGCATGCGCACACCTCCTCCGCTCTCGACCCCTGGACGGTAGGCGGCCGGCGGGCCGACCGGAAGCGGCGGGCGGACGGGCGCGCCGGGTTCGCGAAACCCGGTCGGCCAGCGGTACATCTCGGGCAGATCACGCCGCCGAAACCACGCGTCCGTTCATCGCAAGCGCGGCACTTTCGTTTCCCTGGACTTCGTTGACGCACCGGCAGGCGCCCGTTAGCTTTCGAAAGCGCGTTGAGAGCTGGCCCACAGTGGGGTCGGACGGATCCCACGAGGAGGTGGTGTCGGTGTCATCGGTGGACGAGTTCGCCCGCGAGCAGAGCATTCTGATGGACCTCAAGACCACCGGCCATGTGACCGTCCAGGATCTCGCCGTCCGGTTCGGCGTCTCCGCCGTCACGATTCGCAAGGACCTGTCCGCTCTCGAGGACCGCAGTCTGGTCCGGCGGGTGCGCGGCGGGGCGGTCAGTGCACCGGCCGGTGACGAGGGCGCGTTCGAGATGCGGTTGCGGTACTCCCAGGACAGCAAGCAGGCGGTGGCCGTCGCCGCCGCCCGCCTCGTCCGGGACGGCGACGTCATCGCGCTCGATTCCTCGACCTCGTCGTTCTACCTCGCCCAGGAGGTGCTCGGCCGGCGCAACCTGGTGGTGATCACCAACGGGTTGCGGCACGCCCTGCTCTTCATGGAGCACTCGTCCGCCGTGGTGCTCATGCCCGGCGGCGTGGTGCGCCGGTCCGCCGGGAGCGTGGTCGGGCCGATCGGTGACGTGCTGGCCGGCCGGGGTCGGATCAGCGCCGGCTTCTTCGGGGTGGTCGGCATCTCGACAACCCTGGGCCTGCTGGACGTCTCGGCCGAGGAGGCGCAGACGAAGAAGTTCATGGCGGCGGCCTGCGACCGGGTGTACGCCCTGTTCGACTCGTCGAAGATCGACGGGTTCGGCTTCCACTCCTTCGTCCCCCCGGCCGACATCACCGGCATGTACACCGACACCGGGGCCGATCCCGCCGCCGTCGCCGAATGGGCGGCACTGGACGTCCCGATCACCACCGTCCCGAGCGCCGCCGCCGCGACCAGCGCCGCGGACACCGCGGCCACGGTCACCCCCCTGCCCACCTCCGGCGCGCGGGAGCCGGCGCGGCGCCGCCGGCGTTCCCGGGCGTCGCCCACCGGGACGGGCTGAGCGCACCCCGACCGCCCGACCGCTCCACCGGCCCATCCGCAGTTCCCCGCAGTTCCCCGCTCCATCCGCCCCCGGGCGGCCCGAGATCCCCACGCCCGCCGGTCATCTCGACCGGCGGTCTCCCCAGCACGCACCGCCCCGACCCCGGGGCGGCCATCGACCGCGTCCGGCAACGGCCGCGCCAACCCCTGGAGTGATCCATGTCCGCTCTCCGCAGGACCACCGCGGTCCTCTCCCTCGGTCTCGCGGCGACCCTGGTGCTGTCCGCCTGCACGAAGAAGAACGACGCGCCGGCCGCCGCTCCCGCGGCGTCGTCGGCCGCGACCTCCGCCGCCTCGGGCAGTGCGCCGGCGTCCGGCGACAAGGTCACCGTCGCCTTCGTGCCCAAGCTGCAGGGTGTGCCGTACTTCGAGGCGATGAACACCGGTGGCCAGGCCGCCGCCGAGGCGCTGGGCAACGTCACCTGGCTGTACCAGGGCCCGACGCAGGCCGATGCCGCCGCCCAGGCCGACATCGTCCGGTCCTTCATCCAGCAGAAGGTCGACACGCTCATCGTGGCGCCGAACGACCCCGACTCGATGGCCCCGCTGCTGCAGCAGGCCAAGGACGCCGGGATCCACGTCGCCACCGCCGACACCGACGCCCCGAGCTCCGTCCGCGAGGCCTTCGTCAACCAGGCCTCCGTCGACGGCATCGGCGAGGGCCTCACCGACGCACTGATGACGGCGATGGGCGGAAAGGGCAAGTACGCCATCGTGTCCTGCGGCCAGACCGCGGAGAACCTGAACTCCTGGATCGAGGTGCAGAAGGCCTACACCGCCTCGAAGTACCCCGACGCCGAGATCGTGGACACCGTCTATGCCGGTGAGGACCAGAACAAGGCGGCCAGCATGGCGACCGACCTGATGAACGCCCACCCCGATCTCACCGGCCTCGTCGGCGAGTGCACCTCCTCGGCACCCGGTGTGGCGCAGGCGGTCCGGGACGCCGGCAAGATCGGCAGCGTCTTCACCGTCGGCCTGGGTACCCCGCAGTCCATGAAGCCGTACCTGGCCGACGGCTCGTCGTCCGCGTCCATCCTGTGGAACGTGGAGAACCTGGGCTACCTGACCGCCTGGGCCGGCGCTCAGCTCGCGGAGGACAAGCCCTTCGCCGCCACCAACGACGTCAACGCCGATCTGCCCGACGTGGCCTACGACGAGGCGACCAAGACGCTGCTGCTCGGCCCGGCCCTGGCCATCACCAAGGACAACGTGGACGACTTCGACTACTGAGTCATCCCCGACCGGTCATCCCCGACCGGTCACCCCCGACCACCGAGCCCCCGGTTCGGCACGTCGAGTCCCACCCGGCGGCCCGGGTCACCCGACCCGGGCCGCCGCCCCCGCACCCTGCTGCATCCCGTCACAGATCCACGCGCACGTCGAGGCGAACGGAGCCCGAGGCATGACCTGCACCCCCGTCACCGGTGGACGGAGCCGCACCCGGCTCCCCGCCCCGGCCGACTCCGCCCGGCCGTGCCGGTGAGCACCCCCGTGAACACCGCTGCCGACACCGCGGTCACCCCCGACAGCGGGCTGGCCCGGCTGCGGCTGACCGGCATCTCCAAGCGGTTCGGCGCCGTCCGGGCCATCCGCAACGCCGACCTGACCGTCGCCTCCGGGCAGGTGCACGCCCTGGTCGGCGAGAACGGCGCCGGCAAGTCCACCATGATCAAGATCATCTCCGGGGTGGAGGCCGCCGACACCGGGCGCATCGAGTTCGAGGGTGCCGAGGTGTCGATCTCCTCGACCACCGACGCGATGGCCCTGGGCATCGCGACCGTCTACCAGGAGCCGCAGCTGTTCGCCGAGCTCACCGTCTCGGAGAACATCTTCACCGGCCGCGAGATGCGGCGCGGCCTGCGGGTCGACTGGGCCGCGCAGAACGCCAAGGTCGTCGAGCTGCTGGAGCTGCTCGGGCTGCCCGGTCGGTACGCCACCGTCCCCGTCGGCACGCTGTCCATCGCCGAGCAGCAGCAGGTCTCCATCGCCAAGGCGCTGGCCGGCAACGCCAAGGTGCTCATCCTGGACGAGCCGTCGGCCATCCTCACCGACGCCGAGATCGACGTGCTCTTCGGCGTGGTCCGCCGGCTCACCGCGTCCGGGGTCTCGGTCATCTACATCTCCCACCGGCTGGACGAGTTGTTCCGCATCGCCCAGCAGGTCACCGTCATGCGCGACGGCGCGACCATCGGGACCTACCCGATCGACGAGCTCTCCGTCCGGCAGATCGCCGAGCTGATGGTCGGCGGGATCCTGTCCGACGAACGGCCCGAGCGCGTCGTGCCCCAGGGTGATCCGGTGCTGACGCTGTCCGGCCTGGGGCGCACCGGCAAGTTCCACGACGTGGACGTGCAGGTCCGGCGGGGCGAGATCGTCGGTCTGTACGGGCTGGTCGGCTCGGGTGTGTCGGAGATAGCGAGCTGCATCTACGGCATGGACCGGGCCACCGCCGGGCAGATCCTGTTGAACGGCAAGCCCGTGGCGCCGCGCAGCGCCCAGGAGGCACAGGAGCTGGGCATCGCCCTGCTGCCGGCGAACCGCAAGCTCGAGGGGATGTTCACCTTCCAGTCCATCGCCTTCAACATCTCCGCCGGGCACCTGCCGCTGCTGTCGAGGTTCGGCACCTGGATGGACCGGGCCAAGGAGAAGTCGGTCGCGCAGGACATGATCCGCCGGCTCTCGGTGAAGACCCCGAACGAGCGGCAGGCCATCGGCGCAATGTCCGGCGGCAACGCCCAGAAGGTGGTGCTGGCCCGGCAACTCGTCCAGCGCCCCGACGTCCTCGTCCTCGCCGAACCCACCCAGGGGGTGGACGTCGGCGCCAAGGAGGAGATCCACCGCATCATCACCGAGCTCGCCGAACAGGGTTCCGCGATCCTCGTCGTCACCTCCGACCTGCCGGAGGCGCTGCGCATCTCCGACCGCCTGCAGGTCGTCCGGGGCGGCACCACCACCGTGGAGTTCGGCCCCGAGGCCACCCAGGTCGACGTGCTGGCCGCCGCCGCCGGTGACATGACCACCTCTGCCGGCGACAGCACGCACGACGCGGAGCAGGAAGGACAGGTCGTATGAGCACCACCCTCGACCGCCCCGGGGCCCGGCCCCCGGCGGACGCACCCGGGCCGGCCCGGTCCCGGCGGATCCTGCCGTCGCCGGTCTCCGGCCAGGAGCTCGTCCTCATCGGCGTCATCGCCGTGCTGTGGGTCGTGCTCGCCTTCGCCACCCCGGCGTTCTTCACCGCCGGCTCGCTGCAGCCGCTGCTGGTGGCCACCGCCCCGGTCGCCCTCATCGGCATCGGCATGACGATCATCATCATCACCGGCGGCATCGACGTCTCCGTCGGCGGCGCCATCATGGTGTGCTCGGTGATCACCGCGAAACTCCTGGTGGACTCCGGACTCTCGTTGGTGCCGGCCGTGCTGGTCTCGATGGTCGTCGGCGCCCTGCTCGGGCTCGTGAACGGCCTGCTCATCGCCTACGGGCGGGTGCACGCCATCATCATCACGTTCGGCACCGCCAACCTGTTCCAGTGGCTGGGCCTGACGGTCTTCGGCTCCCGCACCGTCAACGGCATCCCGCAGACCTTCGACGTCTTCGGGCGCGGCGTGGCCGGCCGCACGTTCGGGCTGCCGCACGCCTTCCTCATCACGGTGGTCATCGCGGCCGCGGCGTGGTGGTACCTGCGGCACACAGCCGGTGGGCGGCACTTCTACGCCATCGGCGGGGACGCCCACGCGGCCCGGCTGGCCGGCGTCCGCGTCCAGCGACGGGTGCTGCTGGCCTACGTCATCACCGGGGTGCTGGTCGGCCTCGGGTCGTGCTTCGTCATCGCGCAGGGTACGTCCACCCTCGACCAGACCGTCGGCAGCGGAAAGGAACTCGCCGTCATCGCCGCGGTGGTCATCGGCGGCACCTCGATCATGGGCGGCCGCGGCTCGGTGCTCGGCACCCTGCTGGGCGCGCTGCTCGTGCAGACCGTGACCTCCGGGGTCACCCAGCTCGGGTGGAACTCGCAGCTGTCCGACCTGTTCGTCGGCATCTTCATCATCGTGGCCGTCGGCGCCGACCTGATCCGCGAACGGGCAAGGAGAGCCAAGTGAGCACCACGACACCGTCCGCCCCCACCGGCGTCCCGCCCGTGGACCGCCCCGCCCCGACCGGCGGCGGGGAGTCCCTCGTCGCCCGGGTCGTGCGGGCCCTGTTGACCCAGCGCGTCGTCCTGCTCGCCGTGCTCATCGTCGTGGTGGTCGTGGTGTTCACGATCATGGACGCGGGTGACTACCTGACCGCCCCGTACGACGCCGACTACCTGTCCTCCAGCCTGATCAACGCGGTCCCGCTGGCCCTGCTCGGGCTGGCCGAGCTGCTGGTCATCCTGTCCGGTCGCGGCGGGATCGACCTCTCGGTCGGCGCCATCGTGTCGTTGGCCGGCATGGTGTTCGGGTTCGCCTACGGCCAGTGGGGCTGGCCGCTGTGGTCGGCGATCCTGCTCACCGCCGTGTTCGGTGGGTTGTGCGGTGCGCTCAACGGATTCCTGGTCGCCTACATCGGCTTCCCGGCCCTGATCGCCACCCTGGCCACGTTCTATGCGTTCAAGTCCCTCGCCATCGTGATCAACAACCAGCGGCCGATCAGCACCCAGCCCATCCAGGAGCTGTTCTCCATCAGCCGCTCGGTGGAGCTGCCGGTGATCGGCGGCAACCTGCCGAACGTGCCGCTGGGCATCTTCACGTTCCTCATCCCCACCGCCATCGCGGTGTGGTTGCTGCTGGCGCGCACCACCTATGGCCGCCGCCTGTACGCGATCGGCACCAACGACGTGGCGGGCCGGTGGAGCGCGCTGCCGGTGCGTGACACCCGGTTCAAGGCGTACGTCTACGCCGGGGTCATCTCCGGTCTGGTCGCCGTGGTCACCGTGGCCCAGTTCGCCTCGGCCCGCCCCGACGCGGGCGTGTCCGGCAGCGGCATGGCCCTGCCCGCCATCACCATCGCCGTGCTCGGTGGGGTCGCCATCACCGGCGGCATCGGCCGGGTCGCCGGCGTCGTGCTGGCCACCCTGCTCATCGTGTGGCTCAACGCCGGCATCCTGCTCGCCTTCGTCGGCAACGAGGGCTCGCAGTACCAGCTGCTCGCGCTGGGCACCGTGCTCGTCTTCGCCGCCCTGCTCAACGGGCTGACCAACCGGCGGTACGGCGGCTCCAAGTAGCGCTCCGTGCCACCCGCCCGCCCAGCCTCGATCACTGTTTCCCCGGAGGACTCCCATGACCACCCCCGCACCCACCCCGGCCACCGGCCGGGACCCGCTGGACGCCCTCGACGACTTCGGCATCGAGGTGCCGAGCTGGGCGTACGGCAATTCCGGCACCCGGTTCAAGGTGTTCACCACGCCGGGCACCCCCCGCGACCCGTACGAGAAGATCGCCGACGCGGCCCAGGTGCACGCCATGACGGGGCTGGCGCCGCGGGTGTCCATCCACATCCCGTGGGACAAGGTCGACGACTTCGCCGCGCTCACCGCATTCGCGAAGGAGCAGGGGGTCGCCATCGGGTCGGTCAACTCGAACCTTTTCCAGGACGACGACTACCGACTGGGTTCGCTGGCCAACTCGGATCCCCGCATCCGGGACAAGGCGATCGCGCACCACAGCGAGTGCCTGGACGTCATGCGGGCCACCGGCAGCAAGGACCTGAAGATCTGGTTGCCGGACGGCACCAACTACCCCGGGCAGGACTCGCTGCGCGACCGGCAGGACCGGCTCGCCGACTCCCTCGCCCAGATCTACGCGGCCATGGACGACGACCAGCGGTTGCTGCTGGAGTACAAGATCTTCGAGCCGTACTTCTACACGATGGACCTGCCCGACTGGGGCACGTCCCTGCTGCACTGCATGGCGCTGGGGGAGCGGGCCAAGGTCATCCTGGACACCGGCCACCACGCTCCGTCCACCAACATCGAGTTCATCGTCATGCAGCTGCTGCGACAGAACCGCCTGGGCGCGTTCGACTTCAACTCGCGGAACTACGCCGACGACGACCTCATCGTCGGCTCGGCCGATCCGTTCCAGCTGTTCCGGATCATGACCGAGATCGTCGCCCAGGGCGCCCACCTGCCGACCTCGGGGGTGAACTTCATGCTCGACCAGTGCCACAACATCGAGGAGAAGATCCCCGGGCAGATCCGCTCGGTGATGAACGTGCAGGCGGCCACGGCCAAGGCGCTGCTGGTCGACCAGGACGCGCTGGCCGCGGCCCGCGCGCAGGGCGACGTGCTCGGTGCGCACGGCGTGGTGATGGACGCCTACGAGACCGACGTGCGCGGGCTGCTCGCCGACCGCCGCGAGGCCCGCGGGCTGCCGCGGGATCCGCTGCGCGCCTTCGCCGAGTCCGGCTACGCGGCGAAGGCCGCCGCCGACCGCGTCGGCGGTACCCAGGCGAGCTGGGGCGCCTGATCCGACCGGCCGTCCCCATCCCTCAGCCCGTCAGCCAGCCCCGGACTCCAGGAGCAACCCCGTGAGCGACTCCCCCGTTCCCGACATCGCGGTGAACGACACCGCCGTGACCGATCTGATCGCCCGGTCGAACCGTCTCGGCAGCGATCCCCGCAACACCAACTACGCCGGTGGCAACACCTCCGCCAAGGGCACCGGCGCCGACCCGGTCACCGGGGAGCCGGTGGAGCTGGTGTGGGTCAAGGGTTCCGGTGGTGATCTGGGCACCCTGCAGCCGGCCGGCCTGGCCGTGTTGCGGCTCGACCGGCTCCGCGCGCTGACCGGCGTGTACGCCGGGGTGGACCGCGAGGACGAGATGGTCGCCGCGTTCGACTACTGCCTGCACGGCAAGGGAGGGGCGGCGCCGTCCATCGACACGGCCATGCACGGGCTGGTCGACGCGGCCCACGTGGACCACCTGCACCCCGACTCCGGCATCGCGCTGGCCACCGCCGCCGACGGCCCCGAGCTGACGAAGCAATGCTTCGGCGACCGGGTGGTGTGGGTGCCGTGGCGACGGCCCGGCTTCCAGTTGGGTCTGGACATCGCGGCGATCGCGGCGGCCAATCCGCAGGCCATCGGCTGCATCCTCGGCGGCCACGGCATCACCGCCTGGGGGGACACCTCCGAGCGGGCCGAGGCGAACAGCCTGGAGATCATCCGCACGGCCGAGGAGTTCCTGGCCGCGAACGGGTCCGACCAGCCGTTCGGGGCTGTCGTCCCCGGCTACGAGGCCCTGCCCGCCGACGAGCGGCACGCCAGGGCGGCGGCACTGTTCCCGACCGTCCGCGGACTGGCCTCCACCGACAAGCCGCAGGTCGGCCACTACACCGACAGCCCCGAGGTCCTGGACTTCCTGTCCTCCGAGAAGCTGGCTGCACTGGCCGGTCTCGGCACCTCGTGCCCCGACCACTTCCTGCGCACCAAGGTCAAGCCGATGGTCGTCGACCTCCCGGCCACCGCCACGGTGGAAGACACCCTGGCGGCGTTACCAGCGCTGCATGCCGCCTACCGCGCGGACTACCAGGGCTACTACGACCGGAACGCGACACCGGACTCCCCGCCGCTGCGGGGGGCCGACCCGGCGATCGTGCTCGTCCCCGGGGTCGGCATGTTCTCGTTCGGCAAGGACAAGCAGACCGCCCGGGTGGCCGGCGAGTTCTACGTCAACGCCATCAACGTGATGCGCGGCGCCGAGTCCGTCTCCACCTACGCCCCGATCAGCGAGGCCGAGAAGTTCGCCATCGAGTACTGGGCGCTCGAGGAGGCCAAGCTGCAGCGGATGCCGAAGCCCAAGCCGCTGGCCACCCGTATCGCCCTGATCACCGGGGCCGGGTCGGGCATCGGCAAGGCCATCGCCACCCGCGTCGCCGCCGAGGGCGGCTGCGTGGTCATCGCGGATCTCAACCTGGACACCGCGCGGGCCGTCGCCGACGAACTCGGCGGCCCGGACGTGGCCGTCGCCGTGCGCTCGGACGTCTCCGACGAGGACAGTGTCGCCGCCGCGTTCGCCGCCGCCGCGCTGGCCTTCGGCGGGGTCGACCTCGTCGTCAACAACGCCGGTCTGTCGCTGTCCAAGCCGCTGCTCGAGACCACGGTCAAGGACTGGGATCTGCAGCACGACGTGATGGCCAAGGGGAGTTTCCTGGTGTCCCGGGAGGCCGCCCGCGTGATGATCGAGCAGGGCATGGGTGGGGACATCGTCACCATCTCCAGCAAGAACTCCGTGTTCGCCGGACCCAACAACATCGCCTACTCCGCCACCAAGGCCGACCAGGCGCACCAGGTGCGGCTGTTGGCCGCCGAACTGGGTCCGCACGGCATCCGGGTCAACGGCATCAACCCCGACGGGGTGGTCCGCGGGTCGGGCATCTTCGCCGGCGGATGGGGCGCTTCCCGGGCCGCGGTGTACGGGGTCAAGGAGGAGGACCTCGGCACCTACTACGCCAAGCGCACGTTGCTGGGCAAGGAGGTGCTGCCCGAGCACGTGGCCGCGGCCGTGTTCGCGCTGGCCGCCGGCGACCTGTCGCAGACCACGGGCCTGCACATCCCGGTCGACTCGGGCGTCGCCGCCGCCTTCCTGCGATGAGCGCCTGCGCGAGGAGCGGTGGGTTCCGATGACGGCGGAGACCGGCATCGCGCTGGCCGCGGTGGATCTCGGTGCGTCCAGTGGCCGGGTGATGCTGGGCCGGATCACCCCCGGCGTGCTGGAGCTGACCGAGGTGCACCGGTTCCGCAACGGTCCGGTCGCCCTGCCGGACGGCCTGTACTGGGACGTGCTGGGTCTGTACCAGGACGCGCTGGTCGGGCTGCGGGCCGCGGCCCGGCGGGCCCCGGAGCTGGCCGGCGTGGCGATCGACTCGTGGGCGGTGGACTACGGCCTGGTCGACGCCTCCGGGCGGCTGTCGGGCAACCCGTTCCACTACCGGGACGCTCGCACCGCCGCCGGCGTGGCGGCCACCCACGAGCGGGTCGACTTCGCCGAGCTGTACGGGATCAGCGGCCTGCAGTTCCTCCCCTTCACCACGCTGTATCAGTTCGCCGCCGACGTGTCGCTGGGCCGACCCGACACCCAGGCGCTGCTGATCCCGGACCTGCTCGGCTACTGGCTGACCGGGGTCCGGGTGGCCGAGCAGACCAACGCGTCGACCACCGGTCTGCTGGACGCCCGCACCGGCGACTGGTCCACGTCGCTGATCGACCGTCTCGGCCTGCCCGCCGGCTTGCTGCCCGACGTGGTGCCGCCGGGCACCGTGCTCGGCGGGCTGACCCCGGCCGTGGTGGCGGAGACCGGCCTGACCCGGCCGCTGACGGTGAGCACCGTCGGCTCGCACGACACCGCGTCCGCGGTGCTCGGCGTGCCGGCCGCCGACGCCGACTTCGGGTACATCTCCTGCGGCACCTGGGGTCTGGTCGGGGTGGAACTCGAGGCCCCGGTGCTGACCGAGGCCGGGCGGACGGCCAACTTCACCAACGAGCGCGGCGTCGACGGCACCGTCCGCTACCTGCGCAACGTGATGGGTCTGTGGCTGCTGTCCGAGTCGTTGCGCACCTGGGGTCTGCAGGGCGTCGACGTCAGCCTCCCCGACGTGCTGGCCCGGGCGGCCGAGCTCCCCGCCGGGGGGCCGCAGTTCGACCCGGACGACCCGGTGTTCCTGCCGCCCGGGGACATGCCGGCCCGGATCGCGGACGCGTGCCGGTCGGCCGGGGAACGGGCGCCGGACGGCATCCCGGCGATGGTGCGCTGCATCCTCGATTCCCTGGCCACCGCGTTCGCCGCGGGCATCGAGCGGGCCGCCGCCCTGTCCGGCCGCGACGTGACCACCGTGCACGTGGTGGGCGGCGGCTCGCAGAACGAGCTGCTGTGCCAGCTGGTCGCCGACGCCTGCGGCCGCCCGGTGGTGGCCGGGCCGGTGGAGGCCACCGCCCTGGGGAACCTGCTGGTCCAGGCGCGCACCCACGGAGTGCTCTCCGGCGACCGGTGGGCGCTGCGCGAGCATCTCCGGACCGGCCTCACCACCCGGACGTACCCTCCCAGAAGAGTCCCGAGCTCCCGCGTGGCGGGGATCGGCCGATGACCGCACCTGGAGTTCCTGTGTCCCAGCGCCACTGCTTCACCCTGCGGGTCCGGCCGGACCGGCTGGACGAGTACGCCGCCCGGCACACCGAGGTCTGGCCGGAGATGCAGCAGGCGCTGCGGGAGACCGGGTGGGGCAACTACTCCCTCTTCCTGGCCGAGGACGGTCTGCTGGTCGGGTACGTGGAGACCGACGACCTCGCCGCCGCCCAACGGGCCATGGACGCGACCGCGGTCAACGCGCGGTGGCAGGCCGAGATGGCTGAGTTCTTCGTCGGCACCGACGGGGCCGCGCCCGACCGGGCCTTCACCGAGCTCCGCGAGGTCTTCCACCTGGCGGGCAGCTGATGCGCATCGCGATCATGGCCACCTGTCTGGGCGACGCGCTGTTCCCGGACGTCGTCCGGGCCACCGTCACCCTGCTGACCCGGCTCGGGCACGAGGTCGTCTTCCCGGCCGGCCAGACCTGCTGCGGGCAGATGCACGTCAACACCGGGTACCTCAAGGAAGCGCTGCCGGTCGTCCGGCACCACGTCGAGGTGTTCAGCGAGGCCGACTACGACGTGGCCGTGGCGCCGTCGGGTTCCTGCGTCGGGTCGGTCCGGCACCAGCACGCGATGGTGGCCCGCCGCGCGGGGGACACCGCACTGACCGAGCGGGCGGTGGCGGTGGCGTCCCGCACCTACGAGTTGTCGGAGCTGCTGGTCGACGTCCTCGGGGTGACCGACGTGGGCGCGTACTACCCGCACCGGGTCACCTACCACCCGACGTGCCACTCGCTGCGGATGCTCCGGGTCGGTGACAAGCCGATGCAGTTGCTGCGCGCGGTGGAGGGCATCGACCTGGTCGAACTACCGCAGGCCGAGCAGTGCTGCGGGTTCGGCGGCACCTTCGCGCTGAAGAACGCAGACACCTCCTCGGCGATGCTGGCCGACAAGATCGGCAACGTGCTCGAGGTCCGGCCGGACGTCTGCTCGGCCGGCGACGCGTCGTGCCTGATGCACATCGGTGGGGGCCTGTCGCGACTCGGCAGTGGCGTGCACACCGTGCATCTCGCGCAGATCCTCGCAGCCACCCGCGAGCAGCCGGTGGGTGCGGCGTGACCACCTTCCTGGGCGTGCCGCTCCGCCGGCACGCGCACGCGCCGGAGTCCCCGCTGCGGGGGACGGAGTCGTTCCCGCAGGCCGCCCGCCGCGAGCTGGCCAACCCGCAGCTACGGGCGAACCTGGCCCACGCCACCGCGACCATCCGGGCCAAGCGCGCCGCCGTGGTCGGCGAGCTGGCCGACTGGGAGGCGTTGCGGGACAGCGGCTCGGCGATCAAGGCCGACGTGATGGCCCGGCTGCCGGAGCTGCTGGAGCAGTTCGAGGCGGCGTTCACCGCCCGGGGCGGGACGGTGCACTGGGCCGCCGACGCCGACGAGGCCAACCGGATCGTCACCGAGCTGGTCCGGGCGACCGGGGCCGACGAGGTCATCAAGATCAAGTCGATGGCCACCCAGGAGATCGGGCTCAACGAGTACCTGGAGGAGCAGGGCATCGCGGCGGTGGAGACCGACCTGGCCGAGCTCATCGTCCAGCTCGGGCACGACAAGCCGTCGCACATCCTGGTGCCGGCCATCCACCGCAACCGCACCGAGATCCGGGACATCTTCGTCTCCGAGATGACCGGCGTGGTCGAGGGTCTCACCGACGACCCGCGTGAGCTGGCCATGGCCGCGCGCACGCACCTGCGCCGCAAGTTCCTCTCCGCGCGGGTCGCGGTGTCCGGGGCGAACTTCGGCATCGCGGACACCGGGACGCTCTGCGTGGTGGAGTCCGAGGGCAACGGGCGGATGTGCCTGACCCTGCCGGACACGCTGATCACGGTGATGGGCATCGAGAAGCTGCTGCCCACCTTCGCCGATCTCGAGGTGTTCCTGCAGCTGCTGCCGCGCTCGTCCACCGGGGAGCGGATGAACCCGTACACCTCGCTGTGGTCCGGGGTCACCCCCGGCGACGGCCCGCAGGACCTGCACGTGGTGCTGCTGGACAACGGCCGGACCAACGCGCTGGCCGACGAGGTCGGGCGGGCGGCGCTGCACTGCATCCGCTGCTCGGCCTGCCTGAACGTCTGCCCGGTCTACGAGCGCACCGGCGGGCACGCCTACGGCTCGGTGTACCCGGGGCCGATCGGCGCGGTGCTCACCCCGCAACTGACCGGCATGCAGGGCCACGACGACCCGAACGCCTCGCTGCCGTACGCCTCCTCGCTGTGCGGGGCCTGCTACGACGCCTGCCCGGTGAAGATCAACATTCCGGAGCTGCTGGTCGAGCTGCGGGCCCGGTCGGTGGACGACGAGCGCGGCGGGATGCCCGGCGGGTGGGACGCGGCGATGAAGGCCGCGTCGTGGGTGATGAGCGACCCGAAGCGGTTCGCCGCGGCCGAGAAGGGTCTGCAGCTGGGCCGGATCGTCGCGGGTCGGGATCGGAAGATCAGCACCCTGCCGCCGCCGCTGTCCGGGTGGACGCAGTCCCGTGACCTGCCGGCCCCGCCGGCGCAGACGTTCCGGGCCTGGTGGCGCGAGACCCATCCGGAGGAGCAGGCATGACCGGCAGTCGGGAGGCCGTGCTCGGCCGCATCCGCGCGGCCCTGGCCACGGCGGGACCGGTCGCCGCGCAGCCGGTGCCGCGGGAGTACGACCGGCGGGGTGCCCTGGCGCCCGGGTCCCCGGAGGCGATCGAGTTGCTGGTGGACCGGTTGATCGACTACCGCGCCGAGGTGCAGGTCGTCGCCCCGGCGGAGGTGACGGCGGCGGTCGCCCGTGCCCTGGGCGATGCGGCCTCGGTGGTGGTGCCGCGCGGCCTGCCGGACGACGTGCTGGCCGCCTGCGAGCAGGACGGCCGGCAGGTGGTCGGCGATCTGTCCGAGATCCCGCTGACCGCCGCGCAGCTCGACGGCATCGATGCGGTGGTCACCGGCGCCCGGGTGGCGATCGCGCTGTCCGGGACGATCGTCCTGGACGGCGGGCCCGACCAGGGGCGTCGCGCCATCACCCTGGTCCCCGACCTGCACGTGATCGTGCTGCGCGCCGATCAGGTGGTGCAGACGGTGCCCGAGGCCATCGCCCTGCTCGACCCCACCGCACCGCTGACGATGATCTCCGGCCCCTCGGCCACCAGTGACATCGAACTGCAGCGGGTGGAGGGCGTGCACGGCCCCCGGACCCTGCGGGTGGTCATCGTCGGGTGACCGCGGCCTCCGCGGCGGGGGAGGGGATCTCGTCCGCCCGGGTCCGGGTGTGCACCACGACGACGAGGGCGGCCAGGACGGGCAGCACCCACCCCAGGTCGTGCAGGGTGCGGCAGGCCAGCGCGCCGAACAGGCAGCCGGCGAGGAAGCCCACGATGAGGGGCCAGGTACGTCGCCAGACGGCCCGGTCGTCCGCGGCGCCGGTGGACCGACCCATCAGGATGCGGACCCCGCTGATCGTCGCCTCGACGACGTTGCCGGTCATCACCGCGGTGGACGGCGTCGAGCTGTAGGCCAGGTGCAGCAACGAGTTCTGCACGGCCATCCCCGCGACGGCCAGCAGGCCGACCCCGAGGGCGGCGGCACCGCCGGGGTGGCGGGACGCGCCCAGCGCGACGGACAGCACGCCTGCGGCGAGCAGGAACACCAGCTGGGCGGTGGCCAGCCCGAACACCCACCGGGCCGGGGGCCGGGTGGAGCGGGTGACGAGCGCGGTGACCACGGCCGCGACCACGACGAAGAACGGGACGGCCAACAGGGTGGTCAGGTGGACGGGGCGATCGGTGGCCACGTCGGCGGCCAGGACGACCAGGTTGCCGGTGATGTGGGCGCTGAACATCCCGTCCAGCAGTACGAAGGTGGTGACGTCGGTCAGCCCGGCGACGATGCTCAGCAACAGGGGCAGTGCGGGCGCCTTCCGGCCGGGCCGGCTCACGGCGTCACCGGCCGGGCCGGGCGGGTGGCCACCGCGCGGTGGACGGCGACCGCGACGAGGAAGCCCAGGGCCATGGCCAGCACGGTCAGCCCGGCCACGGTGGCGTCGTCGACGGCCGACCGGATCAGTGCCGGCGCGCCGGCCGCGTCGGCGTCCTGCAGCATGGCCAGCGCGGCCAGCGTCCGGAACACCAGCAGGCCCGGCATGAGCGAGACGACCGAGGCGAAACCGATCGCGGAGAACGGGATGCGGTACCGGCGGACGACGGGCAGCAGGATCAGCCCGGCGACCAGGCAGGCCAGCCCGGCGGCCACGGCCGACTGCAGGTGCCAGTGGGTCAGGGCGACCCAGCGCAGGGCGTGCACCGCCGCCCCCACGGCGAACGGCCACACCAGGACGCGCAGCGGCGCGGAGTAGAAGACGCCGTAGCAGACCGCGACCACCCCGGCGGCGGCCGCGTCGACCAGCAGCGGCACGTCCCGGCCGGCCGGCTCCAGGACGAGCTGCGCGCCGCCCAGGGTGAGCCCGACCAGCAGGCCCGCCCCGATCGCGATCAGGGTGAGGGTGGCGAAGGCCAACCGGGCGATGCCCAGCGGGATGCGCAGGCGGGCCAGGTCGAACGATCCGTTCAGCAGGTGCGGGCCGGGGACCAGGACCATGCACGGGCAGACCGCGGCCAGCCGCAGCGGTGAGCTGAGGTCGAGCTGCACCGCGGCCGCGCCGATCAGCCCGGCGAGCAGCGCCGCCGCACCGACCTGGGTGAAGTTCGACCCGCCCCTCCGGGCGATGGCCCGGCGCAGCAGTCCGGCGCCGCCGGCGGCGACCGCGATGAGGCCGACGGCCTGCCAGTGGTCGACACCGAAGATCACCGCCAGGCAGACCGCCCCGACCGCGCAGGCCGCGGCGAACAGTGCGGTGTTGGCCGGCGGCAGGGCACGGGCGCGGGAGACGGCGGTCAGCGTCTGTGCCGCGGTCCGCCGGCCCGCGGCGAAGTCCTCGACCGCCCGATCGACGGCCATGACCCGGTTCATGCCCACCGTGGTGGGGGCGGCGGCGAACTCCCGGCGGGCGACCCGGCCGGACCGATCGGTGTACTGCACGGTGCAGGTGGTCCAGTCCAGCCGCAGCTCGACCCGGCCACCCGCGGCCCGGGCGATCTGTCCGGCCCGCTCGACGACCTTGTCGGTCTCGGCGCCGTCGGCCAGCAGGGCGGCCGCCACCGCGGCCACCAGATCGGCCCCGGTGTCCGCCGTGGTGCCGGTGATGTCCGCCCCGGGGCTCGTGGCCCCCGCAGCGACCGCAGCGACCGGATCGACCGGGGCGACCGGGGGGTCGGAGGGCGGCGCGGCCCGCCCGGTACCGCGCCGCACCTCCATCAGGCGCCCTGGACGCCGTGCCCGACGAGCGAGGCCGGGACGACGATGGAGTCGAACTGCTGCTCGGTGACGTGGCCGGAGGCCAGGGCCGCCTCCTTCAGGGTCTGGCCGGCGGCCAGCGCGTTCTCCGCGATGTGCGCGGCGTTCTGGTAGCCGATGACGGGGCTGAGCGCGGTGACCAGCATGAGGCTCTCGCCCACGTAGCTGGAGATCTTGGGCTTGTTCAGCTCGGTCCCGCTGACGGAGAACTTCAGGAACTTCTCCATCCCGTCGCCCAGGATGCGGGCCGAGTGCAGGAAGTTGTTGATGATCACCGGGCGCATCGCGTTGAGCTGGAAGTTGCCCTGCGAGCCGGAGAAGGCGATGGCCGCGTCGTCGCCGAGCACCTGGATGGCGATCATGACGATGGCCTCGCACTGGGTCGGGTTGACCTTGCCCGGCATGATCGAGCTGCCCGGTTCGTTCTGCGGCAGCAGGAGTTCGGCGAACCCGGTGCGCGGACCCGAGGCGAGCCAGCGCATGTCGTTCGCGATCTTCATCAGGGCCACGGCCAGACCGCGCAGCGCGGCGGCGGCCCGCACCATGGCGTCCAGCGACCCCTGGGCCATGAACTTGTTCGGGGCGGTGACGAACTTCCGGCCGGTCAGCTCGGCGATGGTCAGCGCGATGTCCTCGCTGAAGCCCTCCGGGGCGTTCAGGCCGGTGCCGACGGCGGTGCCGCCGGCGGCCAGCTCCAGCAGACCTCCGCGGCTGTGCTCGATCTCGTCGATGCAGGCGCGGATCTGCGCGGCCCAGCCGGACCACTCCTGGCCGACGGTGAGCGGCACCGCGTCCTCGAGGTGGGTGCGGCCGATCTTGACCACGTCCATCCAGCCGATGGCCTTGCGCTCCAGCTCGTCGGCCAGTGCCGTGGCCCGCGGCAGCAGCTTCTCGTCGATCTCCAGGATTGCGGCGATGTGCATCGCGGTGGGGAAGGTGTCGTTGCTGGACTGCCCCATGTTGACGTCGTCGTTGGGGCCCACCGGGTGCTGGGTGCCCAGCTCCCCGCCGAGCAGCTGGATGGCCCGGTTGGACAGCACCTCGTTGACGTTCATGTTGCTCTGCGTCCCGGACCCGGTCTGCCATACGAACAGCGGGAAGTTGTCGTCGAGCTTGCCGGCGATGGTCTCCTCGGCGGCCTGGATGATCGCGTCGGTCTTCCAGTCCGGCAGCCGGCCCGCGGCGTGGTTGACGATCGCGGCGGCCTTCTTCACGTAGCCGTAGGCGCGGTAGACCTCGACCGGCATGTGGTCGTTGCCGATGGAGAAGTGGATCAGCGACCGCTGGGTCTGCGCCCCCCAGTAGTGGTCGGCCGGCACCTCCACGGTGCCCATGGAGTCGAACTCGCTGCGGGAGCCGGTGGCACTCAGGCCGATCGGGACGTCGCGCAGGGTCGGGCTGGCGGCGGTCGGGGTGGCGGCGGCGGCCGGGGCCGTCTGCGGATCGGCGTGGGTGGTCATGGGTTCTCCTGGGTCTGGGTTGCGGGGCGGTCGTTCAGGGAGTGGGTCAGGCCTGAGCCGGATGGGGGGTGTAGACCGGCTGCCACATGGCGTCCTGCACGGCCTGGACCAGGTCGTCGTGGGTGCGGGTGGCGACGCCGTCGGCGGCGGCGGCCTTCGCGACGGCCAGGGCCACCGTCGCCGAGGAGGCCCGCAGGTTCTCCACGTCGGGCAGCAGGGAGGCGCCCAGGGGAGTCGGATCGACCTGGCCGGCGACGGCCTCGGCCGCGGCGAGCAGCATCCCGTCGGTGACGTGTCGGGCGCCGGAGACGATCGTGCCCAACCCCAGGCCGGGGTAGAGCAGGGCGTTGTTGGCCTGCCCGATGACGTACCGGACGCCGTCGTACTCGACGGGCGGGACCGGGATGCCGGTGGCCACCAGGGCCTGGCCCTTCGACTGGGGGATGACGTCCGCCGGCATGGCCTCGATGCGCTCGGTCGGGTTGGACAGCGGCAGGATGATGGGCCGTTCGACCCCGGCGCACATGGCCTCGACCACGTCCCGGGTGAAGGCGTTGTGGTCGGTGGACGTGCCGATGAGCACCGTGGGGGCGACCTGTCGGATGGCGGTGACCAGGTCGATCTTCCCGCCGGTCCGCGGCCAGTCCGCGACCTCGGCGGCCGGGCGGGCGTAGGCCTGCTGGTAGTTCGGCAGGTCGGGCATGTCGTCGGTGACCAGGCCGTCCACGTCGACCAGCCACACCCGCGCCTTCGCCTCGTCCGGGGTCGCCCCGGACCGGATCATCGCGGCGTGGATCTGATCGGCCATGCCGGTGCCGGCGGTGCCCGCTCCGTAGACCAGCAGCCGCTGCTCGGCGAAGGTCTGCCCGGTGATCTTGAGCCCGGAGATGACGCAGGACATCACGATGGCGCCCGTGCCCTGCATGTCGTCGTTGAAGATGCGGTAGGTGTCCCGGTACTCCTCCAGGATCCGGCGGGCGTTGCTCGGGCCGAAGTCCTCGAAGTGCAGCAGGGCGTTCGGGAAGAGCTCGGTGGCGACCTCCAGGTAGGTCCGGATCAGGTCGTCGTACCGCTGACCGGACACGCGGGCGTGCCGGTTGCCGAGATAGGCGGGATCGTTCAGCAGGATCTCGTTGTCGGTCCCGACGTCCAGGTTCACCGCGATCACCCGGTTCGGGTCGATGCCGGCGGCGGCGGTGTAGACGGCGAGCTTGCCGATGGAGATGTCGGTGCCGTTCACGCCCCAGTCGCCGATGCCGAGGATCTCCTGCGCATCGGAGACCACCAGCAGGTCGACGTCGTCCGGGCCCAGGCCGAGGGTCTGGAACGAGGCGCGCACGTCCTCGGGGCGGTCGATGGACAGGTACACGGCGCGCGAGTGGCGGTAGTCGCGGCTCCACAGCTTGATGGCCTCGCCGACGGTGGGGTCGTAGACGACCGGGAGCAGTTCGGCGAGGTGCTCGGCGACGACCTTGTAGAACAGCACCTCGTTGCGATCGTGCAGGGAGTCCAGGAAGACGTACTTCTCCAGATCGGTGGAGTACCGCTGCAGTTGCGCGTAGCTGCGGGACGCCTGTTCGTCGAGCGTCTCCACCGCGGCCGGCAGCCGTCCGGTGAGGCCGAGCTCCGCGCGCTCGGCCAGGGTGAAGGCGGTGCCGCGATTGCGCAGGGGGTCGGTCAGGGCGGTGGGGCGGAGACTCATGGGCGCTCCCGGTTCGTCGTCAGGGCAGGGGTGGGCGGACCTGAGCTGCGGTCGGGGCGGCGGCGGTCATCCGGCGGTGGTCATCCGGCTGGGTCGTCCGGCTGGGTGGTCCGACAGGGTTCGTCCGGCCGGACGGGACGGCCGGGCGGGGGCGGCGGCACCGGGTGGCGGCTCGTGCGGGCCGACCCGGAGCCGGGCTCACACGCCGGCCTGCGGTAGCAACTCTGCGCTTAATGTCGGCTACACGTAGTGAGATCAGTGTGAACAAGCGGGAGGGTCGGGGAGTCGGCGACGTCCGTCGCAGCAGGTCAGCGGGTCGAGCGGTGGGCGAGCGCGGCGAGGGCAGCGACCAGCTCGGGCCACACCGCGGGCGGGGGAGCCTGGTGCCCGACGCCGTCCAGGACGAGCAGCGGGGCGTCCAGGGCCCTGGCCAGGGCTTCCCCGTGCGCCAGGGGGAACAGCGGGTCGGCCGAGCCGTGGACGACCAGGGCCGGCACTCCCCGCAGGGCGCTGAGATCGACCGACGGAGCCGACTCGGCCACCAGGAAGTGGTTGGCGGCTCCGGCCATGGACGGCGTGCGGGCCCACACGGCCGCGACGAGGCGGCGCATCCCGTCCTCGTCGAACAGCCCGGGACCGGCGTACGGGCGCTCGGCCTCGATCACCCAGTCCGTGACGCTGTCCACGTCCGACCAGTCCGGTGCGGGCGGTTCGACGTCGAAGGTGGCCAGGATCGCCGCCGACGGTCCCGGGAGATCACCGACGGCGCCCGCGGGACTGGTGGACAGCAGGGCCAGCGCGGCCACCCGGTCCCGGTGGACCGCGGCGATCTGCTGGGCCAGCCCGCCGCCCATCGACAGGCCGGCGATCGTGGCGGTGGCGATGCCGAACGCGTCGAGGACGTGGACCGCGTCCTCGGCCAGGTCCCGCGCGGCGTAGTCCGGCTCCCCGGGCGGGGAGAGCGTCGACTCCCCGGTGTCCCGGGTGTCGTACCGCAGGACGAGCAGGTGCTCGGCGGCGAGTGCCTGGCAGAAGGCGTCGTCCCACCAGTCCCGCGACCACGTCGCGCCGCCGAGCAGCAGCAGGGCGGGGTCGGTGGGATCGCCCAGGGCCTGCGCGGCGACGATGCCGCCGCGGACGTCGACCGTTCTCGATCGCCACCCGGCGGCAGCGTCGGGGGCGGTCACGGCTCGACCACGGTCATGGCGTCATCGTCGCTGTTCCCCCCGGAACTGGCCACCGGACGGTACTCAGTCCGCGGGCGGGAAGACCACGCCCTTGGTGATGAGGAAGCAGGAGAACGGCCGCGACTCCGAGGTGAGGATCGCGCCGTAGGCCTGCCGGGCCGCGGCGTAGAACGCGGTGCGGGCCAGCGGGGTCACGGTCACGTCGCGGCCCTCCGCGTCGGTGAGGATCCGGGTGATCTCGCCGTGGGTGGGGATGACGGCGTCAGCTTCGTCATCGGGCACCATGCCCCACACCGACGGGTCCACGAAGGTGTCGACGGGCAGCAGCTCGGCGATGGCCGCGATCGCCGTCGGGGCGTCGGCGCCGGCCAGGGTGGCCACCCGGGCGTGGTTGGCTGCGGCCGGGTAGTTCCGGTCGACCACGGCGAGCACGTCGCCGTGCCCCATCGCGGACAGCATCGTGAGCGCCTCGGTGGTGAGCAGGGCGGGGATTCCCTTGAGCATTCTCGTCTCCGGATCGGTGGCGGGGCGGGTGGTCTCAGCCGACGGGGCGGTTGCGGTACCGGCCGACCAGCTCCGGTGCCGCAGCCTGCAGCCGTACCGGTGGCAGGCCGGCCTTCATGAGCTCCAGGTCGTCGCAGACCATCTCGCCGATGGTGTGGAACGCCTGCTCGATGCCGCCGGCCCGGTGCCCGGAGAGGATCACGGTGTCCAGGGCGCGGAACGGGCTGTCGGCGGGGATCGGCTCGACCGGCCAGACGTCGATCCCGGCGACGATCCGGCCGGCGGTGAGCTCGGCCAGCAGGGCGTCGTAGTCGACCACCGCGGCCCGGCTGACCAGGATCAGGCGGGCCCCGTCGGGCAGCAGGGCGAGCTTGGCCGCGTCCAGCAGGTGGGCGCTCTCCGGGGTCGCCGTGGCGAAGACGAAGACGAACGTGCTGCGGGACAACGTCTCCTCGAGCGAGGAGGGGAGGACTCCGGCGTCGGTCAGCACCGCGGGCGGCAGCCAGGGGTCGTACACGCGGACGTTGGTGTGGAACGGGGCGAGCAGCGCGTGCAGACTGCGCCCGAGGTTGCCGAAACCGATCACGCCGACATCGGCCCCGCGCAGCAGGATGGCACCGACGTTGCTCTCCGAGACGTACTTCTCCCGCCCGGAGCGGGCCGCGTGGTCCTCCCGGCTGATGCCCCGGGCCGCGTCCAGGGCAAGGCCCAGTGCGTACTCGGCCACGGCCTGGCTGTACGCGCTCCCGCAGCCCAGCACCCGGATCCCCTGCGCGAAGGCAGTCGGGTAGTCGATGTTGGGGAAGAAGTTGCCCTCCACGTTGACGATGGCCCGCAGCGCGGGGGCGGCGGCCAATCGGTCGGCGGGCAGGTCCGGCTGACCGACCACGGCGAACGCCCGCGGCAGTGCGGCCAGGAGTGCGGCGTCGGAGAGGTCGGTGTCGAGATCCACCACCTCGAACTCCCGGTGCAGCCGGGCCAGCGTGTCCGGCGCGAAGATCCGGTCGCGCTCCTGCGGTGCCGGTCGCAGGATGATCAGCGGCCTGTCGTCGGGCATCGGGTCTCCAGAACGGTCGGGTGGGACACGGCAGGACCGGCGTGCCCCCGGATCGTAGGGGCGCACCCGGGCCTGCTCACGCGTGCACGTCGAGGCGGATCACCCCGGCGTGGGCCAGGGACAGCAGGTAGGCCTCGGCATCGGACACCCGCAGCCACAGCACCGTCGCCTCCCGGACGTCCCCGTCCCCATCGGCCACCGGGGCGGGCCGGTCGGTGTGCGGGCGGAACCGGGTGTCCAGCAGGACCAGCGGGACGCGGGCGTCCCAGCGCTCGACGTCGGGCATGTCGTCCGGCTCGGCCAGTAGCACCTGCCGCTGCTCCTCGGTCAGGTCGGTGGCCTCGGCGGCGAGCTTGCCGACCAGGGCGCGTCGCACGTGCAGGGCGTGCCGGGTCCGGGCGTCCAGGCGCCCCGCCTCGTCCCGGTCCAGGTAGCCGGGCATCCACTCGGCGAGCAGGTCGTCCGCGGTGGCCGCGTACACCTGTTCGTCGCTGCGGGGGTCGAACCAGCAGAACCGGGGAGGCTGCCCGTCCGGGCCGATCGAGAGGTCGACCGGCGGTCCGGGGTCGTTGCCGTGCTCGTCCGTGGTCATCGGGCAAAAGTACCGGCGGGCTACCGTGACCCCGCCCGCACCCGCTGGATCTCGAGGAGGACACATGACCGGTCGACTGTCCGGCAGGACGGCCCTGATCACCGGGGCCGGATCGGGGATCGGGGAACGGGTCGCGCAGCGGTTCGCCGCCGAGGGCGCGACCGTGGTGCTCACCGACCGGGACCAGCAGGCGGCCGAACGGGCCGCCGGGGCCTGCCCCGGTGCGGTGGCGATCCGGCTCGACATCTCCGACGAGGACAGCGTGGCCGCGGGCTACGCCGCCGCGGCGGAGCGGGGGCTGGAGATCGACGTCGTGGTGGCCAACGCCGGGGTACAGCTGTTCGGCCAGGACGCGCCCATCGCCGATCTCGACCTCGAGGTGTGGAACCGCACGGTCGGGGTCAATCTCACCGGCACCTTCCTGACCGTCAAGCACGCCGTGCGCGCCATGCTGACACCCGGCCGGTCCCGGCCCGGCGGGTCGATCATCCTCACCGGCAGCCCCACCGGGTTGAACGGCGAGGGTGCCGCGTTTACCGCGTACAGCAGTTCCAAGGCCGGCATCCACGGGCTCGCCCGCACCGTGGCCGCGGCCTACGCGGCCGACGGGATCCGGGTGAACACCGTGGTCCCCGGATACACCGAGACCCCGCTGGTCACCGCCATCTCCGGCAACGCGGAGGACCGGGCGGCGATCGTCTCCCGCATCCCGCTCGGCCGGCCGGGTCGCCCCGAGGACGTCGAGGGGATCATGGTCTACCTGGCCGCCGACGAGTCGGCCTACGCCACCGGCAGCCTGTTCCGGGTGGACGGCGGGATGACCACCCTGTGACCCCCGCCGACCCCTGGCTCGACGATGAGCAGGCCCCGCGGACGGTGCGGCACGGCGCGTGGTCGGTGCAGCTCACCGACGACTCCGTCGACGAGATCCGGTACGGCGGAACGCTCGTGCTGCGCGCGGTGCGCTGGGTCGTCCGGGACGAGAACTGGCGGACCGTGGACCTCGTCGTGACCCACCGGCCTCTCCCGGACGGCGGGGAGGACGAGCTGATCCTGGCCGTCGAGGGCCGTTCCGTCGACCCCGCCGTGGGGGTGGTACTGACCGGCCAGTTGGTCCTCCGACCCGGCGTGCTCCGGTACGAGATCACCGGGTCGGTGCGACACCCGTTCCGCCGCAACCGATTCGGGCTGGTCGCCCTGCATTCGCCGGAGTGGGCCGGCACGCCGGTGACCGTCACGCACCCCGACGGGACCGGTTCCGACATCGTCGTGCCGGAGGAGATCGCCCCGCATCAGCCGGCCCGGGACATCGCGGCCCTTCGCTGGCGGGTCGGGACGCTCGCCGTCGAGATGGACGTGGTGGGCGACGTCTTCGAGATCGAGGACCAGCGCAACTGGACCGACGCCTCGTTCAAGACCTACAGCACCCCGCTCAGCCGGCCGTTCCCGGTGGAGCTCGGCCCGGACGACGCGGTCACCCAGGCCATCGAGGTGCGCTGTGCGCCGTCCGGGGCCGGACCCGGCCGGCCCGCATCGGCCGCGCCCGTGCCGGCCGGCGCCTCGCAGCACGAGCAGTCCTGGGTCTTCCCCGAGATCGCCCTGGGGGCGTCCACCGCCCCCGACAGCGCCGCCCTGGACAGCACCGGCCCCGACCGGCGCTGGCCCGGCACTGTGCTCGTCGAGCTGGATCTGGCCGCGGCGAACTGGCGTGCGGCCCTGGCCCGCGCCGCGGGTGAGGGGGAGCGCCTGGACGTCCGGTTCGTCTGCCCGGGTCCCGCCCCGATCGCCGACGCCGTCCGGAGCCTCGCCGGGCACCCCGTGGCCCGCGTCGGCGTGGTCGACGGCGCCACCCACGTCAGCGAGCCGCCGCTGGTGGCCGCGCTGCTGGACGCGCTGGCCGGGATGCAGCCCGGCCCGGAGCCGGTGCTGGGCACCCGCGCCCACTTCACCGAGCTCAACCGCACGATCCAGCGCCTGGATCTGCCCGACGGCGCGGGCGTGGCGTTCAGCCTGACCCCGCAGATGCACGACCGCTCCCGACGCCAGGTCATCGAGTCGGTGCCGGTACAGCGGCGGGTGGCCGAGCAGGCAGTGGCCCTCGCCGCGGGGGCGCGGGTGCACATCGGCCCGGTCACCCTGCGGCCCCGGTTCAACGCGGTGGCCACCGCGCCGGCGCCGCCGGACCCGGCCATCGAGGTGAGCGCCGGGTACGGCGCCGAGTTCGTCCCGGAGGCGACCGACCCCCGACAGGTCTCCGACGGCGTCGCGGCCTGGGCCGTGGCGAGTGCGATCGCGCTGGCCGTGCCGGGCGTCGTGTCGCTGGCGTACTTCGAGACCTGCGGACCGCGCGGGGTGGTCACCGCCGCAGGGGAGCTGCTCCCCATGGGCCGCGCCGTCGAGTGGCTCGCCGAGCTGTCCGGAGGTCGGGTGCTGGCGTCCTCGCCGGCCACCACGGCGGACCCGGTCACGCACGTCGCGGTCCGCACGTCCGACACCCTGACGGTGCTGGCTGCCAACCTCTCCGCCGGTGCACGCGAGATCGAGATCACCGTCGGGGCCGGTTCTCCCGGAGAACTCACACACTCCGCCGGTACGGTCGGCCGCGTCGCCGACCGGGACGGGGTGCTGACGCTCACCGTTCCGGCGGCCGGGGCGGTGCGCTGGGTCCGGTCGTAGGGTGCCGCCGTCCGACGTCCTGTGATCCCCGGGAGGGAACCCCACCATGACCGAGGCCTTCATGCCGTTGCAGCGCAACCGGTTCGACCCGGTGCCTGAGCTGGGGCAGCGGCGCAGCGAGCAGCCGGTGAGCAAACTCGAGTTCCCGTTCGGCATCTCGGCCTGGCTGGTCACCCGGTACGCCGACGTCAAGCAGGTGCTCGGGTCGGTCGACGGGTTCAGCAACGACTTCCGGCGGTTGACCGCGGCCGCCGGGGCGGGCGACGACGACACCACCGTGGATCCCGGCGGCCTCGGATTCGCCGACCCGCCCGACCACACCCGCCTGCGCAGGCTGCTCACGCCCCAGTTCACCGTGCGGCGCCTGGCCCAGCTCGGCCCCGGGATCGAGAAGATCATCACCGGGCGTTTGGACGCCATGGAGCAGGCCGGGCCGCCGGTGGACCTGGTGGCCGAGTTCGCCATGCCCATCCCGTCCCTGGTGATCTGCGAACTGCTGGGGGTGCCGTACGAGGACCGGGAGACGTTCCAGTCGCTGTCGGAGTCGCGGTTCGACCTGTTCGGCAACCTGGGCGATCCGATGGGGGCGATCACCGCCTCGCTGCAGTACCTCACCGGCCTGGTCGAGCAGCAGCGCCGCGACCCGGGGGACGGGTTGCTGGGCATGCTGATCCGGGAGCACGGCGACGAGATCACCGACGCCGAACTGGCCGGTCTGGCCGACGGGCTGCTCACCGGCGGGCACGAGACCACGGCCAGCAGCCTGGCCCTGGGCGCCCTCGTGCTGATGGAACGGCCGGATCTGGCCGCGTCGCTGCGGGATTCCGACACCGACACCGCCGCGGTGGTGGAGGAGCTGCTGCGCTACCTGACCGTGGTGCAGGTGGCGTTCCCCCGGTTCGCGCGGACCGATCTGGAGATCGGTGGTCAACGGATCGCCGCGGGGGACATGGTGCTGTGTTCGCTGTCCGCCGCCGACCGGGACTCCGAGCTGGTCGGCCGGCCCGACGAGGTCGCCCCCGATCAGGCGGTCACCGCGCATCTGGCCTTCGGCTACGGCATCCACCGCTGCGTCGGGGCCGAACTGGCCCGCATCGAGCTGCGGGCGGCGTTCCCGGCCCTGGTGCGGCGGTTCCCCGGGCTGGCCGTGGCCGGGTCGGCGGCCGATCTGACCTTCCGCGAGTACTCCCTGGTGCACGGCATGGACGCGCTGCCCGTCACCTGGTGACGCGCGGCCGGGTCAGCGCAGGACGGCCCGGCAGGCCAGGTGCAGGGCCAGCCGCACGCCGGGGTCGTGCATGTCGACGCCGAGGATCTCCTGGATCCGCTGGACCCGGCCGGTCACCGTGTTGCGGTGCACACCCAGGGCCTGCGCGGTGGCGGCGATGCCGGACTCGTGGTCGAGATAGCTGGTCAGGGTGACGAGCAGGACGTCCGCCTCCCCGCGGCTGCCCGCCGCGTCCGCCCCGCGCAGCGGAGCCAGCAGGGAGCGGGCGGCCGGCAGGAACGTGTCGTTCTCGGTGCGGGCGAGCAGCAGCTGTTCCAGGCCGAGTCCGTCGACGCGGACGAACCAGTTGTTCCCCGACCGTTCCGCGGCGATGCGTGCGGCGTCGGCGGCCTCCCCGAGGGTGGCGGCGAGCCCGGCCCGATCGGCCTGCAGGGAGCCGACCCCGCCCGCCACGTTGAAGGACCGACGCAGGCTGTCGTGGACGGCCCGCAGTTGGTGCACGTGCCGCTCCAGGTCCCGCGGGCTGGGGGCGGGGACGAAGCGCAACCAGGCGGTGATGCCCCGGCCCTGGACGGCGGCGTGCGACTCGACGCCCAGCCCGGACAGCGCGGTGCCGACCGCCCGCAGCAGGGCGAAGGTGTCCAGCCGGGTGCGCCCGATGACCCGGTACCCCAGGTGGTAGCCGGTGGTCCGCCAGCCCCGCTCGGTCATCCGCCGCTCGACCTCCTGGTCGTGGCCCTCGCCCAGGTCCAGGAAGTCGCGCAGCAGGTCCGAGGTCACCGACGCGTCGGTGACGGTGGCGACCTCGTCGATGAGGATGCGGGCGGCGACCGCGGGCATCGCGATCTCCGCGGCGACGGCCAGGGCGTCGAGCTGGCTGTCCCCGATGCCGGGGGCGAAGAACGCCAACCGCAGACCGGGGCGGGACGGGCTGTCCACCTGGACGGTGGCCACCGACACCTCGGGGGTGTGCACGATGCTGGTCCACCGGTCGTGCTGCACCAGATCGGGCCGGTCGGTGAGCCATCCGGCCAGCTCGCCCCCGTGCTCGTCGATCACCCCGGCGGCGTCCAGCAGGGCGACCCCGCTGCCGGTCACCGCGGCCAGGTGGCCGAGCAGATCGCCGAGGTCCTGCGCCGAGTAGCGGAACGCCGCGGTCAGTCGGCGGACCAGGTCCAGCACGATGGCGTCGCGGGCCAGGGCGAGTCGCCAGCAGGTCTCGGCCAGTTCGACCGGCCGGGCCACCGTCAGCACCGCCAGGTGCAGCCGGTCGGCCAGCCGTCGGGTCCCGGTGTCGAGCCGGTCGGCGTCCGGGACGGCCAGCGCGGTGTATCCGCGGTCGCGCACCCGCCGCAGCATCGCGTCCACCCGCCACGGCTCGCCCGGCAGCGGGGTGGCCACGATGGCCAGTCGACCTGCGCCGTCGGTGTCCAGGAGATCCTCGGTCAGCGCGAGCAGCGCGGTCGGCCACGCGCCGCCGACGGGCCCGGCGACCTGCCGCAGACCGCCGTCGGCCGGTTCGGCGGCCAGGGCGGGCAGATCGATGCCGCTCACCCGGACGCGCCCGGTTCCAGGTCGGTGACCCCGTAGGCGGCCGGGGTGACGCGGCGGAGGCGTTCGGGCCGATCGGTCCACCAGGTCGGTGCGGCGAGCTCGATCACCGCGATGTGGTGGGCGGGGGACAGATCGGTGATCTGCAGGACGGCGCGGGTGCGCACGTCGAGCACGGCCAGGATCGTCGGTGCGGCACTGATCAGCACCCCGTCGGTCATGAGGGCCAGTGTCTCCGTCCGGGTGATCAGCCGGTGCACGGCCCCACCCGGGCCCAAGAGGTGGAAGGACTGCACCTGGGGGTCGACCGGGTCGGTGAGCACGGCCTGGATGCGGCCCTGGGCCAGCAGCCGGCCACCGATCGCGGCGGCGAGATTGCCGATGGACGCCTCCCGCGCGGCCACGAACGCGCGGCCGAGGGTGAGGGCGCGGGTGGTCGACCCGGTCACGGCGTGCTCGACCAGGTCGCCGGCGGTGAAGCCCCCGACGACCACCGCCCCGGTGCCCCCGGACAGCCGCAGCGCCGCGCGGACCATCGCCTCGGCGTCCATCGGCCGGGGCCGGTCGACCAGCCCGACGCCGTCACCGGTGGTGGTCGCCACCACCAGCCCGGGGACCCCGTCGACGAGCAGGCTGACCTGGTCGATGCCGGGCAGGGCCCGGCCCATGCAGTCCGCGTCCAGCAGGGTGCGGCCCTGCGCGACGACGAAGCCGGTGAGCCCGTTCAGGCCGCCGATCTCCAGGGTGCACAGGGCCGGGGCGGTGGTCCCCGTCCACCGCTGCACCGCGGCGACGGCCGCGGTCAGCAGTTCCGGGCCGGGCAGCCGCTCGGTCATCACCATCGTCGACCCGGCCAGGGCGACGGCCAGGCAGGGTGTGGCCGGGTCCACGGCATCGGCCGGCACCACCTCGATCGGCCACGGGGCGCCGAGGGCCAGCAGCTCGAGCTGGGTGGTGGCGCCGCCGCCGCCCGATCCGAGCAGGGCGCACCCGTGCGCGAGGGCGTCGACGTCACGGCGTTCGACGCGGAGGCTCACGGGCGGCCAGCCTAGAGCGCGGCGCCCGCGGTCCGCGCGATCCGTTCCACCGGGACGAAGTCCTCGGACAGTCCGAAGGCCACCGGCCCGAAGGTGACCAGGGCCTCGGGTGTGCGCATCAGGTCCGGGGTGGAGATGCCCAGCACCCGCACCCGCTGGCCGTACCGCAGCCGTTCGGTGGTGATCGGCTCGGCGGTCTCGTGGTCCAGCACGCAGATCAGGTCGGGCACGATCGCCAGCAGCTCCCCGTCCCGGTGGGCGGTGAGATTCTCGTTCTGGAAGGAGATCTCGAGCTCCGCGCCGGACCCGGTCGGCGCGATGCGGACCCGACCCCGGGCGAAGCCCTCGGTGGTCCGCCGTTCTACGTCCACGATCTTGCCCTCGAACAGGTCGACCACGTGGTGGTAGAGGGTGGGGGCGAGCACCTTCTGGATAGCGTCGAACGGAGAGCGCTTGTCCTCCCGGGCGATCCGGATGGCCCGGCCGAGGGACAGGGCCATCGAGATGGTCCGCGGGACGGCGGTGCGCCGGACGTCGGCGCCGCTCATCGCGTACTCGGCGATGTGCCCGACGCCGCCGAGGCGGATGGTGACCGCGCGGGCGAGCCACTCCAGCTGGCGGTCGTCGTCACCGGTGTCGATGACGATCTTCTCGCCCCGCTCGCCGGCCAGGGCCAGCGGCGACCCGTGCACGCCGTAGACCGCGAAGGTCTCCATGGACAGCTCCGGGAAGGCCCGGCCCATCCCGTCGGCGTCGACCACCGGCAGGCCGGTCTCCGCCGCGACCACGAACGGGATCATCGAGTTGATCCCGCCGCACTCGATGGGCATGGTGGCGTCCGCCGTACGCCCGAGGTGCTCCTCGAGGGTGCGCAGCGCGAGCGTCGGCTCGGTGCCGGCCGGGATCTTCTCGATCATCACCGTGGGCGCGCCCATCTGGGCGGTCGGGATGACGAACGCGTCGTCGGGCAGATCGGCCGGGTCACCGGGGTCGAGCACGGTGATCGAGCCGGCGCCCAGCGCCTGCTCGACCAGCTTGGAGCCGATGTACGGGTCCCCTCCGCCGCCGGTGCCGAGCAGGGTGGCGCCGCGGGCGAGATCGGGCAGATCGGCGGCGGTCAGCTGCCAGCTCATGCTGTGACCGCGGGGACGCCGGTGACCGACACGCCTTCGGCGGTGGTGCCGTCGAAGCGGCGGGCCGGCACGTCGTACCCGAAGTAGCCCGGTCCGACCATCGCCAGGGCCGCCGGCGAGTGCCACCGAGGATCGCTGGGCGCGGCGACGACGCGGACCCGCTGGCCGTACCGCAGGCCCTCGGTGGTGATCGGCTCACCGGTGTCGTGCTCGAGCACGACGATGAGATCCGGTGTGGTGACGAGGACCTCGTCACCGGACACGCCGTCGCCGAGGGAGGCGATGAGGTGCTCGTTCTGGAAGGCCAGGGTGAGATCCCGGTCGTCGCCGGCCCCGACCGCCTGCAGCGTGGCCGTGCCGCGGGCGAAACCGGCGGTGGTGGCCCGCTGCACGTCGACCACCTTGCCGGTGAACAGCTCCCGACCGCCGAGCAGCTCGACCACCCGGGTGACCGGGTCGAGCTTGTCGGTCCGGGCGCGGGCGATCCCGGACCCCAGACCGATGCAGCGGCGCAGGGAGTCCCGTACGAGCGATTCCCGGGCCTGGGCGCCGCTCATCGCGAAACCGCAGATCATCACCGAGCAGCCCATCTCGACGGCGGCGACGCGGGCGATGCGTTCGACCCAGGAGTTGTCGATCGTCTGCAGCACCCCGACATTGCCCTTCTCGTCGGCGAAGCCGAGCGGGGAGGCGCTGATCCCGGACAGGGTGGGCAGCACCATCTGCAGCTCGGGGAAGGCGCGCCCCATCCCGTCGGCGTCCAGCAGCGGAAGGCCCAGCACCGCCGCGGCGGCGATCGGGATGGTCGAGTTGACCCCGCCGATCTCCGCGCAGGCCAGGTGGGTGACCGGCCGCCCCAGGTAGGCACCGATCGCCCGGACCGGGTCGATGATCGATTCCAGGGTGGGCAGCTTCTCGACCATCACCGTGGGCGCGCCCATCATGGCTACGGTGATCACCAGCGCGTCGTCCGGCAGTTCGTCGAGGCCGACGGCGGTGACCTCGCCGTGCTCGGCGATGGCCCGGCGGGCCAGCAGGGCGCCGATGTACGGATCCCCGCCCCCTCCGGTGCCCAGCACGGCCGCACCGCGGGCCAGGTCGTCGATGGCGTCGGGTCCGATCGACCAGGTCATCGTGCGTCCATCTCGAGATCGCCGACGGCCTTGACCCGGATGCGGGTGGCGTTGCCGGGCAGGTAGGGGATGGGCACCTCGTCGAAGTCGACGATGTCGACGGTTTCCGCCCGGGCGCCGGCCGCCACGGCCTTCTCCACCGCCTCCTGCTTCACCGCGGCGATGGTCTCCTGCCGCCGGCTCGGCTCGATGGCGATGATCTTGTCGATCTCGCCGCCGACCTGGGCGATGGAGGCGCCGATGGCGTTGGCCACGGAGTAGTTCTCCGGACGGTGCACCCGGCCGAAGATCGGGAGCTCGTCGGGCAGCAGGATGGAGCCGCCGCCCACGGCGACCACCGGGATGGGGTCGGGGGAGGTCCGCATGCGGTCCACCGCCTCGGCCACCCGTTCGGCGATGCGGGCCAGCACCTTCTGCACGAACACCGGGTCCAGGTGCGCGACCTTCGTCGCGTCGCCGATGTCGGCCCGGCCGGCGGCCACCGCGATGTCGGTGGCGGTCAGCGTGGAGCCGCCGAAGACCAGGGCCTCGGTGGTCAACCGGTAGCCGACGGATTCCGGGCCGACCTCGCCGGTGTCCAGGTCGACCAGGCTGCCGCCGCCGATGCCGATGGACAGCACGTCGGGCATGCGGAAGTTCGTCCGCACCCCGGCCACCTTGACCTCGCCGGCCGTCTCCCGTGGGAAGCCGCCGACCAGCAGCCCGACATCCGCGGTGGTGCCGCCGACGTCGACCACCGCGCAGGTGGTCAGCCCGCTGGTGACCGCCGCCCCGCGCATGGAGTTCGTGGGGCCGGAGGCGAAGGTGGCCACCGGGTAGCTGCGGACGAAGCCCTCGTCCATCAGCGTGCCGTCGTTCTGGCTGAGGTAGATCGGCGCGGTGATGCCCTGGGCGCGGGCGGCCGCGGTCAACCCGTCGACGATCTCCCCGGCCAGCTCGCTGAGCGCGGCGTTGATGATCGTGGCGTTCTCCCGCTCGAGCAGGCCGATGCGGCCGATCTCGTGGCTGAGCGAGACGGCCACGTCGGTCGGTCCGTCCGGCCCGCCCTCGGCGAACACGGCGCGGACGATCTCCGCTGCGCGCACCTCCAGGTCGTGGTTGACCGGGCTGAAGACGCTGGAGATGGCGACCGACCGGATCCCGTGGGCGAGCATGTCGCGGGCGTGCGTCCGCAGCTCCTCGGGGTCCAGGGGGGAGATCGGCCGACCGTCGAACTCGTACCCACCGTGGGCCAGGTACGTCCGCGCCGACAGCGCCTCCACCAGGGGCTGCGGCCAGTCGATCATCGGCGGCAGCGACCGGGTGGCCGGCAGCCCCAACCGCAGGGCGGCGGTGGGGGCGAGCCGCTTGGCCTGCACCAGGGCGTTGATGAAGTGCGTGGTGCCGATCATCACCGCCCGGATCTCCGGGCCGGTGAAGGCGTGCTGGGCCCGCAGCGCCTCGATGGCCTGCACGATGCCGGTGGTGACGTCCGGGGTCGTGGAGTGCTTGACCCCGGCCAGCGTGGTGGCGCCCTCCATGAGGACGGCGTCGGTGTTGGTGCCGCCGACATCGATGCCGATGTGCATTTCGGTGCTCCTGGATCGCGGTGGTTCGGCCACCGGGACGTGCGGCGGCACAGGACGTTCGGGGTGGGACGGCTCAGACGGTGGTGCGCTCCGCGGCCTTCTCCGGCGTCCGGGTCTCCCCCATACCGGTCACCAGGCCGAGCCGGCCGGCGACGATGTACAGCACCATCGACAGCACCAGGCTCAGCACCGACGGGATGCCCCAGGTGACGAAGTAGCCGATGACCGACGACAGCGCCCAGATGATCAGGGTGGCCGGGACCAGCCGCGGTGCGGTGGCGGGCAGCGCCCCGCTCTGCCGGCTCGACTCCAGGTCCGGCCGCCAACGGCGGACCACGAAGTACTCGGCGACCATGATCCCGGCGATGGGCGGGAAGACGACCGACAGCACGATCAGGAACTGCATGAAGTTCTCGAGGATGCCGGCCGCGGCCAGCACGGTGCCGGCCACACCCAGGATGACGGTGGCCGGGACGCGATGCAGCTGGCGGCGGAAGGCCACCGACACGAAGTTGAGCAGGCCCAGCGACGCGGAGTAGAGGTTCCAGTCGTTGATCTTGAGCGTGCCGGTGATGACGATGAGCAGCCCGATGAAACCGATGGACGACGTCACGATGGCGACGATGTCGCCGCTGCGGGCGGCGTGGGCCAGCAGGACGCCGGACAGCCCGATGACGAACTCGCCCAGGCTCACCCCGACCACGGTCTGCTTGACGACATCGGCCGGGGTGCGGTTGAACCGGGTCATGTCGCCGGTGATGATCGCGCCGACGATGACGCCGCCGGCCACGATGCCCGATCCGGTGAGGATGGAGATCTGCGGCCCGGCCGGTGCGCTGGACAGCAGGTCACCCAGGTCGTGCCGGGACAGCTCGGCGATGACGGACCAGGCGACCAGGACGAGGAACAGCGGCACGGTGATGTTGGCGAGCACCTGCATGCCCTTGAACCCGAACGCCACGATGGCGGTGACGGCCAGGCCGCAGATCAGGCTCCAGGCCCACCCGGGCATCGCGCCGGGCATCAGCGAGCCGAGCGAGTCGGCGGCGATGGCCGACTGGATGCCGAACCAGCCGATCAGGCTGATGCCGACGGCCAGACCCACGATGGACGCGCCGACCTCGCCGAAGCCGGTCCAGCGGGCCAGCAGTGCGGTGTTCAGCCCCTCGCGCTGGGCGATGATGCCGACCAGGCACATGATCACCTCGACGATGATCGAGCCGAGCAGGATGGCCAGGAAGGCGTTGCTGAAGCTCATGCCGTAGCCGAGGGTGGCGCCCAGCAGGAACTGCGACAGGGCCGAGATCTGCCCGAACCGCTGGACGGCGATGGGGAACCAGTGCCTCCGGTCGGTCGTCGGCACCCGTGACAGGGTGTAGTCGTCGATGTGGGCACTGCTCGTGGCGCCTGCCGCCATGACTGCTCCTCGGGGTGATCGCAACAAGTGCTGATCACGCTAGGTCGTCACACTCCGGTGGGCCATGTGCAGGGCGTCGATCGGTTCGGCCTGGATGTGCGGACTGCACACGGGCATGTGACGGCCCGATGACCGGGTGCTCAGGTGCTCAGTGCGAACTCTGCTCGCCGGATCGCCGGGCTCGGAGCTCACCGGCCACGACGGCGGCCGCGATGCGGTTCTCCGCCGGCGGGATCGGGCACGAGTAGAAGTCGCTGAACCCGCAGGGCGGCACGATCGCCCGGTTGAAGTCCAGGGTGAGGGCGGCGCCGTCGGGCACGGCCGGGAAGCGCAGGAAACGGCCGGGGGCGTAGCTGCTCCGCCCGGTGGTGGCGTCCGCGAACACCAGCACCAGGTGGTTCCCGTCGGCGAAGACGGTAAAGACGGAGGGGACTCCCTCGATGGTCGCCTCGACGGTGCCGGGCACGGCCTTGGTGTGGCCGTCGTCCGACGCGCGGGTGAACCCCCAGGGCACGCGCTGGATCTCGCCGGACGAACGGAACACCGCGTCGACCGCCCAGCGCGGGTCGTACTCGGCGACCTCGATCCCGGCGAAGGCGAGCCGGGTGGGGGCGGCGGCGTCGTAGATGCGCAGTTCGACGGCGGTGGCGTCGAGCCCGAAGACGTCCACGGTGATCCCGCCCGAGCTCAACAGCGGGAGGCCCTCGACGCCCAGCCGGTTTACCAGGGTCTCCCCGGTCAGCGGGGTGACGCCGGCGGCCGTGTGCAGCCGGACCGGCCCGGTGGGGGTGACGCGGACGCCGTTCTCACCGGGGACCCGCCGCACCGTGGCCGGGAGTCCGCGCACCGCCGCCGGTTCGGCCCCGACGGGCTGGTAGTCGATCAGCGCGGTGTTGCCGACCGGACCGGACACCTGCTGCAGGCGCTCCTGCTGCCAGGCGAGATGCGCGGCTGCGGCTGCGGCTGTGGCTGTGGCTGTGGCGGTGTCTGTGGAGGGCGAGGACGGGTGCGGGTCGGCCATGCGCCCATCCTGGATCACCATCGGCCGGGGCCGTCCGACGGGGTGATCGGTGTCGGCACTCCTGATGGGCTCAGTCCAGGTCGGCCATGGAGGCGGTCAACCGCCGGTCGGCCGCGTCCATCAGGGCCTTCATCCGCTCCTCGGCGAGTTCGGGGGAGCGGCTGCCGATCGCCTGGAACACCGCCTCGTGCTCGAGCAGGGTCTCCTCCAGGGTGCCGGGGACGCGCAGGGTGCGGTCGAACCAGACCTGCAGGAGCGATCGGACGCTGTGCAGGATGTCCTGCAGCACGGTGTTCCCGGCCAGGTGCGCGGCCTCGAGATGGAAGGCGATGTCGGCCCGGACGAACGCCTCGACATCCCCGCCGGCCGAACGCATCCCGTCCATGTGCACGCCGAGTCGGGCGATGCCCTCCTCGGTGGCCCGGGCGGCGGCCAGCCGGGCGGTGATCACCTCGAGGTACTCCCGCACCTCGATGAGGTCCCGGGTCCGGGGCTGGCCGAGCAGCAGGCTCCACTTCAGCGCCTGCGGCAGCATCTCCGAGCTGTCCGACGTCAGGTAGGAGCCGGACCCGGGGCGCACCTCGACGATGCCCAGGACGTCCAGGGCGGCCATCGCCTCCCGCAGCGTGGACCGGGCCACGCCCAGCGAGGCGGCCAGGGTGCGTTCGGCGGGGAGTCGGGTGCCGGGCGCGAAGTGGCCGGTGGTCAGGTGGGTCAGCAGCTGTTTGGCCACGGCGCCCACCGTGGAGTAGCGCTCCACCGGCGACGGCTGGAACGCCTCGGCCGCGGGTGGCGTCACCGCGGTCACCTCGCTTCCGGCCTGGGCACGCCCGACGGCCCGGCTTCGGGGTCGGTGGGCGGGTTCGCCGCAGTGTAGCCACGGCAGCGGCCGACGCGGGCTGGGCCGAACGAGTGGTCAATTGGTCGACCAATTGACCACCTGACGGTCTGGCCCTACCGTTTTCGCAGACGACAGACCTGCGCCGCGGCGGTCTCCAGGTCCCGTCCCGCCGGTTCCTCGACCGGCGGCATCGGCCCGTCGGTTCCCGTGAGCAGCGCCGCGGGAGCCGCGTACATCCCTGGAGTCATCGTGGACCTGGCAGCGAAGACCTCGGTCGAGAGATCGACCATCAAGAAGGTGTCGACCCGGCTGGTGCCGTTCGTCGCCCTGATGTTCTTCATCAACTATCTCGACCGGACCGCGATCTCCTTCGCCGGCCCGAACGGGATGAACACCGATCTGGGGCTGACCGCCGCGCAGTTCGGCTTCGCCTCCGGCGTCTTCTTCATCGGGTACATCTTCCTCGAGGTCCCCAGCAACATGGCCCTGCACCGCTTCGGTGCCCGCCGCTGGTTGGCCCGCATCATGGTCAGCTGGGGCATCGTGGCAGCGCTCTTCGCCTGGGTGCAGAACGTCGAGCAGCTCTACATCCTGCGGTTCGTGCTGGGTGTGGCCGAGGCCGGCTTCTTCCCCGGCGCCATCCTGTTCCTGAGCCTGTGGGTGCCCGCCGCGCACCGCAGCAAGATCCTCGCGCTGTTCTACCTGGCCCAGCCGCTGACCACGGTGATCGGTGCCCCGCTGGCCGGCGCCCTGCTCGGCGTGGACGGCGTGTTCGGCCTCGAGGGTTGGCGCTTCATGTTCCTGGTCGTCGCGATCCCGGCGATCATCGTCGGCGTCATCGCGTGGTTCTACCTGCCCGACCGGCCGGGCGACGCGAAGTGGCTCAACCGTGACGAGCAGCAGTGGCTGACCGTCGCGCTCGAGAAGGAGGCCAGCACCAAGACCAGCGGCGCCAAGCACGGCGGCGGTCTGAAGGCGGCCTTCACCAACGGTCGCGTGTGGACCCTGTGCTTCATCTACTTCGGGTTCATCTACGGCCTGTACGCCCTGGCCTTCTTCCTGCCCACCATCATCAGTGGGTTCGAGGCGCAGTTCGGGACGAAGTTCGGGTTCCTGGAGCGCGGCCTGATCACCGCCATCCCGTACCTCCCGGCCGCGGTGTTCCTCTACTTCTGGTCGCGGGACGCGCAGCGCCGCGGTGTGCGCACCTGGCACATCGCCGCCCCCGCCGTCGTCGGCGGCGTCAGCATCCCCGTCGCCCTGTACATGGGTTCGCCGGCGGCCACGGTCGCCGTCATCACCGTCACCGCGTGCGCCATCTTCGGTGCGCTGCCGAACTTCTGGACCGTACCGACCCGTTTCCTCACCGGTGCGGCCGCCGCGGCCGGCATCGCCCTGATCAACTCGTTCGGCAACATCGCCGGCTTCGCGGCCGGGTACGTGACCGGCTGGCTCAAGGACGCCTCGGGTTCCTACAACCTGCCCATGTTCGTGGTCGGCGGGCTGCTGCTGGTCTCCGCGGGGTTGATGGTCGCGTTGTCCCGGCGGGCACCGGCCCCCACGGCCGACACGGCCGACCAGCTGCCCCAGGTGCACTGATCCCGGTGACGATCGGACTGGGCACCTACGCCTACTTCTGGCGCGCCTCGGATCAGGCGGAGACGCCGATGAGCCTCGGGCAGATGATCGCGGACACCGCCGAGCAGGGCGTCGGCGTCTTCCAGATCTGCGACTACCCGGCTGTCGCCGCGCTCGACGACGAGGCCCTGGAGGCGTTGCGCCGGCAGGCCGAGCGTGGGGGAGTACGGCTGGAGCTGGGGACGAGAGGGGTCGTCCCGCAGCACCTGTCGCGCTACCTGGAGTTGGCCCGACGGCTGGACGCGGTGATCGTGCGGTCGATGCTGAACACCGCCGACCACCGGCCGGGCATCACCGAGGCGGTCGATCTGCTCGGCGAGGTGCTGCCGGCGTACGAACGGGCCGGGGTCCGCATCGCCCTGGAGACCTACGAGCAGGTGTCGTCCACCGATCTGGTCGACCTGGTCCGCACCGTGGACAGCCCGGCCCTGGGCATCTGCTCCGACCCGGCGAACTGCGTGGCGGCGCTCGAACTGCCGGCCGACGTGATCGACCGGGTGGCTCCGTACGTGGTGAACATGCACATCAAGGACTTTCGCTTCACCCGCCAGGACGGTTGGGTCGGCTTCACGCTGGTCGGCGCGCCGCTCGGTGAGGGCCTGCTGGACTACCGCGCGATGATCGAGCGGATCGACCCGGCGGCCCGCGGGCTGAGCCAGATCATCGAGCACTGGTTGCCGTGGCAGGGCACCCCCGGGGCGACCTGCGCCCTGGAACAGCAGTGGACCGACCACAACCTTTCCTACCTGAGGAGCGCGTCATGACCGTTGCACCCGACACCCGCACCGATTCCCTGACCATCGCCGTCATCGGCGCCGGCGGCAAGATGGGCATGCGGGTCTCCAACAACCTGCAGCGCACCGGGCACACCGTGCACTACAGCGAGAACTCGCCGGCCGGTCGCGACCGGGTCAGCGAGCAGGGTCGGGAGATCACCGACTCCGACACCGCCGTCGCCCAGGCCGATGTGGTCATCCTGGCCGTGCCCGACCGCATCCTCGGCGCGGTGTCGGCCGACCTCGTCCCGAAGATGCGATCCGGCAGCATCGTGCTCACCCTGGACCCGGCCGCGGCCTACGCCGGTCTGCTGGCCGAGCGGGAGGACATCTGCTTCGCCGTCGCCCACCCCTGCCACCCGTCGGTGTTCTACCAGCGGACCACGGCCGAGCAGTGGGCCGACACCTTCGGTGGCATCGCCGCGCCGCAGGAGGTCGTGGCCGCCCTCGAGGCCGGCACCGACGAGCAGCGCGCCGCCGCCGAGACCGTCATCCGGGCCATGTACGCGCCGGTGGTCGACGTGCACTGGGTGACGGTCAAGCAGCTCGCCGTCCTCGAGCCCACCCTGGTCGAGACGGTCGCCTGCATGATCGGCGCCCTGCTCAACGAGGCCCTGCAGGAGACAGTGCACACCGTCGGCGTCCCCGAGCCCGCCGCCAAGGCGATGCTCTTCGGACACATCCAGGTGGCCCTGGCCAACGGCCTGCGCGGCGACAACCCCTTCTCCGAGGCCTGTCTCATCGCCATGGACTACGGCCGCGACACCCTGATCAAGCCGGACTGGAAGAAGATCTTCGACGACAGCGAGCTCAACGGGAACATCGCCCGCATGCTCAAGCTCGACGTGGACGCGGTCACGCCCAAGGCGTGAGCCCGGGCCGGGCGGGGGTGCCGGCCCCCGCTCGGTGATTGGGGGCGGTCGACGGCGCGCAGACTGGGGCCGTCATCACCCGTCACTCGAAGAAGAGGGCCCATGTCCACCTGGCTCATCACCGGTTGCTCCACCGGCCTCGGTCGCGCGTTCGCCGACGCCGTCCTGGCCCGCGGTGACAACGCGGTCGTCACCGCCCGCGACGTCACCGCCGTGCAGGATCTCGCCGACGCCCACCCGGAGACCGCGCTGGCGGTGGCCCTCGACGTCACCGACGACGCGCAGGTCCACGCGGCGGTGCAGGCTGCGCAGGACCGCTTCGGCGGGATCGACGTGCTCGTCAACAACGCCGGTTACGGCTATCGCGCCGCGGTGGAGGAGGGGGAGGACGGCCCCGTCCGGGAGCTGTTCGACACCCACGTGTTCGGCACCGTGCGCACCATCAAGGCCGTCCTGCCGGGCATGCGCGAGCGCGGCTCGGGCACCATCGTCAACCTGTCGTCGATCGGCGCCCGCATCTCCCCGGAGGGATCGGGGTACTACGCCGCGGTCAAGGCCGCGATCGAGGCGCTGACCCTCTCGCTGCGCAAGGAGCTGGCGCCCCTGGGCATCACCGCCATGGTGGTCGAGCCCGGTGGGTTCCGGACGGACTTCGCCGGGCGTTCGCTGCGGCAGTCGGCCGAGGCGATCCCGGCCTACGCGGACACCGCCGGCAAGCGCCGCAAGGAGAACGACACGGTGCACGGCACCCAGAAGGGCGACCCGACCAAGGCCGCCGCGGCGCTCATCGAGGCGGTGGAGTGCGCGGAGCCGCCGTTCATGCTGCTGCTCGGCAACGACGCCTCCGACGGGTTCCGCGCCGCGCTCGACGCGCTGCGCAGTGAGGTCGACACTTGGGAGACCCTGTCCCGCAGCACCGATTTCGACGACTGATCCGGCGGCCGGTTCGACGATCGGGGGCCCCGGTCGTCGGATCGGGGCTCCCGCTCAGCCGTAGGTGGGTTCCTGCGGCCAGCCGTCGGGGCTGTCCTCCCAGTCCTGACGGCGGCCGTAGACGGTCCGGTCCATGATGTGCGGGACCGGCAGGATCGCCTCCGTACCGCGGGCCTTCGTCATGTACGTCAGGTACGGCGGGCCGTCCTTGAGCAGGTAGTAGGAGTACCCGGGCTGCTGTCCCTCGCGGCCCTCCGCGTCGGTCGCGGTCCACCCCCAGTCGTGGTGGTAGCTGGTGTCGAACGAGGACACCCAGCGGTGGTCCCAGCCCCGCCGGGTCCGCCAGTCCTCCAGCTTGTCGATGGGCGCCTGGGACACCATCGCGAAGGCGATCCCCTCGTCGGTGAGCCGGGACATGTTCGCCGGCAGGTTGTCCACCGCCCACGTGCAGCTCGGGCATCCGGCGTCCCAGTCCGGCCCGAACATCACGTTCTGGATCAGCAGCACGTGCTGGTCGCCGAAGAGGTCGGTCAGCCGGACGGGTCCGTCCGGGCCGGTGAAGACGTAGTCCTGCACCTCCACCATGGGCAGGCGGCGGCGGCTCGCCGAGACCCGGTCGTCGTGGCGCGTCACCTCCTTCTCGGCCTCGATCTGCGCGGCGAGGGCCGCGTCGAACCGGTCACGGTCGACCACCGGCGGGGCGGCGCTGGGCTGGGCGGGTCCGGACATCTGTGTCTCCCGTCGTCGCGACCGGGCGCGCGTGTCACGCCCGTTCTCCGGTGTTCGACCGTCGCCGGACCCGGATCTCATCGCACCGAGCAGGCCAGCGATGCGCAAGTGGCCGTATCGCGGGAGGGCACGCAGGGGCCACCATCGCTGCGGGCCGTCCCGCGGCCCCGCTCCGCCGGCCCTCGAGCCCGGCCGGGGCGGCTGCCGATCAGCGAGGACAGGGCCGTGCGCAGAGTGCATCCCGCATGGGTGATGGCCGGGGTGGCGTTCGTCGCGCTCCTGGGCGCGGCGTCGTTCCGGGCTGCCCCCGGTCCGCTCATCGTCTCGCTGCACGAGGAACGCGGCTGGTCGACGACGACCATGTCCGCCGCCATCAGCGTCAACCTCGTGCTGTACGGGCTGACCGCTCCCTTCGCGGCGGCGCTGATGCAGCGGTTCGGTCTGCGCCGGGTCACCGGGGTGGCCCTGCTGCTCACCGCGGCCGGCGCGGGTCTGTCCGTGTTCGCGCAGCAGGCCTGGCAGCTGGTGCTGACCTGGGGGCTGCTCATCGGGCTGGGCACCGGGTCGATGGCCCTGGTCTTCGCGGCGACCGTGGCCAACGCCTGGTTCGTGAGGCGGCGGGGCCTGGTGCTGGGCATCCTGACCGCCGGCGGGGCGGCCGGGCAGTTGGTCTTCCTGCCGGTGGTCGCCGCCCTCGCCGAGTCGACCGGGTGGCAGGTCGCCTCGCTGGTCGTGGCGGGCGCGGCGCTGGCCGTGCTGCCCGTCGTGGTGCTGGTGCTGCGCGATCGGCCCGCCGATCTCGGCCTCCGGCCCTACGGCGCCGATCCGGGCACGCCGATCGAGGTCGATCCGCCGCCGCCGGCGGGCGGCGCGGCGAGGGTCGCGCTGGGCGCCCTGCGCACGGCGATGCGCAACCGGTCGTTCTGGGCCCTGGCCGGTGCCTTCGCGATCTGCGGGGCCACCACCAACGGGCTCATCGGCATCCACTTCATCCCCTCTGCGCACGACCACGGGATGGCCACGACGACGGCGGCGGGTCTGCTGGCCGTGGTCGGCGTGTTCGACATCGCCGGGACGATCGCGTCGGGCTGGCTCACCGACCGGTTCGATCCCCGGTATCTGCTGCTCGGGTACTACGTGTTCCGGGGAGTCGGTCTCGCCCTGCTCCCGCTGCTGCTGGCCGAGTCCGTGCACCCGAGCATGCTGGCGTTCATCGTCGTCTACGGCCTGGACTGGGTGGCCACGGTGCCGCCGACGGTGGTGCTGTGTCGTCGCATCTTCGGCGACCGGGGGACCATCGTCTTCGGCTGGGTGTTCGCCGCCCACCAGCTCGGGGCCGCTGCGGCGGCGCTCGGTGCCGGTGTGATCCGCGAGCAGTTCGGCACCTACACCTGGGCCTTCCTGGGCGGGGCGGGCCTCTGCGTGGTCGCCGCGGTGCTGTCGATCGGACTGCGCCGGTCGGTGCCCCCCGTACCCCCGCCCGGCGGGACGCCCGCCGCGCCGGTGACCGGGGCGGCCGCAGCGGACCTCACGCCCTGATCGGTGCCGTCATGGCTGGGCGGTCGGCGGACCCAGGCTGTCGACCAGGTCCTGCGCCACCCGCACCAGCGGGATGCCCTCGAGCGCCGCCAGTCGGCGCAGATGGGCCCGGGCCTCCCGGGCGGTGCAGCCGCGTCGGCCCATGACCAACCCGACGGCCTGGCCGACGACGGAGCGCCCGACCAGGGCGGTCTGCAGGTCGACGACACTCGCCACCCGGTCCGGTTCGGTCGGGGTCGCGGTGATCGCGTCCCGGACCGCCGCCAGCAGAGCGGGGAGATCACCGCGCCCCCGGCCGTCCTCGAAGGCGCGCGGCAGGTCGGAGTAGAGGGCCAGGGCGGCACGGGTGCCGCGACCGTCGGGCGGGAGCTCGACCGGAACCGCGAGCAGGGAACGAACCCCGGCGTCGCGCATCTCCCCGGGGAGCTGACCCCAGCGGGGCTCGGTGGCGGTATCGGCGACGACGACCGTCTCGCCGCGGTTCCGCACGTCGCAGGTCGGGCCCTGGGCGAACTCCGCCTCCAGGTGGTTCAGCCAACGACCGAGGGGGTTGGCCCCCTCGGAGAGCGTGATCCGCCCGTCCCGGCTCGCGGTGATGCCGACGGTGCAGGCGGCCGGCACCCATCGGACGGCCAGGTCGGCGACCTCAGGTGCCAGGGTCATCGACACCCCTTCGTCGTCGTTCGGGACTCCCGGAGAACGCCGTAAGGCTGCCACCGCTCCGCTCGCGGAACCAGGGGTGCGCCCCAGGAAATCTCGGGAATATCCATGCAGGACGACCGTTGAATCCGGACAGCAGCAAAGTTGAGCCGGGTCGACGCAAGTCACATTGCGGACGATCGCGGGATCTGGTTCACTGGAAGTTGAGCCGGTCGGACTCAGGTCCGGGCCGGTCTGCCGGACTCGGTCGCGCCGGGCTCGGTCAGGTCAGTTCCCTCAGTTCACCAGTCACAGGTCTTGATCGCAGCAGTCGGCGCGGATCCGCCCCGGACCGTGCCCACCACCCCCGCCGCACGGCGGGTCGTCACAGGAGGAACGCATGTCGCGTGCCGTCGGTATCGATCTCGGTACCACCAACTCGGTCGTCTCGGTCCTGGAGGGCGGCGAGCCCACCGTCATCGCCAACGCCGAGGGCGCCCGCACCACCCCGTCGATCGTCGCCTTCGCCAAGAACGGTGAGGTGCTCGTCGGCGAGGTCGCCAAGCGCCAGGCGGTCACCAACGTCGACCGCACCATCCGCTCGGTGAAGCGCCACGTCGGCACCACCTGGACCACCGACGCCATCGACGGCAAGAAGTACACCTCGCAGGAGATCTCCGCCCGGGTGCTCGGCAAGCTCAAGCGCGACGCCGAGTCCTACCTGGGTGAGCCCGTCGTGGACGCCGTCATCACCGTCCCCGCGTACTTCAACGACGCCCAGCGCCAGTCGACGAAGGAGGCCGGCGAGATCGCGGGCCTCAACGTCCTGCGCATCGTCAACGAGCCCACCGCCGCGGCCCTGGCCTACGGCCTGGACAAGGGCGACCAGGAGCAGACCATCCTCGTCTTCGACCTCGGCGGCGGCACCTTCGACGTGTCCCTGCTGGAGATCGGCGACGGCGTGGTCGAGGTCAAGGCCACCGCCGGCGACAACAAGCTCGGCGGCGACGACTGGGACGAGCGGGTCGTCAAGTGGCTCGTCGACAAGTTCAAGATGGCCAACGGCATCGACCTGACCAAGGACAAGATGGCCATGCAGCGCATCCGCGAGGCTGCCGAGAAGGCCAAGATCGAGCTGTCCTCCAGCCAGAACACGTCGATCAACCTGCCCTACATCACCGTCGACGGTGACAAGAACCCGCTCTTCCTGGACGAGTCGCTGTCCCGCGCCGAGTTCCAGAAGATCACCTCCGATCTGCTGGACCGCACCCGCAACCCGTTCCACCAGGTCATCAAGGACGCCGGCGTCAAGGTCGGCGACATCGACCACGTGGTGCTGGTCGGCGGTTCCACCCGCATGCCCGCGGTGACCGAGCTGGTCAAGGAGCTCACCGGCGGCAAGGAGCCCAACAAGGGCGTCAACCCGGACGAGGTCGTCGCCGTCGGCGCCGCCCTGCAGGCCGGTGTGCTGCGCGGCGAGGTCAAGGACGTGCTGCTGCTCGACGTCACCCCGCTGTCCCTGGGCATCGAGACCAAGGGCGGCATCATGACCAAGCTCATCGAGCGCAACACCACCATCCCGACCAAGCGCTCGGAGATCTTCACCACCGCCGAGGACAACCAGCCCTCCGTGCAGATCCAGGTGTTCCAGGGCGAGCGCGACATCGCCGCCTACAACAAGAAGCTCGGCATGTTCGAGCTGACCGGCCTCCCGCCGGCACCCCGCAACGTGCCGCAGATCGAGGTCACCTTCGACATCGACGCGAACGGCATCGTGCACGTCGGCGCCAAGGATCTGGGCACCGGCAAGGAGCAGTCGATGACGATCACCGGTGGCTCCGCGCTGCCCAAGGACGACATCGATCGCATGATGCGCGAGGCCGAGGCGCACGCCGAGGACGACAAGGCGCGTCTGGAGGAGGCCGAGGTCCGCAACCAGGCCGAGGCGCTGGTCTACCAGACCGAGAAGTTCCTCAAGGACAACGACGAGAAGCTGCCGGAGGACCCGAAGGAGCGCACCAAGACCGCGCTCACCAAGGTCCAGGACGCCCTCAAGGGCTCCGACGTGGCGGCCATCAAGTCCTCCGTGGAGGAGCTGGCCAACGAGTCGCAGCAGCTCGGTTCCGCGCTGTACGCGCAGACCCAGGCCGACGCGAACGCGGCCGGCGCCGACGGTGCCGAGGGTTCGAGCTCGTTCACCGGCCAGGCCGACGAGGAGATCGTGGACGCCGAGATCGTCGACGAGGGCAAGAAGTGACGGCCCGTTCCGAGAACGACCCCACCGCAGCCGATCCCACCGGCCCGTCGGCCCAGGCCGGCGGGTCCGGGTCCGGCCCGTTCCCCGGGCAGGACGTCCCGGGTGACCCGGCCGGTGCCGAGCAGGATCTGACGGTGTTCCCGTCCGAGGCCTTCGAGCTCGACCTGGCCCGCCAGGAGGCAGCCGAACGAACGGCGGATCTGCAGCGGGTGTCGGCGGAGTACGCCAACTACCGCCGCCGGGTCGACCGCGACCGGGAGCAGACGGTGACGCAGGCCAAGGCCTCCGTCATCACCGATCTGATGCCGATCCTGGACGACATCGAGCGGGCCGGCGCCCACGGCGATCTGACCGGATCGTTCAAGGCGGTGGCCGACAAGCTGACGGCCGGGCTGACCAAGCTCGGCCTGCAGCAGGTCGGGGCCGAGGGCGATGCCTTCGACCCGGCGCAGCACGAGGCCGTGCAGTTCGAGACCTCCGCCGAGGTCTCCGAGCCGACCGTCACCTCGGTGTTCCGTCGCGGCTACCGGTTGGGGGACCGCCTGGTCCGCCCCGCCGTCGTCGTCGTCACCGGTCCGGCCGGCGACGTCGCCGCCGATCCGGCGCCGTCCGCCTGATCGACCGCACCAGCACCGCCCGGCCCCCGTCCCCGACCCTCGTGTCGGGACGGGGGCCGACCCGGTCGCCCCGACCGGAGCCCGGCGGCCCCGCCGGCACAGCACAGCACCACCCCGCACGACCGGACACGACCGGGCGCGGGCCACGGCACGGGAAGGAGCCGCGTGAGCGCGAAGGACTACTACGAGAAGGACTTCTACACCGAACTCGGGGTGTCCAAGACCGCCACCGCTCCGGAGATCAAGAAGGCGTACCGCAAGCTCGCCCGTGATCTGCACCCGGACAAGAACCCCGGGAACAAGCAGGCCGAGGAGAAGTTCAAGGCCGCGTCCGAGGCGTACGACGTGCTCTCCGACGACACCAAGCGCAAGGAGTACGACGAGGCCCGGGACCTGATGGCCTCGGGTGCGTTCCGGGGTTTCGGCGGCGCGGGTGGTCCCGGTCCCGGCGCCGGCCCGATGGGCGGCGCCGGCGGCTTCGACATCAACGACCTGCTGCGCAACGCCGGCGCCGGCGGTGGCGCGGGTGGTGGTGGTGCGGGCGGGTTCTCGGACATCTTCTCCGGGCTGTTCAATCGCGGGGCCGGCGGCGCGGCCGGCGGCGCGGCCGGTGGCCAGCGGGCCCAGCGGGGCCGCCCGGGCGCCGACCTCGAGACCGAGGTGCGCATCTCCTTCGACCAGTCGGTGACCGGGGTGACCGTGCCGCTGCGGTTGACCGAACGCGGCACCTGCGACACCTGCCACGGCATCGGCGCCCGGCCCGGCACCACCCCGCGGGAGTGCCCGGTGTGCCACGGGTCCGGGATGACCAACCGCAACCAGGGGTCGTTCGCCTTCTCCGAGCCGTGCAACAACTGCCACGGCACCGGGTCGATCATCGACGACCCGTGCCCCACCTGCCACGGCGAGCGCACCGTGACGAAGACCCGCACGCTGACCACCCGCATCCCCGCCGGCGTGGCCGACGGGCAGCGCATCAAGCTGGCCGGCAAGGGTGAACCCGGACTGGCCGGCGGCCCGCCCGGTGACCTCTTCGTCGTCGTGCACGTCTCGGCCCACGAGCTGTTCGGCCGCTCCGAGGACAACCTGACGCTGACCGTGCCGGTCACCTTCCCCGAGCTGGCCCTGGGGACGACCCTGCGGGTGCCCACGCTGGACGGTGCGGTCAGCCTGCGGGTCGTGCCGGGGACGGCGTCGGGCCGCAAGTTCCGCGTCAAGGGCGCCGGGGTCAAGCGCAAGGACCGCACCGGCGATCTCATCGTCACGGTCGAGGTGGCTGTCCCGCAACGGCTCTCGTCGGCCGCGCAGGAGGCGCTGACCACCTTCGCCGAGGAGCAGACCGACGACCCGCGGGAGGCGATCACCCGGGCGCTGGCTTCCCGGGATGCCGGTGGCGGGTCGTGATGACCGGCCCGCTGAACTCCGGCGACCCCGGTGACCGGCCGCGGCCGGACCACCCGCACGGGTTCGAGGTGGACGCACCGCTGTTCGTGATCTCGGTGGCGGCCCAGCTGGCCGGCATGCACGCGCAGACCCTGCGGTCCTACGACCGGGAGGGCCTGGTCTCGCCCGGGCGCACCTCCGGTGGCGGGCGGCGGTACTCGCGGCGCGACATCGAGCTGCTCCGCGAGGTGCAGAAGCTCAGCCAGGACGACGGCGTCAACCGGGCCGGCATCCGCCGGATCATCGAGCTCGAGGCCCAGGTCGACGCGCTGCGCGAGCGCCTCGGCGAGTTGACCGCCGAGATGAACCAGCTGCGCGACGATCTCGTCGAGTCGCGGATGGACGCGGCCAACGCCGCCGCCAACGCCATCGCCGGTCTCCGGCGCGACGTCGTCCCGTGGAGTTCCGTGGGGACGGCCCTGGTCAGTTGGCAGCGCCCACCGCGGCGCTGAGCCCCGCCGGCCGGGTCCGGCCGCGGGTGCATGATGCGGGACGACGGGCGAACGAGGGGACGGACGTGGACCTCGCAGACGGCGCCGGCCTGAGGGTCGGCATTCTCGGCCCGCTCGAGGTCGTCCTCGACGGCCGCCCGGTACCCGTCACCGGGGGCCGGGTCCGCGCCCTGCTCGCCCGCCTCGCGGTCGCCGCCCCGGACGCCGTCACCGCGGCCGCACTCGTCGAGGCGGTGTGGCCGGCCGGGCCCGGCGTGGATCCCACGAACGCCCTGCAGTCCCTGGTCTCCCGGGTCCGCCGTGCCCTCGGTGATCCCGCCCTGCTGCCCGCCGCACCCGGGGGTTACCGCCTCGCCGTGGGTGCCGCCGACGTCGATGCCGGGCGTTTCGACGACCTGGTCACCGCGGGCCGCCGTGCCTTGGCCGGCGGTCGGGCCCAGGACGCGGCCGACACGCTGACCGAGGCACTCGCCCTCTGGCGCGGCACGCCACTGCCCGATGCCGGGGATGCGCTCTGGGCGCTCGCCCCCGTCCGGCGTCTGGCCGAGCTCCACGACGAGGCCGCCGCGGACCGGGGCGAGGCGCTGCTGCAGATCGGTCGGAGCGCCGACGCCCTGGTGGAGCTGGCCGTCCTGGTCGAGCAGGACCCCACCCGGGAACGGCCGGTGGCCCTGCTCATGCGCGCACTGGCGGGGGCGGGGCGCACCGCCGAGGCGCTCGCCCTCTACGAACGACTCCGGACCGCACTGGCCGATCAGCTGGGGGTGGACCCCGGGGCGGCGACCCGGGCCGTGCACCTGGCCGTCCTACGCGGTGAGATCCCGCTCGCCACAGCCACAGCCACAACCACAACCACAACCACAACCACAGCCGCAGCCGCAGCCGCAGCAGCTCCGGTCGCCGACCCGACGCCGCCCCCCGCTCCGGCCACCGGGCGGCACAATCTGCGCGCCGGCCTGACCAGCTTCCTGGGCCGACAGGACGAGGTCGACCGGGTCGCCGGGCTGTTGACCACCAGCCGCCTGGTCAGCGTCATCGGACCGGGTGGCGCCGGCAAGACCCGGCTGGCCACCGAGGTGGCCCGCCACGTCCTGCCCGCCGCCCCGGACGGCGTGTGGATGGTGGAGCTCGCGCCGGTCACCGACGGCACCGCCCTGGGTCAGGCGTTCCTGGACGCCCTCGGCGCGCTGGACGCCCGGGCCGTCGATCGCCGGCCGGACCGCGCCGTCCGGGACTCCGGCGACCAGCTGGTCGATCTGCTCGCCGAGTCGCACTGCCTGCTGGTGGTGGACAACTGCGAGCACCTGGTCGGTCCGGTCGCTGCGCTCGTCGACCGGCTGCTCGCGCAGTGCCCGGACGTCCGGGTGCTGGCCACCAGTCGGGAGCCCCTCGGCATCCTCGGCGAGACCCTCTGCGTGGTCCCGCCGCTGGGCGTGCCGCCCGAGGGCGTCTCGGCCGCGGACGCCACGGGGTATCCGGCGGTGCAGCTGCTGGCCGAACGGGCGCGGGCGGTCGCGGCCGACTTCACCGTCGACGGGGGCACGGTCGGCGGGGTCGTCGAGATCGTGCGGCGGCTGGACGGGCTCCCGCTGGCCATCGAGCTGGCGGCGGCCCGGCTGCGCGTGCTCTCGGTGGACGAGATCGCCGCGCGCCTGTCGGACCGGTTCCGGCTGCTCACCGGCGGGAGCCGGACCGCGATGCCGCGCCACCGCACGCTGCGGGCCGTGGTCGCCTGGAGCTGGGACCTGCTCGACCCCGACGAGGCCCTGCTGGCCGAACGTCTCGCGGTGTTCCCGGCCGGGGCCACCGTGGACGCCGCGGTCGCCGTCTGCGCGGGAGGCCGCCTGTCGGCCGCGGACATCGGTGACCTGCTGGTGTCCCTGGCCGACAAGTCCCTGCTGGAGACGACGAACGGCGGCGGGGCGGGGCAGGTCCGCCACCGGATGCTGGAGACCATCCGCGAGTACGGCATGGAGCGGCTGGGGGAGCGGGGCGAGGCGGACGCGGCCCGCGCCGCCCATGCCCGGTACTACGCCCAGCTGGCCCGGACGCTGGACCCCGTGCTGCGGACCCGGGAGCAACTGGGGGCATTGCGCACCCTGGCCGAGGAGCGGGGCAACATCCTGGCCGCGCTGCGCTCGCTGATCGAGTCACCCGACCTCGACACCCGCCTCGCCAGCCAGGATCTCGTGCTCGCCCTGGCCTGGTACTGGACGATGGTCGGCGCGAACACCGATCTGGGGGCCTGGGCCGGGTTGGTGCTCGACGCCACCGCCGACGCCCCCGACCACCCGAACCGGGTGTGGGTGCGGGCCGCCCGGGCCACCGCCGTGCTCGCGTACGAGGAGTCCGCGTCCGATCTCAGCTGGGTCGAGATGCGGGTGCACCTGGCGGCTCTGGGTCGCGAGCTCGCCGCGGCGCCGGATCCGCCGACCCCGGGCCTGACCGTGTTGCGGCCCATGCTCGCCTACTTCGGCGGTGACCGGGACGCCGGCGATGCGCAGATGTCCACCATCCTGGCCGGTTCGGACGGCTGGCTCCGGGCGGCCACCCGGATCGGGCGGGCCGGTCACGCCGAGAACGAGGGCGACGTCTCGCTCATCCGCGCCGACGCGGACGCCGCCCTGGCGGACTTCGAACGGATCGGCGACCGGTGGGGGATCTCGTCGGCCCTCATCGCCCGGGCCTCGGTCCGTTCGTTGGACGGCGACCTCGCGGGGGCCATCGCCGATTTCGAGCAGGTGTCGCGGTACTCGGCCGAGCTGGGCTCGTTCGAGGACGACACCCTGGCCCGGACCCGGTTGGCCACCCTGCGTCTGACGGGCGGGGACCTGCCGGGGGCCCGGGAGGACATCGAGGCGGTGCGGGCCGAGATCGGCCGGCTCTCCCAGGGCGTGGAGCGATCGCTCTTCGCCGACGCCGTGCTCGCCGCGATCCTCCTGGAGGAGGGCGACCTGCCCGGCGCCGGTGCGATGGCCGACGACCTGCGCCGGCGGGTCGCGCAGCACTCCGGGACCCTGATGCACGGCCATGCCGTGGCGGTCGTCGGGGCGGCCGTGGCGCGGATCGCCGTCGCACTCGGCGACCTGGACGTGGCCCGGGCCGACCTCACCCGCGCGTACGACGCCGCCCTGACCACCTCCGACCTGCCCATCCTCGCCCACGTGGGTGTCGGTGTCGCCGGTCTGGCCGAGGTCCTCGGGATGCCGGAGACCGCCGCGGGGATGGTGGGGGTCGCCCACCTCCTGCAGGGCGGGGAGGACCGCAGCGACCTGGCCCTGGTGCGGCTGGTCGACTCGCTGCGCGCCCGTCTGGGTCCCCTCCACGACGAGATCGTGGTGCGGGCAATGGGTCTGGACCGGGCGACGGCCATGGCCCGGCTGGACCCGCGCTCGCTGACATGACGGCGCCCCGGCCCACCGAGGGGTGGACCGGGGCGCGGTGGTCGCGTCCTCAGGTACGGCGGCGGTAGCCGCGCAGGGCCAGCGGAACGAAGACGAGCAGCAGCCCGCCCATCCAGACCAGGGTCCAGAGGAGGCTGCTCGCGACGGGGCCGCCGATCATCAGGCCCCGGACGGTGGTGACGAGCTGGGAGAGCGGGTTGACGTTCACGAACGCCTGGAGCCAGCCCGGCATCGTCGACGGATCCACGAAGGTGTTGCTGCCGAAGGACAACGGCAGCACGACCAGGAACATGATGCCCTGCACCGATCCCGAGGTGCGGGCCTTCATCCCGACGAACACCGAGATCCAGCAGAAGCAGAGCGCGAACGCGATCGAGAGGCCGACGGCGGCGACCACCGCCACCGGGTTCGTCTCGAACCGGAAGCCCATGACGACGCCGAACGCCAGCGTCACCACGCACAGGATGAGATAGCGGACGAAGTCGGCCATGACCGCGCCGACCAGGGGGACGGACCGTCCGATGGGCAGCGACCGGAACCGGTCGAAGACGCCCTTCTCGATGTCGGCGTTCAGGTTCTGGCCGAGCGCGACACCGGCGGTGGCGATGGTCTGGCCGAGCAGCCCGGGCAGCAGGAACTGCAGGTAGTCGGCCTGGGAACCGCCGATGGCGCCGCCGAACACGTAGGTGAACAGCAGCAGGAAGATGATCGGCTGGACGGTGACGTCGATCAGCGCCTCCGGGGTGTGCCGGAGCTTGATCAGGCTGCGGCGGGCCAGGATCAGCACGTGCCGGAGGTAACCGCCGCTCGTGGGGGCGGTGGCCGGAGCGGGCGCGGAGTGGGCGGGGGGCAGTTGGGTGGCGACGCTCATGCGGCCACCTCCTTGTCGGTCGTGTCGGTCTTGTCGGTGGTGTGGGTCGCGGTGCCGGCGCGGTGGTCGCCGGTGAGGGTCAGGAAGACCTCGTCCAGCGAGGGCAGGTGCAGCGACAGTTCGGTGACGGCGATGCGCTCGTCGGCCAGCCGTCCGACGACGGCGGTCAGCGCGGAGTCGTCGTCGACCGCCACGGTCATCTCGTCCCGGCCGGTGGGCTCCGGCTGATGACCGGAGACGTCGCCGAGCACCCGGTGCACGTCGGCCAGCCGGGTTCGGTCGGTGGGCCGGACCCGGATGCGCTGGCCGCCCAGGGTCCGCTTGAGGCCGTCCGGGGTGTCGTGGGCGATGACCCGCCCGCGGTCGATGACGCTGATCTCGTCGGCGAGCGCGTCCGCCTCCTCCAGGTACTGGGTGGTCAGCAGGACGGTGGATCCGTCGGTGACCAGGCTGCGCACCACGTCCCACATGTCCTCCCGCTTGGCCGGGTCCAGCCCGGTGGTGGGCTCGTCCAGGAAGATCACCCGCGGGCGACCGACCAGACTCGCGGCCAGGTCGAGTCGGCGACGCATGCCGCCGGAGAACGTCTTGGCCCGGCGGCCCGCCGCCTCGGAGAGGTCGAACCATTCGAGCAGTTCCGCGGCGCGGGCCTTCGCGTCGCGGCTGCTCAGATTGAGCAGACTGCCGATCATCACCAGGTTCTGCGTGCCGGTGAGGTCCTCGTCGACCGACGCGTACTGCCCGGTCAGGCCGATGGTGCGGCGGACGGCCGCGGCGTCGCGGACGACGTCGAACCCGTCGATGGTGGCGGTGCCCGCGTCGGGCTGCAGCAGGGTGGCCAGCACCCGCACCGCGGTGGTCTTGCCGGCGCCGTTGGGACCGAGCACGCCGAGGACGGTGCCCTCCCGGGCGACCAGGTCGACCCCGTCCAGGGCCTGGGTGGTGCCGAACCGCTTCTTCAGGCCGTGGGCCTCGATGATCGCTGTCATGTGCTGCTCCTTCGCTCGGGATCGAGCGTGCGCCGCGCCGCTGACATCCGGCGCACACGGCGCTGACACGCACCTGACCCGGGCAGGGGTCGGGGTCGGGGTCTGACAGATGTCATGTCGGGCCGACGACATCCGGCACTGCCGCGCTCCGGGCCGTCCCGGCCAGGCTGGGTCCATGCCAGCCGAGGACGCCACCGACCGCTCCGCACCCGTCATCGACATCGCCGGGTTGACCGTCCGCTACCGCGACACCCTCGCCGTCGACGGCCTGGACCTGACCATCCACCGCGGGGAGACCGTCGCCCTGCTCGGTCCGAACGGCGCGGGCAAGTCGTCCGTCGTCAACGCCGCGCTCGGCCTGTTCCGGCCGAGCGCCGGTCGGGTGTCGCTGCTGGGCCGGGAACCCGCCGCCGCGGTCGCCGCGGGTGGGGTGGGGGCGATGCTCCAGCACGGCGGGCTGCCCAGCGAGTCCCGCGTCGGAGAGGTGCTGCGCCTCATCGGGTCCCGATACGCGACGCCGTGGCCGCTCGCCGAGCTGGCCGCCGCCACCGGCATCGGCGACCTGCTGGGACGACGGACCGACGCGCTGTCCGGGGGACAGCGTCAGCGGGTGCTGCTGGCCATGGCCCTGGTGGGCACGCCGCCGCTGCTCATCCTGGACGAACCGACCTCGGCGATGGACGTCGAGGCCCGACAGGCGTTCTGGCGCACCATGTCCGGGCTCGCCGAGCGGGGGCACACCGTCGTCTTCGCCACCCACCACCTGGACGAGGCCGACGCCGTCGCCGACCGGGTCGTCGTGGTCGACCACGGCCGGGTGGTGGCCGACGGGTCCGCCGCACGGATCAAGGCCCGCATCGCGGGGCGGACGGTGCGCTTCCGCTGCCCGGAGCCGCCGCCGGAAGGCTGGGTCGCGGTGCCGGGGGTCACCGGGGTGGGGCGGGACGGCGACACCGTCGAGCTGGCCACCACCGACGTCGAGAGCACACTGCGCGCGTTGCTGGCCCGCCACGAGCGCCTACCCGATCTGCAGGTGCACGGCGCCAGCCTGGAGCAGGCCTTCCTCACCCTCACCAGCACGGGAGCCCAGCGATGACCGATCTCTTCCTCTTCCAGCTCCGCCGCATCGCCCGGTCCTGGCAGTACCTGGTCTTCACCGTGCTGCTGCCCGCGCTCTTCACCGTCTTCTTCACCAAGATCTTCGGCGGACAGGCCGGGGGCCCCGCGGAGTACCAGGCCTACGCCGCGGACTACATGGTCTCGATGATGGCGTACGGCGCCCTCGGCGCAGCTCTGGGCGCCACCATCCGGTTGGCCTTCGACCGGGCGTCCGGCTGGCTCCGGCAGCTCCGGGTCACCCCGATGACGACCGGCGCCGTCCTCGGCGCGGACATCGCGGTCGGCGCGGTGCTGGTGCTGCCCAGCCTGCTCGTGGTCGCGCTGGTCGGCCGGTTCGTCAACGGGGTGCAGCTCGGGGCGCTGACCTGGCTGACGCTGATCGCCGTGCTGTGGGCGGGGTCGGCCGCCTTCGTCGCGCTCGGTCTGCTCCTCGGCCTGGCCCTGGACGAACGGGCCGCGGGCGGGGCCATCGGCATCCTGTCGATCATCCTCGCGGCCCTGGGCGGTCTGTGGATCCCGGTGAGCCTCTTCCCGTCCGGGCTGGCCGCGGTGTCCCGGGTGATGCCCTCGTCCTGGTACGGGCAGCTCGGTCGGGACGTCCTCGCCGGGAAGCCCCCGGTGGTCTCCGGGCTGGTCGTGCTCGGCTTCACCGTGCTCTTCACGGCCGGCGCGCTGGCCGTCGCCCGGCGTCGTCCGCTGCATGCCGTCGCCGGCTGAACCGGGCAGACTCCGACCGTGACACCGACAGGCCGGACACAGGCGGGCGGGGTGCCGGCGGGTGGGGCTGCGACCGCCGTGACGAGGGAGGGGTGGACCGGCATGACTCCGTCCGGCACGACTCCGTCCGGCACCGGATCGTTCCTGGGGGCGCCGAAGCCGGCCCGTGCCGGCTCCCCGTACCGGCCGGCCCGCCGGCTGCGGATCGGCTGGTCGCTGCCGTGGTTGACGTTCCTGGTCTTCCCGGTGCTCGACCTGATCTCGGTGGATCGGCCGGTGTGGGTCCGGGTGCTGGTCGGTGCCGTTCTCGTCGTCTTCGCGATCGCGTACCTGGGGGTGCTCGACCGCTTCACCGCCGTCGGGGCGCTGCGCCCGCCGTTCGTCGTGGTCGCGGTGCTCGCCGTCGTGCTGCCGGTGCTGTTCGGTCCGAACTGGGCCGGTCTGCTGATCTACGTGTGCGCGGGGGCGGCCTCCAGCCTGCCGGCGCGGTGGGTCTGGCCGGTGACCGGCGTCGCGACGCTGCTCTGCCTGGGCGTGGTGGTCCTCGACCGCGCCTGGCTGCTGACGTTCCTGCCGGCACTGTGTCTGCTGACCGCATTCGCCCTGCGCGGCACCCGCGCGCTCATCGTCGCCAACGCCGAGCTGTCCGCCGCCCGGGCCGAGCTGGCCCGGCTCGCCGTCGACGAGGAACGGCAACGATTCGCCCGCGATCTGCACGACCTGCTCGGCCACTCCCTCTCGCTGATCGCGCTGAAGAGTGAGTTGGCCCGCCGGTTGGCCACCGCCGACCCCGAACGGGCCGGGCGGGAGATGGCCGACGTGGAAGCCACCGCACGCCGCGCGCTGGCCGAGGTGCGGGAGGCGGTGAGCGGCTACCGGCAGGTCACCCTGGCGCAGGCGGTATCCGAGGCGCGGGCTGCGCTGGGCGGGTCCGGAATCACCGTGCACACCGACGCGAAGCTCCCCGTGTTGGCCGAGCCGGTGGACACCGCCCTGGGCTGGGTGGTGCGGGAGGCCACCACGAACGTGCTGCGGCACAGCGACGCCCGCACGGTCCGCATCGCGGTGCGCGGTGCGGTCGGCGCTGCGGGGTCGCGTTCTCCGGGGTCGACTTCTCCGGGGGCGAGTGCGGCGCTGACCGTGGATGACGACGGGCGGGGCCCGGGGGCCGGGGCCGCGGCGGGATCCGGACTGACCGGCCTGACCGAGCGGGTGGCCGCCCTGGGCGGGACGCTGACCGCCGGGGCCGGCCCGCGCGGGGGGTATCGGCTGCGGGTCGAGGTGCCCCTGCCGGTCGGTGCTGGGGGTGCTGGGGGTGCTGGGGGTGCTGGGGGTGCTGGGGGTGCTGGGGGAACTGTCGGAGGCGCTGGTGCCGCCGGTGCTACCGCGGACGGGGTGAGGGCATGATCCGGGTCCTGCTCGCCGAGGACCAGGCGATGGTGCGGGGCGCGTTGCGGGCGCTGCTCGACCTGGAGCCCGACATCGAGGTCGTCGTCGAGGTGGGCCGCGGTGACGAGGTGCCCGGGGCCGCCCTCGCGCACCGTCCCGACGTCGCGCTGCTGGACATCGAGATGCCCGGCCAGGACGGCATCGAAGCGGCTCGCGCCCTGGCCACGGCACTGCCGAGCTGCCGCTGCGTCGTGCTGACCACGTTCGGCCGTCCCGGTTTCCTGCGGCGGGCCATGGAGGCCGGGGCGGCGGGGTTCCTGGTCAAGGACGCGCCGGTGGCCGAGTTGGCCGCCGCCATCCGTGCGGTGATGGCCGGCGAGCGGGTCATCGATCGTGCCCTGGCCGCGTCCGCCCTCACCCTGGGGGCCACGCCGCTCAGCGACCGCGAGGCCGATGTGCTCCGTGCCGCGTCCGACGGTGCCACCGTCGCCGGCATCGCCGCCCGGCTCTTCCTGTCCGAGGGGACCGTCCGCAACTACCTGTCCCAGGCCATCGGCAAGACCGGCGCCCGGACCCGCGTGGAGGCGGCCCGGGTCGCGCAGGATCGCGGCTGGCTCTGAACGAAGCCGGCCGTCTGCTCCGGTCTTCTGTGCGGTCGACCTGCCCGGACGCCGGGACGTGGACCATGGTGGGAGAGCGACGACCGGTGGCGGGGGTGACGTGGACGATCAGGGCGCTGCGGAGCGGACCCTCGGCCGCTATCGGGCGTCCGGGACGATGCTGGTCATCAGCACCTTCCTCTGGGGGTTGCTGCTCGTGACCGGACTGGTCGACGTGCAGCGGGACGGCACCTTCGCATGGGGATGGGTGTTCATCGTCGTCTCGTCGATCGCCCTGGTGGGGACCGTGCTGGTGCCGGCCACGGTGATCGGGCGGCACGGGGTCCGCGTGCGGGTCGCACCGTTGCGGTGGCGGACGATCCTCTGGTCGCAGGTCGAGGCGGTCTATCCGCCGGGGAGTGGCGAGTCCAGCGTCCTGGTCAAGGTGCGGGGCCGGTCGTCGCTGGTGAGCCTGGACGGGGTCGGTCGCGACCGGTTGGTGGGCGTGGTGCTGCTGGCCCGGCGGTCCGCTCGTCAGGCGGAGCAGGTCACTCCGCGGCGATCTCCCGGACCGCGGGAACCAGGTCCGCGGCTTTGACCGCACCCAGCCAGATCCGGGCGACCCGGTGCTCCTCGTCCAGCACGATCGTCGAGGGGATCGAACCGGTGGGGAAGCCCCGCAGGGAGAGCAGCGTGGTCATCCCCGGGTCGTAGATCGACGCGTACGGAGTCTGCTTACCGGCCGTGAAGTCTGCTGCGCCGCTCCGGGTGTCCCGGACGTTGAGGCCGAGGAACCGGACGCCGTCCGCCGCCAGGTCGTCCGATGCGGCGTTCAGGTCGTCGGCCTCGGCGCGGCACGGCGAACACCACGAGCCCCAGAAGTTCAGCACGACGACCTCGCCGGCGTAGTCGTCCAGGCTCACCGTGTGGCTCTCGTCGGTCACGTCGGTCCCGCTCAGGTTGCCGACGGTGCCCCGTTCCTCCGGCGGATACGCCAGGTCCCGCGCGCCGTCCGGGGACACGAAGGTGAACGTCCCCCCGAAGACGGCCGCATCGTCGCCGGTGCTGCACGCACCGGCCAGCAGGAGCAGGCCGACACCGGCCGTCAGGCCCGCGCGGCGCACCACGGTGCGGGATCGGGTGACGCGGCCGCCCGGGGAGCGAACGGGGGCGGCGGCCGGGTTCGACGGGGTCACCGGGACCCGGAGCTCGGCGTCGCGGTGGTGGTCCACGGCTTCACCGTGCCGCATAGCGGAGGCACTCGTCCAGGTACAGCTCGGCAGGCCCGGTGAGTCGCCCGAAACCCCACTCGTGCAGGACGGCCCGCTTGAGCTGGGCCGGGCTCATCCCCGGGTCGAGGCGATCCAGGACGGCACGGACCTCTCCCCGCGGGATCTCGGAAAGGCTGCGGGGGCCGCGTTCCCGGACCTGCACACTCGGTGCGCCCGGGAGGAACAGGGTGGCCTCCGAGGTGCGGGTGTACGCGTCCTGCACCCGGTCGACAGCCCCCTGCCGGACGGCCTCGTCGACCGCGCCGTCCAGGATGCGCCGGATCTCCCGACCGACCCGGTGCCCGCCGGAGGCCTGCACGTAGAGCTGGTAGGCGCGCCCCGCGTGCAACGGCCCCTCCGCGGCGACGATGGCGGCCAGCCCCTGCACGACCGCGGGCAGCGCGACGTCGCTCACCGGCGGCACGGGCTCCGGCGTCCACGTCCGGTACGGCGCCTTGCCGATGGTGCTGGTGGCGGGGATGGCGCCGGGAGCGGGAGCGGGGGCGGTTGCGGTGCTGGCGAGGTGCGGCTTGTCCTGTTCGTTCAACAGGCCATCACCGTCCGGCCGGGTCGGCTCTTCCAGCTGGTTCGGCGCGTTCAGCCCGATCGGTTCGTCCGGCCGGGTCTGCCCGTCCGACGCGGCAGGCCACCCCGCTGCCGCGTGCTCGTGGCCGGGAAGATCAACGTCCGCCCTGATTCCAGCCGAAGTGCAGCACCCGGTCCCGGGGTACCCGGTGTCGGTGCCGCGGGTGGCGTCGGTGGACGCTGTTCGGCCCGTGCGGCCGCGGGCGGATCGTCGGCGGACAACGCCCGATACCAAGCCGGAGGTTGCCAGGCAGGCTCGGCGGCGGCGGCCGGCGGCTCGGATGGGTCCGGGGTCGGGCCGTCGTGCTCCAGGTCGTGCTCCGGCCGGTCGGGGCTCGGTTCGGTGTGGTCCGGTTCGGCGTGGTCCGGTTCGCCGTGTTCCGGCCCGACATGGTCCGGCCCGTGGTGGTCCCCGGTGGGTCCGGGCTGCCCCCCGGCCGGTGGTGGCGCGGTCGCCCGGGGCGAGGTCGTGGCCACGGCCGACGGAGCGGCTCCGGGTCGGGTACCGGTCCGATGGTCCCCGGTCGGGATGCCCAGCGAGTCGAGCCGCTCCCACACGGGCTCCATCGCGAGTGCGGGATCCCGGAAGAAGGAGGAGCCCCGGATCCGCTCGAAGGTCCACCCGGCCCGTTCCAGGACCTCCTGCCGGGCGCGGTCACGGTCCCAGGCGTCGTCCCCGTGCCAGCGGTCGCCGTCGCACTCGATGGCGAGTCGGGCGTCGGGACCGGAGACCACGATGTCCAGCCGGTAGCGACCCACCTTGTGCTGCACCGTGACGTCCCGGTACCCGCGTTCGAGCAGGGCCCGCACCACCCGCTTCTCGAACTCGGATTCGCATCGCTCGAGGAGGTCGGTGCGGGCCTCCTCGACCTCGGCCGGGTCGCTGCAGTGTCGGATGAGCGCCGCGCGCAGGTCGCCGTTCGGCAGCATCGAACTGTCCACGGAGGTGACGACCCACATCTGGTGGCGGGCCCGGGAAGCGGCGACGTTGATCCGCCGCAGGTCCGCCTCCTTGGTCATGGCGCCGAACCGGGTGTCCGGTCGGGTGGGATCGACGGCCACGACGGTGCTGATCACCATCACGTCCCGCTCGTCACCCTGGAAGTTCGCCGCCTCGCCGACCCGGATCTGGCGCTGCAGCAACACCTCCGGCCCGAGCCGGTCGTACAGCCGGTCGCGGACGAGGGTCGACTGGGCGGTGCCCAGCAGGCACACCACCCCGAAGGTCATGCCGTCGTGGTCGGGGCTGCCGTGCAGTCGTTCGAGCAGGTCGACGACGGCGTCGGCCTCCGGTTCGTTGACGAACCCGCGTCGGAATCCGTCGGGTACCCGGACCAGCTGCAACGGCTGCCAGCCCGGTCGGGGCGGCCGGTCGCGCAGCGGGATGATCTGCCCGTCGTAGGCATGCCGGTTCGAGAACTCGATGATGGCGGGAAGGCAGCGGAAATGCTCGGTCAGCATCACCGGGCGGGAGAACCGCAGCATGGCCAGGTCGTACAGGCTCTTGTCGGGATCGAAGACCGTTCGGTAGCGCGGGATGTCGCGGAGGAAGTCGTCCATCAGGTCGAAGATCCGGGCGCGGTCCAGGCCGACGTGCTCCGGGCTGGTCTGCTTGTCGTCGCCGACGATGATCGTGGAGGACGCCAGGGACAGCAGCGGGAGCGCCTCGAAGCCGATCTGGGAGGCTTCGTCGACGATGAGCACGTCGAACGGGGGGACGGCCGCCGGGCGGAAGCTGGACAGTGCCCGGGATGTCGGCATGATCCACACGGGCACCGCCGTGGTCGCGTCCTCCAGGGCGGACCGCATCTCGGTGATCCACCGTTGGGCGAACTTCCCCCCTGTCCTGCCGTATCGGTTGACCGCGGCGACGTACGCCTGCAGGGCCTGTCGCTCCTGATGGCCGAGATTGTCGACGAGGCGCCGCCACGCCTTCTCGCTGACCAGTTCGGTCACGGCGCGGCGACGGTCCTGGGCGACCTGCTCCAGGTCGGCCTGCAACTCCGCCGGGGTGTGTCCGGCCGCCACCTGCCCGAGCCAGGTCTCCAGTTGCCGCCACTGCCACATCGCCAGGAACTCGTCGGGTGGGCCGGCCGCGTCGGCGTCCTGCAGGATCGCCGACGCCCACACCGGGGCCGCGGCGGACAGCCGCCGCTGGAGCACCGTCAGCCGGGCTGAGGGGAGGGCGATCCGTTCGAGACCGGCGAGATCCTCGAGGGATTCGTCCCAGCCACGCACGTCCCGATGCACTGCGGCATCGGCGAACCGGAGCCAGAGCGAGGACGCTGCCGGCGCGGTGGCACCGGTCCGCAGTTCGCCCGCGAGAGCGGTGAGCTGCTCGTCGACCGCCCGCTGTCGGGCGAGGGCGGCCACGGCCCGGGTGAGGTGGGCGGCGTCGTCGAGGGCGTCGGCGGTCGGGTCGGTGGGCGCCGCAAGTCCCACCGCGGTCAGCCGATGGCGCAACTCGTCCCAGCGCTGGTGGGCATCCCGGCACTCCCGGATCTGGTCCAGCCGGGCGCCCAGGCTCTCCTCCGGGTACCCGGCCAGCGGTTCTGCGCCCAGGGGACCGGCCTGGTTCATCCAGAGCGTGGCCATCTGATGGCGCAACACCTCCAGGGAGAGAGCATCGAGGCACAGCTGGGCGCCCTCCGCCGTGGCCGGTGGCCGGCCGTCCACGGTGCACGCCTCCAGGGCGCGTCTGGCGTCGCGGGCGAACAGGCCGATCTTCCCGCTGCCCCGCAGGCGGGTCACCGCGTCCTGCAGGTCGCGTTCCAGGTCGGGCGGTGTGGTCTCCGGTAGCCGAACCGCATGCGCACGCAGCCGTGCCCGCAGGGTGAAGGCGCGGTCCCGGAGCGCGGCGAGCGTCCCTGCGGCCGAGGCCCACTCGTCGACCAGACGGGTGTCGGTGTGCTGGGCGAGCAGGCGGGCCCGCCAGCCTCCGTCGATCGTCCGGCGCCACTCGGCCTCGGTGTTCAGGGCGCCGGCGAGTTCGGTGAGGTGCGGGAGGTCGGTGCCGCGGACGCCGTCCCGGCGCAGTGCCGTCCGTCCCCGATCGGCCTGCGCACCGAGCTGGACGTGCTCGTCGATCATGCGGCGGAAGTCGGCCCCCGACAGTAACCGGGACCGGTCGGGCAGGGCTCGGCCGGCCTCACGGGCGGCGTCGGCGCCGACCGTGCGGACGAGTTCCACGAGCTCGACGAATTCGGCCGTGGTCAGCGGGGCGGGCGTGGCGGGGGTGAGGGGATCCGGAACGGCCCCGAACTCCTCGTGTTCGGACACCCACTGCGCCGCCGCCTGGGGGGTGAGCGGTCCGCCGGCCAGCCAGTCACCCGGCAGCTCGGTGATCTCCGCGCGCCGTGTCTCGCGGAGCTGAGTGGTCAGCGAAGCCGCGCGTCGGTCGAGATCGTCGATGCCGCCCTCCAGCTGGCTGATGCGCGCGTCGGCGACCACGGGATCGACCTGACCGACGCGCGACTGGATCTGCCGGATGGAACCACCGAGTCGACGGCGGCCGTCCTCGTCGGCGCCCAGCACCGACACGGTCAGGTCGCGGATCTCCTCCGGCACCTTGTCCGCCAGGACGGCGAGCGCCTGCTCCTTCTCGGCGACGACCAGCACCCTCTTCCCGTCGGCGACGAAATGGCTGATGAGGTTGGCGATGGTGTGCGACTTGCCCGTCCCGGGCGGCCCCTGGACGACCACTCCCGGGTGGGAACGGGCGAGCCTGAGGATCTGCTGCTGTTGCTCGTTGGCCGGCAACGGGAGGAGCAGGAGCCCCTCCGTCACGGGTCGGGCGGCCGTGCCGTCGGCCGTCGCGGCGGTCGGGTCCTCGGTGGTGAGGATGGCCCGCAGGGGTGGGGGGATGACACCGTCGTCCTCCCGGTAGAGCTCCCGCATCGCGAGCAGGAACCCCTCGGACTCGGGAAGTCGACGCCGCAGGAAGACCGTCCAGGAGGTGTCGACGACGGCGGAGCCGGACGGGGCACCCTCCGCCAGCAGTCCGTGATCGTCGACGGCGCGAACGAGGCGCTGCAGCAACGGATCCCGCTCGCTCGGGTCCCAGGGGTCGATCGGCTGGTCCAGCACCCCCTGCCGCACCGCGGTGTATCCGGAGCGGTCGAACGGGGCGAGCCCGAGGAGCATGCGGCTCTCCACGTCCACCGCCCCGGCCGGTGCGACGGTGATGCGCTGGGTGCGATGGTCCAGGCCGATCTCCACCGGAACGGTGAGCACCGGATGGTCGACGACCACCGGCGGTTCCTGCTCTGCATCGGTCCACCGGAGCCGCCCGAAACCCCAGATCAGCTCGACGGACTCCCGGTCGAGGGCCAGTCGTTCCCGCTGCTCGAACAGACTGCGGTGCAGGTGCTTCACCGCCTGTGCCAGGGCGGTCGCCACGGCCCAGGGCCGCCACACCTCCTGGATCCATTCGTGTGCCGGGGCGATCGTCCGTTCCCACTCCTGCTGGCCGGGAGTCGGCAGCTCGTCGACGAGCTCGGCTGTCGCACCCTCGGCCGGCGCCGGTGGGGTGAGGACGACCGGCTCGGTCAGCGCGGTGAGCGCGTCCCCGTCGACCAAGAGTTCCACGACCTCCGCCGGTACGACGGGAGCCGGGGGGAGGTCCACGAAATCGACGGCCAGCCAGCAGCTCTCGTCCGGCGTGACCTGGACGGCGGGATGCTCCGGCAGCCCGGAGGAGACCAGGGCGAACATCGCGTGGTCGGCCACGCGGCGGACCGGTGGGTGACGCTGGGCCTCGTACGCCGCCAGGAAATCGATCAGGTTGAGGGCTTGGTCGCGCGCCGACGGCCGCCCGGCCCCCACTGTCGATGTCACACGGTCCCCCAGATGTCGGCGCCAGGATCCTTGCGCCCGACGGGGGTCAGTGTAGGAGTGAGGTCCGACAGGCCGGTCGGTCGCGGGTCCTGCACCTGATTCGAGCGGGGAGCGTCGGGGTCGCGCCCGGCCACCGCGGCTGATCTCCTGATGTCAAGGTGGCTCCTCCGGCGGACGGGAGGGGCTCGGGATCCGGATCGTGTGCTGCAGCGGGCGCTCGGCCAGGACCCACCCCGTCATGACTCACCCCAGGTGAGATGCAGCTGACAGCAGAAGATTTCGCTGATGGACCAGAGGTGACGAGTCAGGTGCCCGCCCCGGGCGCCGAGGCTCGGACGGGTACGGACGTTCCTCTCCTGGTGACCAGGTGTCCCGTCCGGCGGAAGCCTCCACTGCGGTCCTCGACTGCGCGAACCTTCCGCACCCTGAATACCTCCAGCGTGATGTCGGCACTGCCGAGGTCAGCAGGTGTCGGCACGGGCTGGTGAGTGTCACCGGTGTGTTCGAGCCGCGGTGACGTCGGGCCAGCGGCCCACGATCGAGGCTCGGCTGTGCCGGAAAGTCTGTTGCACAGACGATCTCACCCGTGGTTCTCGGGTTGCGAGGCTGCTCGGTCTTCGGACCGTTGATCGTGCCCATGTTTGCCTCTGGCGCCGATCACCCGGTGGGGGAGTGTTGAAGTGGTGCTGATCGGCCTAGAATCGAACACGTGTACGAGTCCGGCAGTGGAGCGAGCAGCGGGGTGAGGTCGGTGTTGTCGGCTGCCCCGCTGCCGCCGCTGCCGCCGCTGCCGCCGCTGCTGGACCGTGACTCGGGTGCGATGTCCGGTGCTGACCTGGTCGATGCGATCGCGGAGTCCGAGCGGTTGATGTCCGCGGTGGCCGCGTGGCAGATGCGCGCTCTGGCGGCGTTCGCCGTCCCGGGTGTGGCGGGCGATCCGCATGCGTTGGCCGGCCGTCTGGCCGGGAGTCTCTCGTCGGCCGGTGACCCTGACCCGGATGTGCTGGGGTCTTTCGTGCTGGATGCGGCGCAGTCGATGGCCGCCGGTGAGGTCGCCGCGGCGCTGCGGATCTCCCCGGTGACCGTCGGGGTCAAGGTCCGGGACGCTATCCGGATGTGCACCGAGTTGCCCGCTACCTTGGCGGCGTTGTCGTCCGGGGTGATCGACCGGGGCAAGGCCCGGGTCATCGCGGAGTACACCGCGCCGCTGCCCGCTCACCTCGCCGGTGTGGTGGAGGGCCGGGTGCTGCCGATCGCCTCTGCGCAGTCCACCGCGGCGACCCGCAAGGCCACCGCAGCCGCCGTCATCACGGTCGACCCCCGCGGAGCCCAGGAACGGCACGAGCAGGCGCGCAAGGAGCGGGGGCTGTCGGTGCAGCCCGGCACCGACGGCATGTCCACCCTGAAGGCGTACCTGGCCGCGGACGGCGCGGTGAGCATCTTCCAGTTGGCCGACCTTCTCGCGACGCACACCGTCGGCTTCGCTGACGACGACCGGTCCATCGGGGCCCGTCGAGTCGACGCGCTCACCGACCTCGCCGGGCAGATCCTCACCCACGGGCAGGTCGACCTCGCCGACTACCTCACCCCCGACGCCCTGGACGCCGCAGAGGCGGCGGTCACCGTCGATACGGCCGGGATGGCGGGCGCCCCCACCGCCCCGAGAGTCGATGCCGACGGCCCTGTCGAGACCACTGCCGGTGGCTCGAATAGCTCCAGCCTCGACGACACCGCCGGTGCAGCATCACTTCTGAAGCATGACACTGCAACCGGCGATGCCGACTCCACGGCCGCCCCGGCGCCCGCCCCGCCTACCACCATCCCTCGGGCCGGTGAATCTTCCGCCGGATCCATCAGCGTCACCCCTGCCCCTGCCCCTGCCTCTACCGGGGGCGGGGGCCACCGCGCCGATCAGCGCGCCACCCGGCGCCTGTCCCGGCAGGGCCGCCGCCCCCACCTGCAAGTCACCCTCGGCCTGCACACCCTCGCCGGCCTGGACGACCTGCCCGCCGACCTCGCCGGGTACGGCGCCATCACCGCCGGCATGGCCCGCACCATCGCCGCCTCCGCCGCATCCCTGTGCACCCTGCTCGCCGACCCCACCACCGGCGCCGTCACCCACGCCGGCACCCACCACTACCGGCCACGCCAAGACCTGCGAGACCACCTCACCGCCCTGACCGACTCCTGCCGCTTCCCTTCCTGCCGCCAACCCGCCTGGCGCTGCGACATCGACCACCGCAACCCCTTCGACCACCACCGACCATCAGCCGGCGGACACACCACCACCAGCAACCTCGACCCGCTCTGCCGCAGACACCACCTGTTCAAACACCACACCGACTGGACCCTGCGACGAGACCAGCCCTCACCCACCGACCCCGCCGGCCTCGGCGTCACCTGGACCAGCCCCACCGGACACACCTACCCCGACCCACCCCGACAGGTCGCCATCCCCGAGACATGGACGGTCCGTCTGGGCGGCGGCCCCGCCGACGAGTCCGCCGAACAGGCCGGTGCGGTCACCGGTCCGGCCGGCCCGCCCGGTGCGGTCGGCGTTCCCCCGATGTCCCTGCACCGCATGGCAGCCGAACTCGACATCGACCCGGCGGACCTCGTCTCCATGCTGGTCCGAGCGCGCCTCCGTGAACGGATCCCCCGCGCACACCAGCCGGGAGCCGACCCAGCAAAGGTCGAGAACGATGACCCGTCCCACAGGACAGGAGAGCGACAGGATGACGACGACCCGCCGCCGTTCTGACGCCGGTTCGACCCACCGTCGCCAGGGGTGGATGGGGTCCGGCTCAGGTCTCCACGATCGTCTGGACGACCAGCACGGTCATCGGCTCGTCGGCCCATGTCGTGTGGTCATCGCCCTCCACCCACCGGACGGCCTGCCCCGCCGAGACGGATGCGGCGACATCGTCGGCGCCGGCCACCCGCCCCCGACCCGAGATGACGTACAGGGTCTGGTCGGTGCCTGCGCGGTGCCGCGGCAGGGAGCTCCCGGCGGGCAGGTCGATGACGTCGATCCGGGAGCGACCGGTGTGACCCCACGCGAGGATGTTCCGCAGGGTCACACCGTCGTCGGTGAGGGGCTCGGCCGAGACCGCGACAATGTCCACCCGGTCAGGCTCCCACCCGGCCGGACTCCCAGCCGGCCGGGCTCCCACCCGGTCGGGCTCCCACCCGGTCGGGCTCCCACCCGGCCGGGCTCCCACCCGGCCGGACTACCACCCGGCCGGACTCCCACCCGGCCCGATCAGCCCGCCGGGACGCCGACCGACGGCGTGGACGGCGGTGCTGACGAAACTGACGACGCTGACGCAGACGGGGCAGCGGGAGCGGTGGACGTCGGCGCCGGAGTGGTGGGCACTGCAGTGGTCGGCGCCGCCGTGGTCAGGACAGGACCGGTCGGGACCGCGGCGGTCGGCGCGGGGGCCGTCGGGACCGCGTTGGTCGGCGCAGGAACGGTCGGCGCAGGAACGGTCGGGACCGGTCGCACCTCGGACGGTGCCTCCGTGGTCGCCACGGACTGCGGTTCGACCACCTGCGACCGGGCTGCGGCCACCCGGACCGTGCGGCATCCGAGGAGGGTGTTGTCCCCGCCGCTGGTGCTGATCCCGTAGGCGCACACCGTGCTCTCGCCCGCAGGCAGGGACACGGTGCGGTTGTAGCCGTGGTTGCCGGCCACTCCCGTCACCCGGTTCACGTCCGTCCGGACGTCGTCGGCGGTGAAGGCGGTCCCCACCTGCCCGCCGGCACCGCGCACGTAGATGTGCACGGGGATCGAGGCGCTCGCGTTCTGCGGGTCGTAGGTCCACCCGGCGACCCTGGCCGTGTTCCCCGAGACCTGGACGTCGTCCAGCGCGCCGACGGTCGGCGCGGGTTGCACGGTCAACGTGCGGCAGCCGATCAGCTCGTTCGGCGTCCACGGGTTGACTCCGATGCCGTACGCGCACACCGTCGTCGGTCCCGCCCCGGCCGTCGGCACCGTCCCGGAGAAGCCGCGGTCACCGCCGGCCCAGGGGAACGCCGCCGACACATCGGCCCGCGCCCCGCCCGTGGTCAGCGGGGTGCCCCGGGTCCCGGCCGGGCCCGTCACGTAGACGTGCACCTGCTGACGCGCGCCCGGGGCGCTGCCGTCGGCGGCCCAGCCGGCCACCGAGATACCGGACGGGGTCTGCCCGACGCCGTCGAGCGACCCCACCGGTCCGAGCGTCAGCGTCCTGCAGCCCAGCGCCGTGTTCCCGGTGCCGCGCCCGATGTTCAACGCGAACGCGCAGTAGGTGTGCACCCCGTTGCCGTTCTGCGGGACGGTCGCCGTGAAGCCGAAACGACCCACCGTCCCGTAGACCCGGTTGACGTCGTCGCGGGTCTGATCGGCGAAGAATCCCGGGTACCCGACGGTGCCCTTCGGGCCGGAGTCGTACACGTGCACCTCGGTGCGACCGTTGATCGCGTCCGGATCCAGCGCCCACCCGGCCACCACGACCGAGCGCGACGACACGGAAGCCGCGTCCGCCGACCCCGCCGGGTTGCGCCCTGCCTCGCCGGCCGCCGGATCGGTCGGCACGCTCGTGCAGGCCAGGGCACCGGCACCGCCGCCGGGCACCCACGGCAGATCCACCGCCGGGGCGTCCGCGTTGCTGTCCACGTACGTGGTGGCCTGGGCCTCCCACTTCGCGTAGTACTCCGGGTAGTTGCTGCGCTGCACGGCATTCGCCGCGTACGTCGGCGACATGGTCTGCCAGCCCGCGATGTCCAGCAGGCCGGACGTCGGAGCTGCGCTGCGGGAACCGCCGAAGAACGCCATCGCCTCCCACCGCGGATCCAGCAAGCGCTGCACCACACCCTCGGGATCCGTCACCCCGGTGCTCTGCCCGTAGTTGCCCCACCCCGACGACGGGCGCTGCTGGTACAGGCCGATCGAATCGGTGTCGGAAGCGCCGTCGCGGGATCCGAACCGGTCGTGCGGGTACTTCAGCGACAGCTTCGTCACCCCCAGCCAGTACGCCCGACCCGGGGAGGACCACGACGCGCCCTGCGTGCTGGACCCGTCGTTGGCCAGGTTGCGGATGGAGGACTCCTGGAACATCACCATCACCGCCACGATCTGGCCCAGGCGCGGCACGCCCATCGTCTTCGCCACCCCGATGGTCGTGCGGACGGCAGCCCGCCCCGAGGACTGCACGGGTTCGCCGGCGCCGCTCTGGCCCACCGAACAGGCGGCCGCCGCGGCAGCACGGACGGGCACGGGCGCGGGTGCGGCCGCGGCCGGGGAGGCCACCGACAGGAGACCGGCGACCAGCACGAGGCCGGTCAGCATGCTCGTCACGGCAGGGGGGCGGCGCAGGGGGCGGAGCGCGAGATGCACGGGAACTCCCGATGGGGTCGACGGCAGGGACGCGCGGCGTGCCCCGACGGCGGACTGCGCACCGTCACCCTGTGCTGCGAAGCGTCACAGCAGCGTGAGTGATCGACAGCAGCAGGGAGTTCGGCACACGAGGCCGAGGGACCGGACGGGGAGCCGCCGGCGGCGGTGGGCGGCTGCGCTGGACGGTGGGCGGCCGCTCCGCCGGTGAGGGGCAGGACGCGGGCGACGACGTCGGGCCCGGATGCGCGCCGGTCGGTCGCCCTTGACCGGCCGGCCGCCCCAGCCTGGCAGGAGGACGGCGCCACGAGACGCTTCTCCAGGTCACCATCTGGTGACGACTGCGCGCGAGGGACGACCGGACCCGACCCTACGGCCCGTTCCCGCCGTGGGAGGGTGAGCGGGTCGTGCCGTCGCACCACCCCAGGAGGCGCCCGTGTCGATCCGCCGAGCACACCGGCCACGAGGACCACGGCGATGACCGCGCTGCCGCGGTTCGACATCGCGGGCCGGGTCGCCCTGGTCACCGGGTCCAGCCAGGGCATCGGGCTCGCCCTCGCCCAGGGTCTGGCCGAGGCGGGCTGCCGCGTCGTGCTGAACGGGCGGGACGAGGCCAAGCTGCAGCGGGCCCGGGACACCCTGGCCGAACGCACCGGCGGTGACCTCGTCACCTGTGCGTTCGACGTCACCGACGCCGCGCAGGTCGCCGACGGCATCGCCACCGTGGAGCGTGACGTCGGCCCGCTGGACATCCTGGTCAACAACACCGGTGCACAGCACCGGGCGCCGCTCGTCGACTTCCCCGACGCCGACTGGTACCGCCTGCTGGAGACCAACCTGACCAGCGCCTTCCTCGTCGGGCGCGAGGCCGCCCGGGTGATGTCGCCGCGGGGCCACGGCAAGATCGTCAACATCTGCTCGGTGCAGAGCGAGGTGGTCAGGCCCGGTATCGCGCCGTACGCCGCGACCAAGGGCGGCATGAAGATGCTGACCAAGGGGATGTGCGCGGATCTGGCCCCGTCCGGTATCCAGGTCAACGGCCTGGGCCCCGGCTACTTCGAGACCGAGTTGACCGCGGCCCTGGTCGCCGACGAGACGTTCTCCGGGTGGGTGCGGGGACGCACCCCGGCCGGCCGGTGGGGGAAGGTCGACGATCTCGTCGGGGCGCTGGTGTTCCTGGTGTCGCCGGCCGCGGACTTCGTCAACGGCCAGATCCTGTACGTCGACGGCGGAATGCTGTCGGTCCTGTGACGGCCACGGGGACGGGTGCGGACCGGGCCTGCGTGGTGCACGGGGCGGGAGACCTCCGGGTGGAGGGCCGGCCGGCGCGAGCACCCGGCCCGCACGAGGTCGCGGTCCGCATCGCCTTCGGCGGCATCTGCGGGTCCGACCTGCACTACTACCACCGCGGCGCCGTCGGCGACTTCGCCGTCCGGGAACCGATGGTGCTCGGTCACGAGGTGGTCGGCACGGTCGCCGGGTTCGGCGCGCAGGTCGAGGGCCTGACCGTGGACGACCCGGTCGCCGTCCATCCGGCCACCCCGTGCGACGACTGCCCGCAGTGCCAGGCCGATCGCCGCCACCTCTGCCCCCGGACCCGCTATCTGGGCAGCGCGGCGGCCTTCCCGCACGTACAGGGCGGCTTCGCCGAGCGGATCGTCGTGCCCGCGGCCCAGATCCGGGTGCTCCCGGCCGGTCTCGCCCTGGAACGGGCGGTGTTGGCCGAGCCGCTGTCCGTCGCCCTGCACGCGGTGGCCCGCGCCGGCGAGGTCACCGGGCGCAGTGTGCTGGTCACCGGGGCCGGACCGATCGGCTGCCTGGTCGTCGCCGCGCTGGTCGTCGCCGGTGCCCGCTCGGTGATCGTCAGCGACATGCAGGACGCCGCCCTGGCTGTCGCCACCGCCGTCGGCGCCACCGGCACCGTGCGTGCCGACCGACCGGACGACCCCGGGTGGCCCGCCGAGGTCGACATCGCGGTCGAGGCCTCCGGAACGGCCCCGGGTCTGGACACCTGCGTGCGCCGCGTCTCGCGCGGCGGCGTCGTGGTCCAGCTCGGGCTGCTGCCCCCCGGGGACGTGCCGTTCACCGGGAACCTGCTGGTCACCCGCGAGATCGACCTGCGAGGTGCGTTCCGCTTCGACCACGAGTTCGACCGGGCCCTCGATCTGCTGGCCGGCGACCTGCCGGTCGGCCCGGTGGTCACGCAGATCGTCCCGCTCGCCGACGCGCGGGCCGCCTTCGAGCTGGCCGGCGACCGGTCGCGGGCGTCCAAGGTGCTGCTCGACCTGCGCTGAGCGTGTCCGGCCCGCGCCGAACGGCGTGGATCCGCCCCGAACGATGGCGGAGATGCCGGACCATGACTGTGCGTCGCAGCAGAATCGACCCGCGGGGATGATGACGTGGCGGCACCGGCGGAGTTCACTCGGGTTGTCCCCCATCGACGCGTGTCCGTCCGCGTCGAGAGGTCCGGGACCCAGCCTCCGGGGGAACACCATGGTCTGTGCGACGTCACCTCCGGAACACGCCGACGACGTGTGCACCGACGCCGCGGCGACGGAGGCCCAGCGGCTGGCCGCCGTCTACCGCTACGAGATCCTCGACTCCCCGCGCGCGGCGACCTTCGACCGCATCACCGCGTTGGCCGCCCGGGTCTTCCGGGTGCCGGTGGCCGCCATCTCCATGGTCGACGCCGACCGCGTCTGGTTCGCCTCCTGTGACGGCATGCCGGTGACGCAGACCCCCCGGGAGCCGGGGCTCTGTGCGACCACCATCCTGTCGCCCGTGCCGCGGGTGGTGCCGGATCTCCGCGTCGACGAGGACGCCCGGGACAACTCGCTGGTCACCTCCGGCGCCGTCCGTTTCTACGCCGGTGCGCCGTTGCGGACCGCGGACGGCCACAACATCGGTGCGCTGTGTCTGCTGGACACCGAGCCGCGCACACTCGACGCCGCCGACGTGGAGAACCTCGCCGATCTCGCCGCCCTGGTGGTCACCGAGCTGGAACTGCGCCTGCGCACCCGGCAGGAGGTGGCCGCGGTCCGCCGGACCATGGCCCGCGAGCACCGCCGGCTGCGCCTGCTGTCCGTCACCGACCCGTTGACCGGCATCGCCAACCGTCGGGCGCTCACCGAGGGTCTGGCCCTGGCCCTGGCCGAGGATCTCGACGTCGAGCGGCCCATCTCCCTGGTGCTGGCCGACCTGGACCACTTCAAGTCCATCAACGACCGGTACGGGCACGGCACCGGCGACAGGGTGCTGACCGCGGTCGCCGAATGCCTGGGACGGCAGGTCCGGGACGGCGACCTGGTCGCGCGGTTCGGCGGCGAGGAGTTCATCACCCTGCTCAACGCCACCTCGCGGCAGGACGCGGTCGGCTGGGCCGAGCGAACCCGCGAGGCTCTGGCCGATCTCGTCGTGGACGGAGTCCCGGCGCGGGTGACCGCATCGTTCGGGGTCGCCACCCATGACGGCAGCGAATCCGCCGACGACCTCATCCACCGGGCTGATCTGGCGCTCTACCAGGCCAAACGATCCGGCCGGAACCGCGTCCGCGCTGCCGATCCGGCCGCCTGACCGGTCCGCGGCACTGCGCGCCCCGAGCCGCGGGCTCAGCCGCCGAGCGACGCCGCGTGGGTGCCGGTCCGGCGCTTCTGGATGACGATGTCGAGGACCGCGACGGCCAGGGCGACCACCAGGAACCCGATGGCCACGAGCAGGCCGCCCTGCAGTGCCGGCGGGTAGTCGCCGCGGCTGTCGTCGAGCTGGGCGTAGAAGATCGAGCCGACCGCGGCGATGCCGACAGCAGCGCCGATGCGCTGACCGACCTGCAGCAGGCCGCCGGCCGTCCCGCCCTGCTCGACCGGCACCTGCGACAGGGTGATGGTCTGGTTGGGCGAGATGACCAGCCCCGAACCCAGCCCCGCGACGATCAGCGACGGCAGCAGGGCCCAGCCGATGCCGGTGCCCGGCACGAGGTGGACGGTCAGCAGGATGCCGAGGTACCCGACGACCACCCCGACCAGGCCGACCCCGACCAGCGGCCGACCGAAGCGGTGGACCACCCGGCCGGCGAAGGCCGCGGCCACGCCGGAGGCGATCGCGAACGGCATGGTGACCAGGCCGGCCATCAGGGCCGAGTAGCCCTCGCCGAACTGGAGCAGCAGGGTGATCAGGAAGAACAGCGGGGTGAAGCCGGCGAAGTAGGCGGCGATCATCGAGCTGCCGAAGGAGAACGACCGCAGGCGGAACAGCTTGAGGTCGACCAGCGGCTCCTTGCCGTGGGCCAGGTACCGGCGCTCCCACAGGATGAACACCACGAGCAGCGCGGCGGCCAGCGGCAGCAGCAGCCACTTGGTCGACCCCGTCCACTGCCGTTCCTGGACGAACGGCAGCAGCAGCGCCACCACGCCGAGACCGAGCAGCAGCACGCCGACCGGGTCGTAGTCGCGGCGGCCGGCCGGGCCGCCCTCGCGGCCGGGGATCAGCTTCATGGCCAGCGGCAGGGCCGCAATGCCGATGGGCAGGTTCACCAGGAAGACCCAGCGCCAGCCGTCGGTCTCGCCGAACACCTGGATGAGCACACCGCCGATGACCGGCCCGAGCGCGGTGGAGATGCCGACGACCGCGCCGAGCAGGCCGAACGCCTTGCCGCGCTCGGCGCCGCGGAACATCTGCTGGATCAACGCGGACACCTGGGGGGTGATCATGCCGCCGGCCAGCCCCTGCACCAGGCGCGCGATGACCAGCACCGTCGCGGTCGGCGCCGCGCCGCAGGCCAGGCTGGCCAGGGTGAACGCGACGAGGCCGATCATGAACATCTTGCGGCGGCCCAGCACGTCACCCCAGCGGCCGGCCGGGACGAGCAGCAGCCCGAACGTCAGCGCGTACCCGGAGAGCACCCACTGGATCTGCGAGCCGGAGGCACCCAGCCCGTCGGTGATGGACTTCAGCGCGACGTTCACGATGGAGACGTCCAGCAGGACCATGAAGCTGCCGATCAGGCAGACCGCGAGGGCCTTCCAGCGGCGGGGATCGGGAGCGTCGGTGTCGGCGGGGGCGCCGGCGGGGGCACCGGCGGCGGAGCGGGGGGCGGTCACCGGACCATCTTGCCGCTCCTTCGCACGGGTAAAGGACGTACGGTCGGCCCCCGGTTTCGGGGAACGACCGGCGGGTTGCCGCGACACGCCGGGCGTTCGGCGTCCTGGGCTGGTCCGTCGGGGACGAAGATCACCCGTTCGCGCAGGGCGGGTCGGCCCCGGGCGCCGGCGGTCACCGCACCAGCGCCGCTACCAGATCGCCGTCCTCGACCCGGTCCCAGGCGTCGGTGAAGTCGTCCAGCGCGCCGTGGGCCAGCGCCTCCTCGAAGGCGTGCAGCCGACCGAACACGAACCCGGCGACGCCGTCCGTGCCGGGGTCCGTCGAGAGCTCGGTCAGCAGGGCGGAGGCCCGGGCCGAGGCCCGGTACTCGTCCAACGACTCCTCGACCTCCTCCAGGGAGGCGGCCAGCAGCACGGCGTCCTCGCCGAGCGACGGGGCCAGGGCCTCGATGGTCAGGCGCAGGGCCACCGTCCCCGACCGGACCACCCGGACGTTCTCCGGCCGGCCCGGATCGGCGAGCAGGGCGTCGGAGCCCTCCCGCAGCTGGTCCCAGGCCTGACCCAGCAGGACCGGCAGTTCGCCCGACGCGGGCCGGGCGGCGCGACGGCGCCGGGCCGAACCCGCGACCGCCTCGTCCAGACCGCGGAGGACCTCGAGGTACTCCGGGGTGTCGACGAGGTCGGCGACCTGCGCCGCGGCCGCCTCGGCCCGGGTGGCCAGGGTGCGGGTGAGCACGGCGCGCCCCTGGCGGGCGTAGTCCTCCGGCTCGTCGGACAGCTGGGCGATGAGCCGCCGGTGCGTGTGGTGCACGGTCTGCGCCGCGGCCAGGTCGTCGGCGACGACGGTCGCCCGCTCGAGAAGCCCGTCGACGCGGCCGAGCACCGGATGGCAGACCCCGAGCAGGGCCCGCGCGGAGGTGAGCGCGGCGGCCGCCTCCTCCGCGGCGCCGTCCACCCCCTCCCGGACCCCGCGGTCCGCGGTCAGCAGCGCGGTCCGGGTCCGGTCGAGCGCATCCGCGACCACCGCCCCGGCGGTCCGATCCGGGGCGTCCTTCTTCTTCCCCTTGGTCGTGCCGACCGTCGGCGGGTTCAGCGCCCGGCCCACCTTGGACGCCGACGACGCCGGCCGGGCCCCGGCCGACCGCAGCTCGTCGACGACGGCGGCCAGCTGCTCCCGGGTGCCGTCGACCAGTTCCACCTCGACCTCGCGCCAGTGCTGGGCGCCGGCGGACCCGTCGCGCCCGGTGAGGTCGGTGGCGGTGACCGCGTCGTCCGCCACCTCCACGAGGACCGCGCCGTCGGCGTTCAGCAGGTGGTGCACGGTGCGGCGGGTCTGCAGGCGGGCCACCGGCCGCAGCTCGCGGCCCCGCGCCATGCCGCGGACCAGGCGGTCCAGTTCGGCCGGGACCTGCCCGGCGTCGTGGTCGGTGAGCGGGACGGCGACCTCCGTCCGGCCCCCGGCGACCCGGGGCAGCTTCAGGTGCCACCCGAAGTCGTGCCCTCCGGTCCGCCGCCGCAGGGTGAGCTTGGCGGCGAGCAGGTCGAGCCCGGCCGTGTCGTAGTAGGTGGCGTCCAGCTGGAAGGTCTCCGGTGCGGCACTGCCCGTCACCCCGGCCGCGGCCAGGGCGGGCCGGCCGTCCAGCGGGGGCAGTCCCGCACCGCCGTCGAACTCGAGCTTCGTCTCGATCTCCACGGTGCGCGTGGGGGTGCGACGCGTGGCGGGGTCGGTGGATGCGGGGAGGGACGAGTCGGAACGGGCCATGGGACGGTCGTACCGCGTCCGGGGGGATTCGGCCAGGGGGGCGCGCGGGTGGGTGATCCACTCGAGACCGGACGGGGCGGCTTAGATGCCGGGTCGTGCCACGGCCCCTGACTTGGCGACGGTCTGCCAACGGGGGCGCCGGTACAGCTTCACGAACCCCCAGACCACCGCGGCCAAACACAGCAGTCCGAGAACGGTGCCGAGCCACTCGGCGCGGGGGAACATGCTCTGCGGTATCGCAACCGAGAACCAGGCGAGCAGGAACCAGCCGATCCGCCGCAGCCAGCGTTGTCCTCCGGTCGCCCGCGGCGGGAAGGTCCACACCGACCGGGTGGCCCGTTCCACCTCAGCGGCTTGGGCCAGCAGGCGCTCGGTGAGCGGCCCCTCCGCCCCGGGCAGTGCCAGCGCCTCAGCAAGATCCCGCTGTGCTACCTCCACCTGCCGGGCTGTGGTGGGTGTCGACGAGCCGTCGTGCAGCACGGACCAGGAGGCCTGGACCCGTTCGGACAGTACCCAGGCCAGCTGACCGGCGACCTCGGGACGGTCGGGGAAGCGCCGGCGTAGCTCTTCCAGGATCGCCACCGCCTCCGCCCGCTCGCCCTGCCGGGCCAGCACCCGGGCCGCGTTCATCGGGAAGACCGGCTGGGTCGGGGCGAGGCCGGCGGCGTCGTGCCAGGCCTCCAACGCCTCCTTGAGCCGTCCCGCCTTCTCCAGCTCACCGGCCAGGTGGACCAGGTACTCCGGCTGCCGATCCAGTCGGAGCGCCTCCCGGAACTCGAAGAGCGCCTCTCTAGTCCGGCCCATCGCCCGGCTCGCCTCACCCCGGACAGCCCAGGCCTGCGCCTCCCCTGGTCGTTGCTCGGTGGCCTCCCGGGCCGCGTAGGCCGCCGACTCCGCGTCTCCGGCCTGCAGGAAACCGCGGGCGCGCCCCAACCAGTCGACGGGCGCAGGGGTCGGTGACCCGGCCGCGGGGGGCGGCGGATGGGCCGGAGCCGCGGCCGCGGCCGCGGCCGCGGCGAGGTCGGCGTCGTGTCGCCGACGACGCAGCGGATCGAGCAATTCCTGCTGGGCCCGGTCGATCAGGCGGATCCGGTCCTCGGCCTGGCGTTGACGTTCAACCGTGGGTCCCAGCTGACGCTGTTGCCACTTCCGCTGCTGGACCTTCACCGCCCTCTCGATGTCCGCGGTTTCGGCCGCGGCGTCCAGGTCGAGGATCTCGTAGTAGTTGATCAACTCGGTCATCGGCGTCCCATCTCAGTTGACCGCCAGCCCGCGGATGGCCACAACACCCTGCTCGACCTCGGTCCGGCTCAGGCCGCTGCGGTCGATCTGCAGATCGCCCAGCTTGGCGCCCGTGTCTCGGTGGAAGACCTCGGCGAAGATCACCGCGTCCGCATCGAAGGAGATGACGATGCGCATCGGTGTCGGTTCGGAACGCGGCGGGAGTCGCAGGTGGGCGGAACCCACGATCTGGACGAACTCCACGTCCTCGTCGTCGCCCTCGGTGATCTGGATCAACACCTCGGTCTGGTTGCCCGAGGTGGTCACGAAGTCCTGCTCTCCGTCCGCCGGTATCGCGGTGTTGCGGGGGACCAGGACGTGGTTCCCCTCCCGACCGGTGTCCGTGTCAAGAGCGATGACCCCCAGCCCGAGTGCGGTGACGTCCTGGATCGTGATCCGGGGGGTCCGCGGGGAGGCGGTCAGGAGGTCCGCGCGAATGGCGGCCCCCAGCGCCACCAGCTCGTCGGGGTTGGCGCCGTGCAGCGGGACCAGGCCGGTCAACCCCGAGAGCATCTCGCCGACCATCGGCATTCGGGTCGACCCGCCGACCAGCAGCAGGTGGTCGATGTCCGACCAGTCGAGCCGGGCATCCTCCACGGCCAGATCGGCGATCGACCGGGTCCGGGCCAGCAGACCCCGCGTCAGCGAGGCGAACAGTTCCCGCGTCACCGGCACCGGCACCATCCGGCCGGCGGCCCGCAGGAACACCTTGGTCTCGGCCACCGTGGTCAACGTGCGCTTGACCGTCTCCGCCTTGTCCCGTAGCTCGGCTGCGGCCCGGTCGTCGTCCAGCAGGTCGACCCCCGTCTGCCGCTGCACCTCACCGGCCAGGTGGCCGATCAGCTCGTTGTCCCAGTTGAAGCCGCCCAGGTTGCGATCACCACGGGTGGCCAACACCTCGAACCGATCGCCCCGGACGTCCATCACCGTCACGTCGAACGTGCCGCCACCGAGGTCGTACACCAGGATCCGGCCGTTCAGCGCCGTCCGCAGACCGTGCGCCAGGGCCGCCGCCGTGGGCTCGTTGATGACCCCCAGCACCTCCAGCCCGGCCATCTCGCCGGCGTCCTGGGTCGCCCGCCGTCGGGCGTCGTCGAAGTACGCGGGCACGGTGATGACCGCCTGGGTCACCGGGGCGCCCAGGGCCAGCTCGGCGTCCTCCTTCAACCGGCGCAGGATGATCGCCGAGACCCACTCCGCGCCGTACTCCTCGCCGCCGGAGGTCACGAAGGTCCAGTGCGGGTCGCCCATGTTGCGCTTGACGAACTGCACGACGTCCTCCGGCGCCGAGGTGGCCATCTGCTTGGCCATCGAGCCGACGACGGCCTCGTCCTCCAGGAAAAGGACCACCGACGGGGTGATCCGTTCCCCCTCCCGGTTGAGCAGGATCTCCGGGCCGTTCTCCCCGACCACGGAGACCGCGCAGAACGTGGTGCCCAGATCGATGCCGATCGCACGCGTCACCACAGGCCCCCTCTGACATCATCCCGACCGGTCTTCCCCGGCGACCTCGCGCGACCGGCGCGGCAACGACCTAATCGGGACACCCATTGTCACCGCAGGTGAGCTTAGGTCAGCAGAACCAGCCTCGGCGGGCTGAACGGGTGGATCTGTTGATGGTCGGCACCGCCATGATGGACAAGACGGTCACAGAATGTTTCCGATGTGGACCGAACCCGGTCGATGTCCGATTGATGGCCTACGATCCGGCCTGGACCAGGGGAGTCGGACGAACCGTGCGGGGGTACGTGGTGATCGGTCGTGTCCGAACGGTGTTCGGGGTGGCCCCGACCGCGGGTCGAGGGTCGTGGGCCGCCTCCGGGTCCGACCCCGGCCGGAGCCGGGTCGACCCCACGGGCAACCGGTGGCCGGCCATGCCGTCCGATGCAGCATGAGTGACCGCCCCGGCCCTTCCGGCGAGGACTGGGCCGCGCCTCCCTCGGGAGAATTCTCCGGCTCATCCCCCGGTGCGGGGGGAGCGTCCGCCAGCCCGTGGCTGGCAGCATCCGCCGGCGTGCAGGGCGGCGGTGCTCCGCAGGGCGGCGGGTGGCCCGACCCGGTACCCGCCAGGGGTGAATCGACACCCTGGGGGCCAAACCCCGCCGCAGCCGGAGTGCCCCGGGTAGATCAATCGGCCGACCCTGGGCCGCCGTCGTTCGGTTCGGGTTCCCCGGTCACCGCGCCGGTCTGGCTGCTGGCTCTGGGCGTCGTCGTCCCGCTGCTCGCGCTGCCCCTGGCCCTGCTGTCCGGCCTGGCGGCCCACGTCGCCGGCTGGGCGATCGCGATCGGCGGCAGCCTCGGTGCGCTGGCCGCCTTCACCGTCGTGGACCTGCGCCGCCGCAGCAGCCGCTGGTACGTCGACCGACCCGGCCTACTGGGGGCTCTGCGGGTAGCCGTCCTGCTCCTCGGGTTCGTGGTGGCCGGTGCATTCGCCTACCTGATCGCCGACGCCGTCGCCCGGTTGGACTGGTGGTTCTGATGCCCCGTGTCCTGGCCCGCCTCACGACGGCGGTCGCTTCGGCGGCGCTATTGTTCGCCGCCCTGCCCGCCACCGCCCTGCCCGCCACCGCACTGCCCGCCGACGCCCACGGCCGGCTTCCCGCTGTGGGGAGCCGCGCAGCCGCCGATCCGTCGACCGTCCTGGGCAATTTGTCCGCCTGCCTCGCTGAGCGCAAGGCGGGCGATCTGGTGCTCCTGATCGACACCTCGGGCAGCCTGGGGGGCGAGGGGGGGACAGATACGACGGGGGTGCGGGTGGATGCCGCGCAGTCGCTGCTCACGCGTCTGGCCGCCACGTTCACCACCTCGGGCGCCGCTGTCGACGTCGCGGTCGCCGGGTTCGACGACGACGTGACGTCGGTCGTCGACTTCACTCCGCTCACCGAAGCGAACCTGCCCACGCTCGACGCCGCCGTGGAGGGGTTCACCCTGCTGGACCGCGGCTCGGAGACTGACTACTGGTCGGCGCTCACCTGGCTCAACCGCACTTTCCAGGCGCGCAGCACGCCCGACGCGGTGTCCGACTGCCGGTTCGCCGTCTGGTTCAGCGACGGCATGTTCACCATCTCTGCGCGGGACGGTTCCGACCTGGGACGGCTGGACCCGCCCACCGGCCAGACCAAGGACGTCCCCGGTTTCGAGAACGTGCCCCTGACAAGCGAGTCGGTGGCCGACGAAGTACGGGCCGTGGCCACCGCCGAGCTGTGCCGTCCCGGCGGCGTCGCCGACCAAATGCGCCTGGACGGCATCACGATGATCGCCGTCGGGCTCGGCGGGGACGCTAGCCAGTTCGACTTCATGAAGCGGTACGCCGAGAACCCGACCGGCGACTGCGGTGAGCAACCGGCCGCCGGCCTGTTCGTTCCCGCGGGTTCGGTCGGTGCGTTGTTCCTCACCCTGGACCGGCTCGGCCAGCTCGGTGGCGGCACCGGCCCCTTGGAGCCCCGCCAGGTCTGCGAACTGACCACCTGCGCCGAGGGTCGCTACCCCTTCGCCCTGGACAACACCCTGGGTACGGTGCATCTCGCCGCGGTGGTCAGCGACGAGGTCGGATCACTGCTGGCCAGTTCCGACCTCCAGGTCGAACTGGTCCCGCCGGACGGCGGCGATCCGCTCGTGATCTCCGGGCAGGGCGGCGCGGGGACGGGTACCGCGGCCGGCGCCGTCGCCACCGCGACCTACCGCTGGTTCCAGGGTGGCGGCCTCACCATCGACCTGGACCGCAACGTCGACCAGAGCTGGGCCGGGGAGTGGTCGCTGACGTTCATCGACACCACCGGCACCCATCCCGATGCCGTCTCGCAGGTGCAGATCACCCTGGCCAGCGACTTCCAGATCGTCCCGACGGTGGAATCGGCGAAGACCCCGTGGCAGGCCGGCGTCGACGGCTCGGTCGAGTTCCTGCCGCAGCGACTCGACGGGAGCTCCGCGCCCTTGGACGCGCTCCCGGCCGGGCTGACCACAGAGGCGACCCTGACCCTGCCCGGCTCCGACGGCGAGGTCGTCCCCATCGAGGTCGGGTTCGACGGCCCCGTCTCGGTGCCGCTACCCCGTGACGTCCCCATCGGCACGGCCACCGTCCAGGTATCGCTGGTCATCACCCTGGCCGGGGAACAGCTCGCGCCGGTGGTCCGGCAGGCCTCGGTGGAGATCATCCCGCCGTTCGGGTCGCCCGTGATCCCGGCGAGCCAGCTCGTCGACTTCGGCGCGATCGAGGGCCTTGCGCAGGCCGCGGGCACCCTTACGGTCACCGGGGCCGACAACGGGGACGGTTGCGTCCGGGTGGGCGCCACCGATCTGCAGGTGAACCCGCCGTCGGTGGACACGGCCACCATCACCGGGGCCGACCCGACCTGCATCGTCGTGCCCGCCGGCCGCACGGTGCAGGTGCCCGTCACCCTCGCCCTGGGGGCCGAGGGGAACGGCGCGTTGCAGGGGACCGTCGACGTGGAGGTGTCGCCGGCCGACGATCCGTCGGTGGTGTCCACCTCCACCGTCGCCTTCCGCGCCGAACTGACCCGCACCCCGCAGGCGGCGGTGAAGACGGCGGTGCTGATCGGTGTGCTGCTACTCGGGCTGCTCATCCCGTTGCTCATCGCCCTGCTCGGGCGGCGGGCCACCGCCCGTTTCCCCACCGGTCAGGACGTTGCCCTCAGCGCCGTCCCGATCGACGTGCGGATCGGTCCGCGTGGCCTCACCACCCCGGACGGACGAGCCCTGGCCGTTCCGGCCGATGGCTGGCAGCCGGTCCCTCCGCCGGGTGCCGGCCGCCGCACCCTGCTGGTCGGCGGTCTCGTCCTGCGGGCCCGCGCCGGGTGGAAGCTCACCGAACCGGGCCACGCTCAGCTCGACGGGCCGGAGGTCATCGGGACCGGCAGCCTCGCCCCGCACCACGACCCGGCCGGCCGGCCGCGGATGCCCCTCGCCGTTCAGGGCACGTGGCTGGTCACCGTTCCCCGGACCCTCGGCGCGTCCCCGCTCCCCGACGTACCGGCGCGACTGCTCCTCGTCGTCGACACGGCGGCCGACGAACCGGCGCGGGCAACGCTGCTCGCCGACGCCGTCCGTGATGCGCCGGGGCTGCTGCAGGACGCCCGCACGGCGGCCTCGGCCGGGTCAGCGCCGGATCCCGGTGCGGGCGGTCCGCCGTCGGATACGTCGTCCGGTGCGCCGGCAGGAACGCGGCCCTCCGACGGATGGAGCGGCAGGGGGACGAACGGATGGGGTGGCGCATCGTCCACCCCGTCCGGACAGCCTGCCGACCCGGGCGTGTGGCCCGGCAGCGGGTCCGGATCCGCCCCCTCCGGATGGCCTTCCGCTCCCGGATCGGTCGGCGGTCTACGGCCGGGTGCGACCCAGCCGGGCTGGGGTCCACCGCCCCGGCAGGACGGCTGGTCGTGACCACCCGCCCCGCGCAGCCGGCACACCTCCCGCACCACTGAGCTCTGTCCGTCCACCGCCCCGGTTCCCGGTGGCACCCACGTCCACAGCGTTGAAAGGGATCTGGCCCATGCACAAGATCTACGTCGTCGGGCTCGGTGGGTCGGGCGGCAAGACCCTGCAGTTCCTCATGGACCAGCTGACCACCGAGCTGCGTCAGCGGGGGTGGGACCGGGAGAAGCTCCCGCGGTGCTGGCAGTTCGTGCACGTCGACGTGCCCGCCCAGCCCGACGGGGTGGGGGACGGCCTGCCGCCGACGGTTCCCCAACAGGGTGGCACCTACATCCCGGTGACCACCCCGAACGATCACTACCGGCAGCTCGACCTCGGCCTGGAGCAGGCCCTGGCCCAGCCGTCGGTCAACCAGTTGCGCCAGCTCGTCCGCTGGCGGCCGGACGCCTCCCGGGTGACCACGCCGATCGTGCTCGGTGCCGGTCAGTTCCGGGCGGTGGGCCGACTGGCCACGCTGGCCCGGGCCCGGCAGATCTTCGAGGGGCTGCGGGATGCGGCCCAGGCCCTGAACTCCGGTGCGGCCAACGAGGACTTCGCGGAGCTCCTCCGGGTGCTCGGACAACGGAGCGCACCGGCCCAGGGGACGATGGTGATCGTGGTGTCGTCGCTGGCCGGCGGCACGGGCGCCTCCATGACGCTGGACGTCTGCAACCTGCTGCGCGGGGTCCAGCACGAGCTGCCCGACTTCCCCGGCGGGGAGGCGGTGGCCTACCTTTACACCCCTGACGTGTTCGGCAAGCTGGACGAGTCGGCGCGGGCCGGGGTCAATGCGAATGCCTTGGGCACCATCGCGGAGCTGATGAGTGCCCGGGCCGCCGCCCAGAAGCCGTGGACCACCCAGGAGTGGAACGTCTACCGCGTCGGCCAGGCGCCGACGACGCCGGGACGCGGCCCCAAGGCAGTGTTCCCGGTCGGGGCGACCAATGGCATCAGCGGCGCGCTGTTCGGCGACGGCCGGTCCAACACCATCTACCGGGGCTTTTCCCGGGCGCTGTCGGCCATGGTGCTTTCGGAGGAGCAGCAGACCCAGATCATGAGTTACGTCGTCGCCAACTTCGGCAACTCCGACGCCCTGCCGGACAACTCGGACCTGGCCTGGGCACCCGGCGGCGGCCGCGACGCCCTCGGGTTCGGTGCCATCGGCTTCGCCTCCATCGGCCTGGGCCGGGATCGTTACGCCGAGTACGTCGCCCAGCGGCTGGCACGGCTCGCCGTGGAACGACTGCTCCGGGGGCACCACGACACGTCCGTGTTGCAGGGCCAGCGAACCGAGATCGAGGCCCGCGACCAGTACGCGGCCGACGGGTACCCCGTCCTGCTGGGCTGGGCGGGCCTGCCCCCGGTGCCGCCGGTGGACGAGTACACCCCGCTGCGGCAGTGGGTGGCCGACCTCTGGCCGGCGCAGCAGCAGGACCGGCTCGTTGGTGACGCCGTGCGGCGGCTGTTCGGCGAGGCGGCGCCGGCCGGGACACGGCAGAAGGCGAGCTGGTTCGCCCAGCAGCTCGGGGCCTCGATCCCGCGGTACCACCAGCAGGTGGCCCAGGCCGCGGACGCGGCGGCCCGGCAGGCTGCGGGCGCACGCTGGGTCGGTGCGATCCAGGCCCGGATCGAGGTGGCGGTCCTGCGCAGCACCGCCCGCTGGGGGATACCGGTGACCCGGAGGATCGTCGATCGGCTGGGCGACGACCTGAAGAACTGGGCCGGCTGGCTGCGGGCCCGGTCGGCTGTCCCCGGCACGGGTGACCAGCTCGCTGGCGACGTGCTCACGCCGTTCTACGCAACCGAGGGGACCATCGACGCGCAGCACGCCCTGCTCGTCGAGGCCCGGCGCACTCTGCAGCAGCGCCTCGCCGACCTGGCCCTTCGGTGCGGGGCCGCGGTAGCCGCCGACCTGGTCGACGGGCTGACCGCCGAGGTGGTCCGCCCGCTGGCGGCCGGCCTGGCCGACGTGGAGAACGGGCTGGTCGCCGCCGAGGCCGCGCGGGCAGTGGACGCGGTTGCCTCCTCGGTGCGCACGGGGGTCGTGCAGGCCTGGCCCTTCGGGGACGCGGTGCCGACCCGGTTCGCCACAGCGACCAACGAGGTGCTGTTGGAGAACATCGATTCCTATCCCTCCCGGTTCCGGGCCCACATCGAGGACACCTTCGGGACCACGACCATGCCGTCCGGTGTCCGTCCGTCGGCGGAGGAGTCGCAGAACCTCGCCATTGAGCAGGTGATCACCTTCCTGACCTTGGATCCCAATGGCGCGTTCGGCGTCGACGGCGTCGAACAGCTCACCGCGTTCGGCGAGGACGCCCTGACTCCGGTGAAGATCGGCCGCCGGGGGAGCTGGTGGCCGCGGTTGCTGGCCGGTGCGGCCGCCGCGCAGACGGCGCGGTACGAGCCGCAGCTGACCGCCGCGACCCTGCTGGCTGGATCCCGGGCCTGGGTGACCCGTCCGGGTCAGCCGCTCCAGGCCTTCGTCCGGCAGGGTCTGCGCGCCTATCTGGACTCGATGAACCTGCAGGGCTCCCACCAGCGTGAGCGGTTGGAGGGAGAGTTCGCCAGTCGCTTCCGGACGGCACTGCAGCTGGCCGCGCCGCTGGTCGGGGTCCACCCGTCGATGGTCACCGCGGTGCACGGCGAACCGGTCAAGGTGTCGTACCAGTTCTCCGCGGCCCCACTGCGTTCCGCGCCGTCCGCGTTGCGCGAGATCACCCAGAGTATTCAGGCCGACCCGTCGATCGATTCCCGCCCCACCCTGGAGCGGCTCGAGCAGGCGCTGGCCACCGAGCAGGCCAACATCGACCTGCCCCGCATCGACATCGTCGGCACCTACGCCCAGCCCTACTCGCCGCTGGTGTTCACCTCGCTGCTGGGTCCAATCCAGCAACAGTGGGCCACGGCCATCGCCGCCCAGCAGCGGACCGCGTTCTGGCGTTGGCGTCGGGGCCGTCCACTGCGCGAGTTCGTCCCTGTCTCCCCGGCCTGGTTCCAGGCGTTCATCACCGGTTGGTTGGTCGGGCGGATCACCGGGGAGGTCCGCACCCCCCGCCCCGACGACCTGGACCAGCGGATCACCGTCTGGGACGACGGGGCGTGGGTGGCGTTCCCGGAGTCGCTGCTTGGCGTGCAGAAGATCAACCACGACGTGGACGGATGGGCGATCCCGGCCGCGGTGGCCGAGTCGCTCGCACTCGCGCTGGCGCAGTGCAATGCCGACCCGACGATGGCGGCCCTGCGCCCCTATCTGGCCACCCGGCGATTGGGGGACGAGCTTCCGCTACCCGGCAGCGCCCGGCACGCCGCCCTGCACGCCTGGATCGTCAGCGGTGCATCACGATCGGGAGCGGCGCCGCAGATAGTCCGCGCCTCGGACGGGTTGGGCACCGCCGATGAGCGCCGCGAGACCGCGGTGGACTGGTTGACCCGGCTGCGGTCGTCCGTGGTGACCAAGCTGCTGCCGCACGACATATCCGGCGCCCCCGGCACCGGCCCGTTCGCCGAGATCACCCGGCACAATTTCATGGACGTTCCTCGGGAATGGGAGATCGCGGACAACCTGGTGCTCGGGGTGGACGAGGTCCTCGCCGAGCTGCAGCGGCCGGAGTACCGCGCCGACGGCCGTTCGACCGTCGTCGGTGGCATCGACGACGTGCTGGCGTAGGGGGAAAGATGCATGTTCTCGTCGTGGGCCGGCTCGGTCGCCCGGAAACCGGCGCAGTCCGTGCCGTCCTGCATGACTGGTCGGCGGTCGGGCTCGTGGAGCCGTGTATGTGGGTCGACGCGGACGGTGATCCGCGGTCGGCCGTCCGGATCGTGGACGGGCTGGCCGAACGGGTCGACCTGCCGTTCTGGTTGCCCCGCAACCCCGGTCCGGTGCGGCTGGTGACCCTCCAGGTGTTGGACGGTCCGGACGCGGTCCTGCCCGCAGACGCCGTCCGGCGGGTGGCCGACGAGGTGCGCCTGCCGCCCGGGACGGTGGCCGTCAATGTCCTGGTCCCCGTCGACCGGTTGGCCCCGGTGTCCACCGACGCAGTTCACGATTCGCAGGTCAACATCCTGGTCCAGCCGGTGGACGGCAGCACCCCGGTGTCGGCCACCGAGCCGCTGACCGTCCGATCGCCGATGTTCCCGGCCCACGGTGCGGCGGCCCTGGCCACCGCTGCCGGACTGTGGACGGGGATGGCGGCCGCGCCGCTGGACGCCGAACGTCCGTGGTCGGGCACCCTCCTGGCGGTCGCCCGCTCCTACCACCGTCGACTGGACGCGACACCCGTCGTCGACCGGCTCGCCGCCGAGGTGTTCGGCCGCGACGGCACGCTGCCGGTGACCCGGTCCTCCCTCGGCGAACCCCTCGGTGTGGTCGCAGCCCAGGCACCGGCTGCGGAGGCTGCCGCACGGGCAGTGCTGGACAAGCACGCCTCGGTGACCCGGTTCCACCCGCCGCCGGTGTTCCGACCGCCGCCCTCGACACGACTCTCCTTCGGCGGAGCGGCCAAGATGTTCGCTTCCTTCGTGGGACGCGCACTGCTGCACTCACCGCAGAACTGGGCCCGGGCGATGCTGGAGGCGGCCAAGAACCGGATCGAGACCGGCACGACGTCCTGGATGTTCGGCAACGAATCCCGCTACGCCGTGGTGCTGAACGGCCTGCAACCGGGCGGGGGCGATCAAGCCACTGCGTTGCAGCACTCGGCGCAGGCGCTGCTGGGCCTGGCCCAGGGCAGCGAGCCGCCGTCGGTGGCGGCGGCCGAGCTGTGGAACGACACGGTGCGCACGGCCGCGTCGCTGGTGGACGGAGGGCACCCTGTGACGGGCGTACCCCTGCCTACCCAGGGGTCGTTGCGGCTGGTGCTCGACGATCCCTCTCGGGTGGTTCCCGCCCCCGGGACCCCGGCGTTCCCGGTGCCCGCCGAGGCCCCCGGGGGGCGGTCCGGTCCGATCGCTGCCAATGACCCGTACCACGCCCTGCAGGTCGAGCGGGAGCTCGACCGGGTCGCCGCAGACCTGGGCGCGGGAACAGGACCGGGGGTGGCCCAGGCCGCCGCCGTGCAGCGATTGCGATCGGACCTGCATCACTGGCGAGAGCAGCACCGCAGCTTCGGTGTCGGGATCGGTGTCGGGCTGGCGAGTGAACTGGAGCAGGCCCGGCTGATGCAGGCCGACGTCCTGCAACCCGTCCCGGAGCTCACCGAGGAGGAACTGCAGGCGCCGCTCCGGGCGCAGGCTCGCGCCCGGCGGATGGTCTTCGTTTGGCTCGGCGTCCTGGTCCTCCTGCTGGGCGGCGGCGGTGCCCTGTGGGGCAACGGGCTGATCGGCGGGGGGGTGTTCGCCGGGGTTGTCGTGGTGTCCTTGCTGTTCTGCGTCCTGGGGGCGATCGCCAGCTTCCAGCGCGGTCAGCGGGCGTTGTTTAAGGCGCTGTACCGGCTCGACGTCCAAGCCGCCCGGCGGACCTGGCTCCGGGAGCACGCGGTGACGGTCACCCAGGAGGTGGTCCGGCTCGCCGGGCTCTATCGACAGAGCCGGATGTGGTCCGACGTGCTGGCCCAGCACGTCCACCAGCCCTTCGGACGGTTGACCGACCAAGTGGCGGGGGGCTTCCCGAGCACGCTCTCGGGTGATCTGCCCTTGGCCATGTCGGTCGCAACCGCCCGGTTCTCCCCGGACGAGCACGAGGCGGTGGTCTACCAAGCACGCGGGCAGATGTTGCGCCCCGGTTGGCTGGCCGAACAGATCCGCCGCCGCCAGAATCTGGTGCTCGCCCAGGTCGAACGTCGGACCGGGCGTCAGCTGGAGAGTCGACTGGGCTCAGACGTTGAGCTGGGTGCGGAGGGGCCGTTGGCGTCTTACCTGCATGGTCTGCGGGATCCGGACCTGCAGGCGCTGGCCCGGGAAGCGGCCATCGCCCGCCTGATCGAGACAGTCGACGGCCAGACGTCGGGTACGGCGTCCGACCGCCTGCTGTCTCTGGTCCGGGTGGATGCCGGAGCGATGCGCGGTGACCACGACTGGGCGTCCGTGGCAGCACCGTTGACCCAGCCGGTCGATCAGCTGGCCCACGAGGGGTTCAGCGCCACCGGCATCACCAACGGCTCCAGCCGGGTGGCGCGGACGTTCCTGGCCGCGTACCCCGCTCCTGTACGGGAGGGCTTCACCACAATGGCGGTCCCGCCTTCGCTGGGGCGGCATCAGCTGGACCGCACCGTCATCAGGCTCGATCTGTCACGGCCCGTGCCGCTCGACGACCTTGCATCCTTCGGCGAGTCCGGCCAGCAGCCGCCCCCGGCGGCGCAGGGCGGCTCCGTCATCGACGTACGGGCCTGAGATGACACCGCGCGCTGCAGCGGCTCGCGGTCAGTCGACCGTGCGTGCGCACTCGGCCAGCCCACGGGCCAGCAGGGGGACGTCCACCGGCGTCACCGTCACCGTGACCGTCCGCGGGCCGCTCGGCTGCTCGGCGCTCACGGGGGCGCCCACCAGCACCGTGACGACCGACGCTGGCAGGTGCGCGGGCAGGGAGGGGTCGTCGGTGAGGACGATCTGCAATCCGCCGTGTCCGGCCCGCCGTTCGCACTCGGCGATCAGGTGCGTCCGGTTGCCGGTGACCAGGCCCTGCGCCGTGAGCTGGTCGAAAAGGGCTGAGCCCGGATCGGCTTCCAGCGACAGTTCCCGTGTGCTCCCGCCGGGTAGAAAGCTGGTGGATACCGCCGACTGTGACGACGCGCCGGCCACTGCTTGCACGGCGCGGAGCGCGGCCGCCAGGCGCCCGTCGACGAGGGCGGGCCGCATCGAGGCGGAAAGGTCGACCAGCGCTGCCACCGACGAGCGCCGCCGCACCGCCCCTGACGACCTGGCCGCGTCCACCGCGGCCTGCAGGTGGGCCGGGACAGGAACGGATCGCACCGGCTCGCCGTCGATTCTGGGCTGCCCGCGCCGGTCGGCAGCCGGCCCGGGGTTCGTCCGTGCCGGGCTGTCCGCCCGGGAGGCCGGTGCCGGGTCCGGGACCGTATCCGTCTCTGCAGTATGGGCCGCGTCGGGAGTCTCGGGCTGGGCCAGCGCGAGGATCCCCCAGCCCGTGGCGGTCCGCAGAAGCTCGAGGACCAGGGTGCTGCACCCCGGTTCTACCGACGCCCCCGGATGCAGGACGGAGTCGTCGGGGTTGCCGGTCAGCGGTGACACGGCCACCCCGACCACCCGGGGGGCGGCCGGCTGGACGCTCAGCCGGAGCCGGTCGACCCCGCCGGGAACTCCGTCGAGGTTGATCCGCCACTCCTCGCCGCTGCGGGCGGTGTCACGCTGCAGCCACCGCAAGCCCGTGCCACCCTCCCAGCGGTGCTCGCCGTCCGGGCCGGTCCACCCGGCGGTGGCGGTGTCCCCGGGACGGAAACCCTGCCATTCGACGCGCAGTTGGGCCGCAGGGGCTGGAACGGGCTGGTGGAGCTGGAGGTGGACGGCCATCAGCATTCCCTTCACGGTCAGGCTGGGCCTGAACAGTAACAACGAACCCCGCGCGCGGGGCGGCCGCCCACGGCTCGCCCCCGACGGGCCATCCCGACAGGGCACATACCGCCAGGGCCCGGTCCTGCACAGCACGAGGATGACGCGATGACGAGCACCAAGGACGCGGCTGAGCAGCTGGCCCTCCGCATGTACGCGCTCCGCGACGAGTACGGGCTGAAGCTGGTCGATGCGGTGATCCGGCAAGCGGCGAAGGACGCCGGCGGCACCCTCGAGTCGCTGGACCGACGGTTCCGGATGGCTGGGCTGCCGCAGCCGCGGAACATCCTCCGACAGCTCGTCGAGCTCCGGACCACAGCCGAGAAGGCGCTGCCCCCGCCTTCACCGGGATTTGTCGTCGACGGGCCGACACCGGACGCCCCCGTCTCGCCGCCGGTGCCGGCCGCTCCCGCGTGGGCGGGTCCCCCCGCCTGGTACGACCGGATGACGCGGGACGAGCCGACCCCCCCGCCGAACGGGCCGCCGGTCGCGGCTCCGCCGTCCCCAGCCGGGCCGCCCAGCTGGTACACCCCGCCGGAGCTCGACGTCCCACCGGCTGCAGTGAATCCGCCGGCTGCGCGGAGTTCGCCGGCTGCGCAGGTCCCGCCGGCTGCGCAGACCGACCCGTATCCGGGTATCCCGTCTGGGTCTGCGGGCGCCTCCCGGCTTCCGGTGACCGAGGCGGACCTGGTCGACCCGCTCAGGCTCTCGGCCCGTTGTGACGTGTTCGGCGCGGTGGACGAGCGGCTGCAGATCCGTACCGACAACGGGCGAGTGATCCTGCGCTGGCCGGCGGCCGCCGACCTGGGATCCGATCCCGTCTACCTGGTGGTGGCCGCCGACGCGGTCGTTCCGGAATCCCCGGACGACGGGCATCGGGTGGTGGCCAGCCTCCTCAACCAGGTGATCGTGCCCGGGGGGAGCGGCCCGGCCTTTGCTGTCTTCGCCTACCCGGTTTCCCACGCCGGCGAGCTGGGCAGCGCGACGGGTGTCCGGCAGGCCATCGGCCGGGTGGTTCCCGAGGTCGGGGACCTCCATCTGGAGGCGCAGGAGCACGGGGTGCTGCTGAGCTGGGTCCGACCGGCCCGTGCCGAACGCGTGCGGGTGATGCGTTCGTTGCCCGACGAGCCGTTGCCGTCCCGGCCCGACCCCTCATTGCAGGTTTCCTTCTCCGGTGACGCCTTCCGGGACGCCGATGTGGAGCCGGGCTCGACCTACGAGTACCGCGTCTACACGGAGTCCCAGGCGATGGGCGGCAGTGGGATGTGGGAGTCGTCCACCGGCGTGACCAGGCAGGTCACCGTCCCGGGCCGGCCGAGCGCCGTGGATGACCTGCAGGCCCACGTCGACGTGCGGTCCCGCCGGGCGGGCGTGTCGGCGAGCTGGACGGCGCCCCGGCGGGGTCGGCCGCGGGTGTACCTGCGCGCCGGGGAGCCTCCGGACGACGTGGTCGCCGGCGCTGTTCTGTCCGCCGAGCAGTTCGCCATGCAGGAGACGCTGCTGGGTCTCCAGGTCCGGGAGCCGGTGATCACGCGCGAGGGCCGGCAGACGATGGACTGGATCGCTCTGGACGACCAGGACGCCGAGGGGAGGACCTCCCGCTGGACGGTCTCGGTGGTGACAGAGTTCGCCGGCCGGACGGTCATCGGTGCGCAGCGGGTGGTCGTGCACGTCGGGGACGTCACCGAGGCTGCGGTTGAGGAGCGGACCGATTGGCAGCTGCTGCGGGTGACCTGGCCCGCCGGCGCCACCTTCCTGGGCATCTGGACGTTGCCGCCCGGGACACCGACCACCGGCGGCCCGCACCGTCGGGTCACCCGGGACGAGTTCGACACCGCGGGTGGGATCGCCCTGCAGTTGGAGCCGCATGCGCAGGATCTCGTCGTGCAGGGCGCAACGCGCTACGGCTCGACCTGGGTGACCGGCGGCGTCGAGCGGGTGACTTACCCGGGTCGGTGGGTGGTGCGGTACCAGCTGGTGGCCGGAGGGCGGTTCGGGGGCTCCCGGCTGCTGCAGGTCGCGGTGGAACGGCCGGACTGGCCGGAGATCGGTCTGGAGCTCGTCGCCGGCACTCAGGGCTTCCCGCTCACCGTGCCCGGGCCTGGTGTCGACGCCCTGTTCCACGGTCGGATGCCGACAGGCTCGCTGGTCCCGGGGCAGTACGTGCCGGCCAGCGCCGAGATCCGGGTGCCGAAGGGCGCGGCGGTGCGCCTGCGAGTCTCCGGCCCGTCCGGCCTGGAACCGCTCGTGGTGGACCCGCTCGATGCGGTGAATCCGCCGCCCCCACCCGGCCCCGTCCCCGTCCTGCGGTGCCCGCGTTGCCTGCGCGGGACCGACCTGGCCGTACAGGCATTCCGGTGCCAGGGCTCCTGCCGCGAGGAACCGGACCTGCCGCAGACGGCCCTGCTGGACCCGGGCATGCCGCCGCGTCCGGAGACGATGCGCCGAGGCAAGCCGGTGTTCACCGTCTCTCGAGCGGTTGACACCGATCGTCCCTTACCGTCGTTCGCCGCACCCGTGGGCACGGCGGTATGTCCCCGGCCGAACTGCGGGCGGCCGAGCCATGAGCACGTGTGTCCGCACTGCCACACGACACTGCCGCCGAACTGGTGGGCACAGGAGGTGCTGGGCGTGGTGGTGGTGGGCGCCCGCAGCTCGGGCAAGACCACCTACCTATCCCTGTTAATCCGACATCTGGAGCAGAACCTGCTGCCGTCGGTGCACGGCAACCTTCACCCGGTTGACGCAGCGTCCGAGGCCAAGCTCGACGTCATGCGCCGGGGTCTGATGGCGGGGCAGCTCGCTGAGGGCACGCAGGGCGCGGAGCAGAACCTGCCCCTGCTCGCCCCGATGCTGGCCGGGATCGGCACGGGGCCGCATGGCCGCGGCCGCAACCTGGCCCTGTTCGACGTGGCCGGTGAGGACATGTCCACCGCCGAGGGGGTGCGGCTGTACAGCCCGGCCTTGTCCGCGGCGGACATGGTGCTCATCCTCATCGACCCGTTGCAGTTGGACGGGGTGCGGGAATGGCTGGACGGAACCGTCCCGCTTCCTCCGCGCGGGGCGCCGCCGGCCAGGGTGGTGCACAACGTCGTTCAGCAGATCCGTCGGCAGGCTGGGGTGCCGACCGGCCCGTTGCCGGTCCGGGCAGCGGTGGCTTTCGCCAAATTCGACGGTCTGCAGGCGGCGGCGTCGATCCCGCAGTCGAGCATCGGCGATCTGATCGGCCCGGGCAACGCCCTGTGGCGGGACCCGTACGTCGGCCGATCCGAGTTGTACCTCGAGCCGGACGGGCGGCGGGTCCATGACGAAGTTCGCGCCCTGCTGGTCCGGATGGGCGAGTCCGGTCTGGTCGCCTTGGTCGAGGACTCCTTCCGTCAGGTGCAGTACTTCGCGGTCTCCGCCCTGGGCCACGGGCCCCGCGGTCGTCAGGTGTCCGCGGCGGGTGCCAGCCCGCAGCGAGTCGGCGACCCGCTGCGTTGGCTGCTGTGGAACGCCGGGTGGGACGGCCGTCGATGAGGCCTCCGCGTGGGGGCCGGGCGGGTTGAGATGACGATCCGAGGGCAGTTCACCTACACCGCGTGTCAGGTTGCGGGGCCGTACACGACCGTTCCGGGATGGAAGGTCAAGGAGGTCGTCGGCGTCGACGGGGGCCCGATTCCCCCCGAGAGCGTGGTGCAGGCCGCGGTCCGCCCGTTCGGGGGGACCGCCATGCCGCCGGTGCCCGCGCTGGCAACCCAGACCGAGATCGACGATCTGCCCCGCTGCCTGCGGCTGGACGTCCTGGACGAGACCACCCGAAGCGTCGCCCACCTGGCGGTCGCCGGTCGGGATCACTCCGGTCGGGACGCGTTCTTCGCCCACGGCATCCTGGTCGACCTGACGCCGGGGCGGCCGCCGGTGGATCCTGATCAACTCGGATCGGTGGACCGGGGCCTTCCCCGGCCGGCAGACCTCTGGGGCGCCCAGGGGTGGTCCACGCCGTTCCGGGCCGAGGCGATCGAGGCCGAACGGCTGGGCAGGTTGCCCAGGCTATCCGGCTCATCACCGATGGACCCCGAACGTCGTGAGGACTTCGTGGACCTGCACCCCGGTCAGCGTGAGTTCGTGCTGGCCGCGGCGGAGCGGGCGCTGACGGGCGGCCCGCCATTGGTGGTGGTCGGTCTCCCCGTCGAGGCTGCGATGTGGACGTCGGTCCTGACCCACCTGCTGGTGCCGACCTGCGGCTGGTCCGTGCCGTTCTCCACCGTCGAGCGTGGCCACCCCCCTGCGGTGTTGGACGGCGGGTCGATCGTCGTCGGCGTCCCGGACGCCGGGCTCTGGTCGTCGGTGCCGGCCGACGCCGCGTCCGTGCTCGATCCGGGCCGGCTCCGGGCAGGACCCGACCCGGCGGTGTTCGCCCTTCCCGGCGGGGGGACCCTGGCCGCCGGACCGTGGGCCCGGCTCGCCGAGGGCCTGTGCCGGGCGGGCCTTGAGGACCGGGTGCGGGACGCGGTGGATGCCCTGGGCGCCCGGGTCGGCCGAATGAGCGACGACAGGCCCTGCTGGGGACTGGCCGCAGCGCTGCTGGCGGGCGACGGGATCGCCCCCCCGCTCGTCGACCTGGTCCCGGACCTAGCGCACCTGGCCCAGCAGGTCTTCGCGGCGCACCTGCCAGCCCGGCTCCTTCTCCCCGTCGACCTCGTCGACGCGGTGCTGGCCGCCGTCGCCCGGGGCGGGTCGGTCGACAGCGGTCCCGGAGCGGCCGGTGCGATGACGGCGTTCCTCGGCGCGCTGCAGGACGCCGGCGCGACCACCGCGCTGGAGGGTTTCCAGCGCGGCCATCTGCGGCGGATCCTGTACGAGCGGTCCGCGTTCACGGCGGACCTGCCGTTCGTCCCAGCCGTCCGGCCCGCCCCGCCGGGGTCGCCGGAGCGGGCCGGTGAGCAGGAGCGGTCCGGGTGGGTCGACCGGGAGACCGACCCCTTGGTGCAGGCGCGTTGGCTATTGACCCTCGTCGCGATCGGTGCGGGGGACGGCCGCTGGAGCGGGCCCAGCGGGGAGCGCGCCCGGTTCTTCGTCACCGAACGCGCCCGCCTCTGGGTCGCCCCGCTCCTGATGTCGGGCGCGGCGATCGCCTCCGGCGGTTGGCCGAGGTTGCCCGACTGGTTGTGGACCGAGGTGGAGGGCGCTCTGACCGAGACGCCGCCGACCGAGCTGGACCGGGCCCTGGGCTCCCCCGCGGTGCGCGGGGCGCTGGACCGGGCCGGCGGACCGCTGCCCACGGTGTTCAGCGCGAGGGTGACCCTGCCGGGGCTGTCCCCGCTCGCGTGTCGACGAGCCGCGGCCGAGCTGCGTGCGCGTCCCCAAGACGGCGGCCGGGGCGGGGCTTCGGATGCCGACCAGATCCTGCGGGCCGCCGCCGTCCTGGCCCCCCTGCCTGACGGGTCTCCGGTGGCGGCCGCGATCTTGCTGGGTGAGGTCGACCGGTGCTTCCCCGGGCGGCAGGTCCGCACCGATGTGCTGGACGACCTGCTCACCGAGGTCGCCGTCCGTCACCCCGGAACCGACGTGCGGGCGGTGGCTGTGGCCGTACTAGGCCGGACGCCGCCCTCGCCCGCCGCGGCCGCTCTGGCCGGGCGCCTGGTGCGCGAGCACCCCGGGCGCACCGGCGCCGAACTGCTGACCTGGCACCAGGTTGTCGTCCGGCTGCCGTCGACGCCCTGGTTGGCCGAGGGCCACCGTCTCGCTCGTCGGCCCTCGGTGCCCGAGCAGCAGGTCCTCGAAGCGGTGGTGGACGGGCGGCTGGCACCCGCGATGGCCGCGGCCGGGCAGATGTATCTGGCCCGCTGGGTGATGATCCAGCCCGCCGCGGTGTTCCTGACCCCCGGTCCCCGCGACGCCGGGGAGTTCAACCTGGAGTCACCCCGCCCACGTTGGCTGGCGGCCGCGGCGGGGTCGGGCCTGCGGTCGGCGGTGGCCCCGACGTGCCGGCAGGCGAGCGAGGCGCTGGTCCACGACCTGCGGGACGGAGCCGACGACGGGAGCGCCCGGGTGGAGCTTGCCGCGCAATGGCTCGTCCGGGCGCTGCTGGCGCGCCGCGGACTGGCCGACGCCGACCCGGCCAAGGATTTCTTCGGTGGGTCGCGGCCGGACGGCCGGCCCGACTGGTTCCGGGCGGTACGAGCGCTTGTGGGGCGCGGTGACCCGTCCCTCACGCAGAAGTTCGGTCATGCGGTGATGGAGGCAGCCGACCTGGCCCACCGTGCCAGCCGCCCCATCGCCCGGGGGTTGGGAGCAGAGGCGTTGCAGGACGTGGAAGAGGTCCTGGCCACGCTTGGCAACGTACAGGACACGAGGGGGGCACGAAGACCATGACCACAGGTCCGACATCAGGCCCGGATCAGGATCCGCGGGCGAACAGTCCGTGGGACGAGGCGCCGACTCGGCAGATCCCCGCGGTGCGCCGGCCGGACTCCCCGGGGCCCACGCCGCAGGCTTGGGGGCAGAGCCCACCCGAGCCGGGACCACCACCCTCGGAGGTCGCACCGGTACCCGGTCCGCCTCCGCCTGTCGAGCCCCCCACCAGCCTGCGTTTCGATCTCCCGCCACCTGTCCCCGCCTCTCCGATGGCGCGGCCGGTACCGACACCTGGCTCCCGCCCGCCTCGGTCCGGGCCGCTGACGGTGGTGGCGGCGGTGCTGGCGGTAGCGATCGTGGCCGTCCTGGTCATGGTGGTTGTTCGGCCCTTCGGTGGAACAGCCGCCCCGCCGCCCACGCCGACCGGAGGTGTGAATACTTCGTCGACACCGTCCACCACCGGGGGGTCGGCGACCACGACGCCTGCCACCACGGCGGCGACGACGTCGTCGGCGCCCTCGGTGCTCACCGTAACCAGCGTGCAGACCGTCAGCGCCGCCCCGCCCCCGGCGGTGACGACCACCTCGGTGCCGGTGGGGCTGGCCGGTCTGACCGAACGGAGCCTGGACTGCTCCGCCGGGTCGGGGTACCTGGTTCAGCTCGCCTCCGAACTGGACGAATCGGCCTTTGTCCGCCGGGTCGAGGAGATTCGGGCCGCCGGCACGCTACCGGCCGACGCGACCTACCTGACCGCACAGGGGGACTGCGATCTGTTCACCGTCCGCGACAACCTGTGGGTGCTGTACTCCGGCCCCTTCACCGAGGTCGAACAGGCCTGCCCCGACCGGCTGGCCGGGCCGGTGGACGGGTTCGTCAAGGGCGCGACCCAGGCGTCGAAGGGCACTTACGTGGGGTGTGTCTGCGTGACGGCGGCGACCGCACTGCCCGTCCTGGGGACCGGGTCGACCGGGGCCTGGGTGGGCGAGATGCAACGCGCGTTGCGCGTCGAGCTGGATTACGACCTGTCCGACCTGGACACCGATCCTGCTCTGTGGGGGGTGTACGGCGGTCGAACCCAGGCCGCGGTGGGTCAGGTCCAAGAGGCGGCAGGACTGCCCGTCACCGGAATCGTCGATGCACTGACCTGGCAGGCCGTGCAGTTCGATGCCTGCCAGGCGTGACGGGTCCTCGCTCACTCTGGTCATCCCCGCCCGGGCGACAGGCAGAGTTGAGCGGAATAGACTCAACTTTGCCGCGTTGATCCAGGTGTCGGCGGCGTGGACCGTGTCGTCGACCGCCGCCACATCGCTCGCCACCGGGAACCCCGGGGAAGGACTGCCGTACCGCCGATGAACACCGAGATCCTGACGACCAAGAGCCGCGAGGTGCTCACCGCGGCCATCTCCGCCGCGACCGCGGCGGGCAACGCCTCCGTGGAGCCCGCGCACCTGCTGGGCGCCCTGCTGACCACCCCCGGCTCGACCGCGCCCGGGCTGCTCCGCGTCGTCGGCGCCGACCCGGCCGCCGTGCAGACGCGGACCGACGCGCTGCTCAGCCGGCTCCCGGGCGCCAGCGGCAGCACCGTCGCGCAGCCGCAGCTCTCCCGCGCGGTGGCCAACGTGCTGACCGGCGCCGAGCAGATCATGCGGGCCGGCGGCGACGAGTTCCTGTCCACCGAGCACCTCCTCGCCGCGCTGGCCCGGTCCGGCGGCGAGGTCGGTGACCTGCTGACCGGCCTCGGCGCCACCGCCGACGCGTTGGTCGAGGCGTTCCCGACCGTCCGCGGTGGTGACCGCAAGGTCACTTCCGCCGACCCCGAGGGCACCTTCCAGGCACTGACCAAGTACGGCATCGACCTCACCGAACGCGCCCGCGAGGGGAAGATCGATCCGGTCATCGGCCGCGACGCCGAGATCCGGCGTGTGGTCCAGGTCCTGTCCCGCCGGACGAAGAACAACCCCGTGCTGATCGGCGAGCCCGGCGTCGGCAAGACGGCTGTCGTCGAGGGGCTGGCCCAGCGCATGGTCGCCGGGGACGTCCCGGAATCCCTGCGCGGCAAGACGTTGATCTCGCTGGACATGGGGTCGATGCTGGCCGGCGCGAAGTTCCGCGGTGAGTTCGAGGAGCGGCTCAAGGCCGTGCTCGACGAGATCAAGGGCAGCAACGGTCAGGTCGTCACGTTCATCGACGAGCTGCACACCGTCGTCGGTGCCGGTTCCGGCGGCGACTCCTCGCTGGACGCCGGCAACATGCTCAAGCCCATGCTGGCCCGCGGCGAGCTGCGGATGGTCGGCGCGACCACGCTGGACGAGTACCGCCAGCACATCGAGAAGGACCCGGCCCTGGAGCGACGCTTCCAGCAGGTCCTGGTGGGGGAGCCGACGGTGGAGGACACCATCGGCATCCTGCGCGGGCTCAAGGAGCGGTACGAGGCGCACCACGGCGTCCGCATCGCCGACGCCGCGCTCGTGGCCGCGGCCACGCTGTCCGACCGGTACATCACCAGTCGGTTCCTGCCCGACAAGGCCATCGACCTGATCGACGAGTCGGCGTCCCGACTGCGCATGGAGATCGACTCCAAGCCCGTGGAGATGGACGAACTGCAGCGCGCCGTCGACCGGCTGACCATGGAGGAACTGGCCCTGGCCAAGGAGTCCGACCCGGCCTCGGTCGAGCGGCTCGGCCGGCTGCGCCGCGATCTGGCCGACAAGAACGAGGCACTCACCGCACTCGGTGAGCGCTGGGAGCGGGAGAAGCAGGGCCTGAACCGGGTCGGCGACCTGAAGAAGGAACTGGACGACCTGCGGATGCAGGCCGAGAAGGCCCAGCGCGAGGGCGATCTCGCCGGTGCCTCCGAGCTGCTGTACGGCCGCATCCCCGCGCTGGAACGCGAGCTCGCCCAGGCCGCCGAGGCCGAGCGGATCGCCGACTCCGCCGAGGCGCCGCTGGTCTCCGAGGAGGTCGGCCCGGACGACATCGCCACCGTGATCGCCGCCTGGACGGGCATCCCCGCCGGACGCCTGCTCGAGGGGGAGACGGCCAAGCTGCTCCGCATGGAGTCCGAACTGGGTCGGCGCGTGGTGGGGCAATCCGAGGCGGTCGCTGCAGTTTCTGATGCCGTCCGCCGGGCGCGGGCCGGGATCTCCGACCCCGACCGGCCCACCGGTTCGTTCCTGTTCCTGGGCCCGACCGGCGTCGGCAAGACCGAGCTGGCCAAGGCACTCGCCGACTTCCTGTTCGACGACGCCCGCGCCATGGTCCGCATCGACATGAGCGAGTACGGCGAGAAGCACTCGGTGGCCCGCCTCGTCGGCGCCCCGCCCGGGTACGTCGGGTACGAGGCCGGCGGTCAGCTGACCGAGGCCGTCCGGCGCCGCCCGTACTCGGTGATCCTGCTCGACGAGGTCGAGAAGGCCCATCCGGACGTCTTCGACGTGCTGCTGCAGGTGCTGGACGACGGCCGGCTGACCGACGGCCAGGGCCGGACGGTGGACTTCCGGAACACGATCCTGATCCTGACCTCCAACCTGGGCAGCCAGGCCCTGGTGAACGTGACGCTGTCCGCGGACGAGCGTCGCGAGGCGGTGATGGCCGTGGTGCGCCAGGCGTTCAAGCCGGAGTTCCTGAACCGGCTCGACGACGTGGTGTTCTTCTCCGCCCTGGACGCCGAGCAGCTCGGGGCGATCGTCGACATCCAGGTCGACGGGCTCGCTCGGCGGCTCTCCGCCCGGCGGCTCGTCCTGGACGTCACCCCGGCGGCCCGGGAATGGCTGTCGCTCGGCGGTTTCGACCCGCTGTACGGGGCGCGCCCGCTGCGCCGGCTCATCCAGTCGGCCATCGGCGACCAGCTGGCCCGGGCCCTGCTGTCCGGTCGGGTCGTCGACGGCGACACCGTGCGGGTCGGCGTGGCCGACGACGGGAGTGCGCTCACCGTGGGCAGCTGACGGTCGGTGATGAACGACGGGTACCGCGGCGGGCTCAGCCCGTCGCGGTGCTCCCGCGGCGGGCCGTGCCACTGCGCCGCCGGTCCCGCTTGGCGGCGAGCAGGCCCACGTCGGCCCGCGCCACCAGCGGCCACAGGTCCCGAGGGGCGTCGACGCGGCCGATCACCGTGTGGTTCACGCCGATCGACACCGTCATCCCGGCGGGCAGTGCCCGGGTGACGCCGTGGACCCGGTCCAGCACCACGGCCGGGTCCGCGGTGGACATCACCACGAACTCGTCACCCCCGCTGCGACCGACCACGGTGCGGGCATCGGTCAAAGAGCCCAGCACGCGCGCCAGATCGACCAGCGCCGCGTCCCCGCCGACGTGTCCGAGGCGGTCGTTGATGGCCTTGAAGTCGTCGACGTCCAGCGCCACCACGGTGACGGTGTCACCCGGCCGTGCGCGGGCGAAGGCCTGATCCAGGCCCCGTCGGTTCGCCAGCGCGGTGAGCGGGTCGGTGACCGCCGTCGCCTGCAGGGTCAGCACGGCACTCTCGTGGTCGCGGCGGACCAGGTGCAGCAGTTCGCCGGCGACCACCATGCTCACGGTCAGCACGAGCACGGTCGCCGACGCCGCCGGTTCGGCCACCAGCACCACGGCGGCGGCGGCGACCGCCAGGCCCACCGTCACCAACCGGGCCACCGGGGGGCTCAGCGCCAGCCCGAGCACGAGCACGCCCAGCAGCAACGGGGACAGGGCGAACAGTCGCGTCACCTCGTCGACCGCCGTCGCCGCCACCAGCAGGGCCTCCGCCACGGTGACCGTGGCCCCGGCCACCAGCAGCTCCCGGGTCAGGGGTGCGCGGAGCGCAGCCATGGCCGTCCCCACCAGGGCGCCGGTGATCGCCACCCCGATGAGCGCGGCCGTGCCCAGCGGCCCGGGCACGATGCGATGGACGAGGCACAGTCCGAGCAGGGCCAGGTTGATCAGGGCGAACGGCACGCCCAGCAGGGCCGGGTGCGCCGGGGTCAACGGGCCGGGGGAGCGGCCCACCCGTGGTCGGATCATCGGTGCCGCGGGCCGCTGCGGAGCTCGCGTGACCCCGGGGCGTCCCCGCCGGAGGGTGTCGCGCCCGGCGCGCTTGGCGTCGTACAGCCCGCGGTCGGCGTCGGCGACCAGGGTCCACCAGGTCGCCGGCGTCAGGCCCCGGGCGTCGACGTCCACGAAGCCGATGCTCACCGTCACGTCGGGATGGGCCGAGTCGGCCAGGCGGGCCCGGATGCGCTTGGCGACCGTGGCGGCCGGACCCACGGTGACGACCACCATCTCCTCGCCGCCGATCCGGCCCACCAGGTCCCCGTCACCGGCCGCTCCGGTGATGATCCGGCAGACCTCCTGGAGCACGCGGTCGCCGTGGTCGTGCCCGTGCCGGTCGTTGAGCTGCTTGAAGTGGTCGATGTCGATCACCAGGACACCGACGGAGTCCTCGTGGCGCTGCGCCCGGGCCAGCAGCGCGGGGAACGCGGTGGTCAGGCCGCGGCGGTTCAGCACGTCGGTCAGGCCGTCGGTCAGGGCGGCACGGTGCAGGCCGGCGAACCGGGAGTGGGCCCGCAGAGCCGTGTGCCGGACGAGCAGACCGGCGGCGGCCAGTCCGCCGGTCAGCAGGACCAGCGACAGCACGGCGTCGGGGACGTCGGACGCCCCCCGGGTGACCACCGACGCGGAGGTCAGGACCGCGCCGCACCACTGGATCCGGTGGACCGTGGCGTCGGCGATCATCGCGACCACGACGGTGGCGAGGGCCAACCAGGCCATCGCGGCCGCGGTGGGCAGCAGCGGGACGCTGGGCAGCGCGGCCACCACCACCCACGCGTCGATGAGGAACAGCGCGGCCGTCAGGCCACCCCGGGTCTGTCGACGGCCCCGGAGCAGGGTCGCGGCGAGGGCCAGCGAGGGCAGGACCAGAGCCAGCACCAGCGTGCGGGCCCGCAGATCGGGCACCTGTCCGGCCACGGCGCCGGTGAGCGCGAGCGCGCCGACGAGCAGGACCGTCGCCAACAGCAGTCCACCGACCACGCGACCCGGTCGGGGGAGCGCCGTCCGCAGCTCGAGGTCCTCCCCCGGTCGGGGGACGGCGAGGAAGAACACGACCGGACCCCCTTCCCGCCCCCGATGGTGTCGCGGGTGTACCGATGACGGTACCGAGAGTCACCGAAGCTTCGCCAGAACGGTGACGGGTCTCGTTCGGGCGGTCATCGGAGCGAGAATGCCGCGAAAGATGGTGACGATCGGTCAGGAGGTCGACGCAACGAGGGTTTCTCACCCGGACGGTGCATGACCGAGGGTGATTCTCCTCAGCCCCGGCCTCACTCCGCCGGGGGCGGGCCGACCGGGTGAGGTGACCCTCCGGTCACCGGCCGCCCCCCGACGGTCGCGTCGATGAGGCCGATCAGCCCGGACCGGAACACGACCGGATCCACCTCGGCGGCGACCAGCAGATCGTCGGTCAGCCGCTCGCCGGAGTCGGACAGGTGCTCGAGCAGGGTGCGGCCGGCGGAGGTCAGCTCGACCACCCGTCGCCGGCGGTCCCCGGGATCGCTGCTGCGGCGCAGGTGACCGGAGGACTCCAGGTGCGCGACCGTGCGGCCGATGGTCTGCTCGGTGACGTGCTGGCTGTCGGCCAACGCCCGTTGACTCATCGCGCCCCCGAGCAGCGAGGACAGCAGCACCATCCCGGCGTGGCTGACCCCCTCGTCGCGCAAGCGGTTGTTCCACGTCTGCTCGATCGCCCGGGCCGCGGTGACCAGCAGGCGTCCGGTCGGCCAGTGCGCGGGGTCGGGGCCGGCATGGGCGGCGGGATCCGGGGACGTCACGGGTGGTCTGCCTCCTCGGGGTCGTCCCCGCCGCGGTCGTGGGCGGGGCGGGTGTCATTGTCGCCGCTGATGCTCTCGCGGGGGTCTTCCTGTCGTGGGCGGCCGGCAGGGCCCCCACGGATCGGCAGCCATCCGGCGGGCGGATGTCGTACCCGTCCCGCACACTGCCGATCATGCCCATCCCCTGGCGCGCGCTGGCCGTGGTCACTCTGCTGATGACGACGGCGGTGCCCGGCGGGGGACGGGACGACAAGGTCGGCGGCGACTACCTGGTGCGGCGCGGGGACACCCTCAGCCAGATCGCGCTCGACCACGGCATCCCCGGCGGCGCGGCGACGCTGCTCGATCGCAACGACGACGTGCTCACCGACGCGGACACGATCTACGCGGGCCAGCGGCTGGCCGTCGACGCTCCCGCCCCGCGCCGGGCCGACGGCACCACCTTCGCCCCGCTGGCCGGTCCGCCGGCGTCGGAGCTCACCGCGGCGGAGCTGGCCCCCGTGCCCCTCCCGACGACGTTCCCCGGGGCCACGGCCGGCGCCCCGTGGGTGGTCAGCCTGGGCGACTCGTTCATCTCGGGCGAGGCCGGCCGGTGGGCCGGCAACTCCGGCGGCAGCTCCACCCTGACCGACGCCCTGGGCCCGACCGCCTACTTCGACTCGCCCCTGGACGACCGCGAGCTCATCCCGCTGTGCCACCGGTCGAAGTCGGCGATGATCCACATCGCGGATGCCGGGACACCGACCACCCCGGGGAGTCCGGTCAACAGCCTCAACCTGGCCTGCTCCGGGGCGCAGACCACCACGCAGAAGGAGTCCGGCGCGTTCAAGCCTGGGCTGGACTTCTACGACGACGGCCCCGGCGAGCAGGGCCAGGCGCTGATGCTCCAGCAGTTCGTCCAGGCCGGGAACGACGTCCGCACGGTCGTGGTGTCCATCGGCGGCAACAACTTCGACTTCGCCCCGGTCATCCAGACCTGCGTGGAGGACTACCTCGTCTACTACAGCTACTGCTCGCAGGATCCGACGGTCACCGACCAGGCGAGCCCCGCGCGCATCGCCGCCGTGGCCGGGGAGATCGCCACCGGTCTGCGCAACGTGCAGCAGGCGATGCGTCAGGCCGGACGGAGCGACGACTCCTGGACGCTTGTGGTCAACCTCGACCCGGACCCGCTCGTGCTCGGCGGTGGATTCCGGTACGAGGAGACCTACAGCCGGCAGTCCACCGGCGGCTGCGGCATCTACGACGTCGACGCCACCTGGGCGGGGACGACGTTCATCACCGCGGTCCAACAGGCCACCCGGCAGGGCCTCGCCCAGGCCGCCGTCCCCGGATCCGTCGTCCTGGACCTCAGCGGCTGGCTCACCGACCGGCAGCTGTGTTCGACCACGACGCAATTGGTGGGGGAGAGCGGTGGGGCGGCCACCTGGCAGAGTGCCGGCGCCGTCGACGTCAGCGAGTGGGCCAACCAGATCCGCACCGTGACGGTCCTGGGTCCCTACATGCAGCAGGAGTCCCTGCATCCGAACTACTGGGCCCAGCTGGCGGCCCGGTCGTGCGTGCGGCAGCTGGTCGCGTCCGGTGGGGACGGGCGGCCGAGCGGAGGAGCCTGCGTGCGGACCGGCAGCGGTCTGACCTCCCGCGGCGAGCCGGTGATGACCTTCACCCCGGGGAGCTGAGGGCGGGGCCGGTTGCGGACGGGGGGCCCGCAGGTCGATACTCAGCCTGCTGAGTAATTCGGGGCGACGGGTCCCGGGTCCGAGGTCGGGAGAGAACGTGCCGGGTCACCACCTGCCTGAGCAGGACGAGCAGGGCCGGCACGCGCGCGGCGGCGATGTGCCGGAGCCGGACGCCGCGGTCCCGGCCGCCGCGCCGGCGGGCCGGGTGCCCTCCGGGAAGCGCAGCGTGCTCCGCGCGCTGGGTCTGCTCGCCGTGGTGGCCGTCTGGCTGGGGATCGCCTCGGTGGGCGGCCCGGCCATCGGGTCGCTGTCCTCGGTGCAGTCCAACGATCAGGAGGCGTTCCTGCCCGCGGGCGCGGAAGCCGTCCTCGCGCAGAACGCAGCCGCCGGATTCACCGACGCCACCACCCTGCCGGCGTTCGTGGTGTTCTCCACCGACACCCCGGCCACGGCGGACCAGCTCGCCGCCTGGCGAGCCTTCGCCCAGGATCTTCCGGGCACCCCGGTGACCCGGGACGGCGTCGACCTCGGCACCGTCGGGCGGTACCTGGCCTCCTCGGGCGGCGTGACCGCGCCGATCACCGTCGTCCCGTCCCAGGACGGGCTGGCCGCGCTCGCGGTGGTGCCGTTGGCTGCCGACGCCGTCCAGGCCCGCGACGCCGACGGGGAGAGCCCGCTCGGTGACGTGGTGGACGCGGTCCGCGCGGCCGCCCTCGCCGACGCCGCGGGCGGGCAGGCCCATGTGGCCGGCCCGGCCGGGCTGGTGTCCGACCTGTCGGCCGCCTTCGGCGGGATCGACGGCATCCTGCTGCTCGTCGCGCTGTCCGTCGTGCTGGTCATCCTGTTCGTGGTCTACCGCGCGATCGCCCTGCCGTTCGTCGTGCTGTTCACGTCGATCTGCGGTCTGGCCGCGGCCGGCGGGGTGGTGTACCTGCTCGCCGACAACGACGTGATCAGGCTCAACGGGCAGAGCCAGGGCATCCTGTTCATCCTCACCGTCGGCGCCGCGACCGACTACGGGCTGCTTCTCGTCGCCCGGTACCGCGAGGAGCTGCTCCGCCACGAGTCGCGGTTCACCGCCATCGCCCGGGCCTGGCGGGCCTGCGTCGAGCCCATCGCGGCCAGCGCCGGCACGGTGATCATCGGCCTGCTGTGTCTGCTGCTGTCCGATCTGAACAGCAACAAGTCGTTGGGTCCCATCGGGGCCATCGGCATCGCCTGCGCCCTGGTCGCCGCGCTCACCCTGCTGCCGGCGCTGCTCATGGTCGGACGGTGGTTGTTCTGGCCGCGCATCCCGCACGCGTTCGCCCGGGTCGCCGGGTCCGGTGCACCCGCCGGGTCCGCCGGGCGGCACGCGGCACCTGCGGCACAGCCCGAGGTCACCGGGAACGCCGGGAAGCTGGGCCTGTGGGGGCGCATCGCCGCGTTCGTCGGCCGCAACCCGCGGAAGATCTGGGTCGTCACCGCCGTCGTGCTCGCGCTGGCCTGTCTGGCCGTGCCCACGCTCAAGTCGTCCGGCACGGCACAGACCGACGTCTTCCTCACCGACGTCGACTCCATCGCCGGGCAGGACCAGCTCGTCGAGCACTTCCCCGGCGGGTCCGGCAACCCTGTGGTGATCATCGCCCCGCAGGGGTCGGTGGACGAGGTGCGCACCGCGCTGGCCGGGGTGGCCGGCCTGGCCCCGGATCCGACGGTGGTCTCGGCCCAGCCGGGCGGCGACGGCGCGCCGCTGGTGGTCGACGGCCGGGTGCAGATCCAGGCCACCCTCACCGCGGCCTCGGACTCCGCGGAGGCACGGGCCACGGTCGAACAGGCCCGCACCGTGCTGCACGCCCTCCCGGACGGCGCCGACATCCTGGTCGGCGGGACGACGGCCATCCAGCTGGACACCCTGGACACCGCCGAGCGCGATCTCGGGGTGATCATCCCGGCGATCCTGCTCGCCGTGCTGCTCGTGCTCATCGCGCTGCTGCGGTCGATCGTGGCCCCGCTGCTGCTCGTCGCGGCGACCGTACTGTCCTTCGGCACCGCACTGGGGGTGGCCGCGCTGGTGTTCAACAACCTGTTCGACTTCCCGGGCGCCGACCCGGCGGTGCCGCTCTTCGCCTTCGTCTTCCTGGTCGCACTGGGCATCGACTACTCGATCTTCCTGATGACCCGGGCGCGGGAGGAGTCGGCGCTGCACGGCACCCGGGACGGGGTGCTCCGGGCGCTGCGGGTCACCGGCGGGGTGATCACCAGTGCGGGCATCGTGCTCGCCGCGACCTTCGCCGCGCTGGCCGTCATCCCCATCCTTTTCCTCGCGCAGATCGCCTTCATCGTGGCGTTCGGCGTCCTGCTCGACACGTTGATCGTGCGGACGCTGCTGGTCCCGGCGTTGACCGTCGATCTGGGCGACACGGTGTGGTGGCCGAGTCGGCCCACGCCGACCCGGCACCAGCTCGAGCTCATCGAGCGCGAGCGCACGGAGCAATCCGCGGAGTCCGCGGCCTCCTGATCCCGCGGCCCCATCCACCGGGGCCGCGGCACCGGATCACCGGCCGTGGCGGCCGTGGGCCGACACCGCCCGCACACGTTGGGTGAGAAGCTGCCGCTCAGCGTGACGCCCCGGTCGGGATGCGGTCACCGGAGCACCGCAGTCCCGGAAGAACGGAAGGCCCGTCGTGACCCGTCGCCGCACCACCACCGCCGATCGCCTCGCCACCCTGGTCGGGTCGGTCGTCGGCGGTCCGCTGCCCGTGCGCATCCGGGCCTGGGACGGGAGCGAGGCCGGTCCGGCCGGCGCGACGGTGCTGCACGTGCGGTCGCGGCGGGCGCTGCGCCGGTTGCTCTGGAGCCCGGGTGAGCTGGGCCTGGCCGAGGCGTACGTGGGCGGCGACCTGGACATCGAGGGCGACCTGGCCCAGGGCCTGTCCACGGTGTGGGCCGCCCACCGGTCCGGCGCGGTGGACGCCCCGTCCATCGGCGTCCGGAAGGTGCCGTCGCTGATCGGGACGGCGGTGCGGCTCGGGGCGCTGGGCCCCCGCCCGCCCGCCCCCGGCCAGGCCCAGCTGTCCGGCCGTCGGCACTCCCGCACCCGCGACCGCGCCGCCATCGCGCACCACTACGACCTCTCCAACGACTTCTACGAGCTGCTGCTCGACGACTCCATGGCCTATTCGTGCGGCTACTGGACCGACGGGCCCGACGGCGATCTGGCCGACGCCCAGCAGGCCAAGCTCGACCTGATCTGCCGCAAGCTCGGACTGACCCCGGGCGCCCGCCACCTGGACATCGGCTGCGGCTGGGGTTCGCTCATCTGCCATGCGGCGCAGCACTTCGGCACCACCTCGGTCGGGGTGACCCTGTCCCGCCAGCAGTACGAGTACGTCTCCAAGCGGGTCGCCGACGCCGGGCTGGGCGACCGGGTCACCGTGGTGCACGCCGACTACCGCGACCTGGCGGAGGGCGGGCCGCTGGCCCAGCGGTACCGCGGGTTCGACGCCGTCTCCACCATCGAGATGGGCGAGCACGTCGGCGACGCCGAGTACCCGGCCTTCACCCAGCTGCTGCACGACGTGCTGCGGCCCGGCGGTCGGGCCCTGGTCCAGCAGATGTCGCGCAGCGAGACCCGGCCCGGCGGCGGCGCCTTCATCGAGACCTACATCGCCCCGGACATGCACATGAAGCCGCTGGGCACCACGGTCTCGCTGATCAACGGCAGCGGTCTGGAGATCCGGGACGTGCACGCCCTGCGCGAGCACTACGACTGGACCGTCAGCGCCTGGGCCCGGACCCTCGAGGACCGTTGGGACGAGGTCGTGACGATGATCGGTGAGGTCGGCGCGCGGGTGTGGCGGCTGTACCTCGTCGGCGGGGCGTTGGCCTTCGCCGAGAACCGGATGGGGGTGGACCAGATCCTCGCCGTGCGGCCCGACCCGACCGGGCAGGCGTCGATGGAACCGTCCCGCCGGGTGTGGGAGTCATGAGCTTCCCGACGGGCACCCTGCTGCTGTCCCTGGGCCTCACCCTGGTCGCCGTGGCGCTGGTGATGGGCGGGTCGTTCCTGATCGGCCGCATCACCGGCAAGTACTCGGTGATCGACGCCGTCTGGGGGCCCGGCTTCGTCGTCATCGCCTGGGTCTCCCTCCTGGTCACCGCGGGCCACGGCGACGGGCTGCTGCGCTGGGCGCTGGTGATCATGGTGACGCTGTGGGGTGGCCGGCTCGGCGCGTACATCCTCATCCGCAACCACGGACTGCCCGAGGACGAGCGCTACACCGAGATGCTGCAGGACTCCGGCCCGGCGGTGATCGTGCGCAAGGTCCAGCTGCCCCAGGGGCTGGCCATGTGGTTCGTCTCGTTCCCCGTGCAGGTCGGGCTGCTGCTGCCCGGACCGGCCCGCTGGACGCTGTGGCTGGGTGTCGCGGTGTGGGCGGTCGGGCTGTTCTTCGAGGCGGTCGGGGACGCCCAGCTCGCCGCGTTCAAGAAGGACCCGGCGACCAAGGGGCAGGTGATGGACCGCGGGCTCTGGCGGTACACCCGGCACCCCAACTACTTCGGCGACGCCTGCGTCTGGTGGGGCATCTTCCTGGCCGCGCTGGCCTCGTGGATCACCCTGCTCACCGTGCTGTCCCCGGTGCTCATGACCTACCTGCTGGTGGCCAAGACGGGCAAGGCGCTGACCGAGAAGCGCATGGCGAAGTCCAAGCCCGGGTACGCCGAGTACGTCGCGCGCACGTCCGGTTTCCTGCCGCTGCCGCCGCGCAAGGGCGCCGTGGCCTCCCGCTGACGGGCACGATCCGAGCGGGGCACAGCACACTGGGGGACGTGCAGACCTTCCTCCCGTACCCCGACTTCCGTGCCAGCGCCGAGGCTCTGGACAGCCCCCGGCTGGGCAAGCAGCGGGTGGAGACCCTGCAGATCCTGCGGGCGCTGGAACTGCCCGAGTACGGCTGGCGGACGCACCCCGCGGTGGTGATGTGGCGGGGACGCACCCCGGCACTGGTCGTCTACGGGCTCGTCACCGCGCAGGTGTGGACCGAACGCGGGTTCGGCGACAGCACGGCGGCGCAGATCCTGGAGTTCGCCCCGGACATGGCCGGCGTCGACCAGGCCGGGCTGGCCGCCCGCGGTCTGCTGCCGAGCTGGGTGGGCGACGAGGCGCTGCACCGTTCGCATCGCGGCAAGCTGCTGGCCAAGGACCCGGCGTTCTACGCCGCGTTCGCCGACGATCCCGGACTGCCGGACGACCTGGCGGGTCTGGAGTACGTCTGGCCGCCCGCCGACGCCGGTCTGCCGGAGGTGCCGGGGGCGGTCGGCGAACCGTTGTGGGTGGTCCGGGCCGACTCGCCGACGACCCTGGCGGCGCAACTGGCCGGCGGGTTCGTCGGACTGGGGGCCGAGACCGGCGTGCTGGTCGACGCATCCGGCCGGGATCTGGACGGGGTGCGGGATCTCGTGGAGGGCGGCCGCCCGCGCCGGCCCAAGCGACCGCTGATCGGCCTCGCCGCGCTCCTCGCGCTGCCGCTCGGTGACCCGGTCGCCGTGCCGGAGGACGGCGGAACGACCCTGCGGCTCGGCACGGTCAGCGGGCCCTACCGGCACGTGCCGGACGACCCGGCCGGGTTGATCCACCAGGTGCCGGTGCGCTGGGCGCAGACCGTTCCGCGCACGGCGATCGTGCCCAGCGGGGCGATGCAGGACGTCCGCCCGGTCTTCGAGGTACTGGTCGGGCCGTCCGCCGTGGTGACGACGGAGTAGACCGGCGTCGGTCGGTCGGACGGAACGCGTGCGCTTCTCAGCGCACCCGACGGATCCGGATCGGGCCCTTGGCCGTGGACGGGTCGACGACGTGGCCGCCCTGGGTGATCTCCACCTGACCGGCGTCCACCAGTCGGCGCGCGGCCCGGCGCGCCGGTTCCATGAGATCCCGCCAGCCCTCCGCGTCGACGGCGCGGGCGGCCTCGGACGGGCAGATGGTGCCCGTCCGGGCGTCGAGCATCTCGATGATGGCGGTCTCCAGCTGCTGGTCGACGGTGCTCACGCCGCGCCGCCGGCACGCGTCGCTGCAGTACCGGACGTTCGCCCAGTCGCGTTCCCACTTCTTGCGCCACTCGATGCGGCGGCCGCAGGCCACGCACGTCTTCTCCGGGACGGCGGTGGCACCGTGGTGGCGATCACGGCTCACCGGGTCCCGCGCAGCGGGGTCGGGATCGGCGGGAGGGGGAGCGGTCCATGCACCCGACCGACGATAACCGCGTCCGGCGCACCCCGTCCCGGCTCGGCTAGCTGTAATGCCCAGGTGGGTTGCTGACGGTCGTGCGGCTGATGGGTGGGTTTCCGCCCAGGGCGGTGTGGTTGCGGTGATGGTTGTAGGTGTGGAGCCATTCGGGCAAGGCCGCAGCGCGTTCTGCTGAGCTGGCGAAGGGCCTGACGTAGGCCCATTCTTCGGCCAGGGTCCGGTTGAACCGTTCGGCTTTGCCGTTGGTCTGGGGTCGGTAGTTGCGGGTGAAGCGGGCTTGGGCGCCCACGTCGGCCAGCGCCTGCCGCCAGGCCTGGCTCCGCCGGTAGGCCAGAGCGTTGTCGGTCATCACGCGTTGGATGCCGGTGACGCCGACGGTGGCGAACCAGGCCGCAGCCGAACGCAGGAAAGCCGCGCAGGTCACCGCGCTCTCGTCGGGGTGGATCTCGGCGTAGGCCAGTCGGGTGTGGTCGTCGATCGCGCAGTGCACGTAGTCGTAGCCGGCTCGCCGGCCGGCTTTGAGGGCGGCCTGCGCGGCGAGGTGCTCGAGCGATCCGCGTCCGTGCACCCGCCACCCTCCGCCCTGCCGAATGGCGCCCAGCTTCTTGACGTCCACGTGCAGCAGCTCCCCGGGAGCAGCCCGCTCGTAGCGGCGGATCACCACCCCGCTGGGGCGGTCCATCCAGGCCAGTCGGTGCATGCCGTGACGGCGCAGCACCGCGTGCACCGTGGAGGGCGCCAAACCCACCAACGGTGCGATCCGGGCCGGTCCGAGCTTGCGCGCGGCGCGCACCGCCAGGATTTTGTCCTCCAGTCCGCGCGGGGTCCGGCCCGGCAGCCGGTGCGCCCGACTGGATCGATCGATCAGTCCGGCCGGACCTTCGGCCCGCCAACGGGCCAACCACTTGTAGCCCGTGGCGCGGGAAATGTTCATCTCGACCACCACGTGGGCCACCGGGCGTCCTTGCTCGATCACCCGCCGGATCAGCTCAGCACGGCCGTGAACGGTCAGACGGGCATTAGCGTGGGACATCGAGACCTCCGGGTTGTCGGTGAGGCGTCAGCACCCACACCTTCACCCGGAGGTCTCCCCGATCACCAGACCCAACTGTCAACAACCCTCGTGGGCATTACAGCTAGCGTCGGGCGGCATGGTCGTCCCCGCACCCGCCGTCCCCTCGTCCGCCGCGCCCACCCGCGCCGCCGTCCCCGCCCGCACCGCCGTTCCCACCGCCCTGGTCACCGGAGCCACGTCCGGGATCGGCGCCGCGTTCTGCCGCCGACTCGCCGCCACCGGTCACGACCTGGTGCTGGTGGCCCGGGACGCGGACCGGCTGGCCGAGCGCCGCACCGAGCTGCTGGCCGCCGGAGCCCGCACCGTCGAGGTGCTCCCGGCGGATCTCGCCGATCCCGCCGGCCGCGAACGGGTGGCCGCCCGGCTGACCGACCCCGACCGCCCGATCGCCCTGCTGGTGAACAACGCCGGCCTGGCCCTGGGGTCGTCCTTCGCCGACGCCAGCGCGGCCGAGCTCGACCACCAGCTCGCCGTCAACGTGACCACCGTGCTGCACCTGACCCACGCGGCGCTGCCGGCGATGATCGCCCGCGGCAGCGGCGGCGTGATCAACGTGGCCTCCATCGCCGGGCTGCTCCCGGGGCGCGGGTCCACCTACTCGGCCGACAAGGCCTGGGTGGTGTCGTTCAGCGAGGGCATCGCGATGAGCCTCCGGGGGACGGGCGTGCACGTGCAGGCGCTGTGTCCCGGGTTCGTGCGTACCGAGTTCCACCAGCGGGCCGGCATCGACATGGCCACCACCCCCGGCTGGATGTACGTGGACGTCGACCACCTCGTCGCCACCTCGCTGGCCGACCTGGCCGCCGGTCGCGCGCTGTCGATCCCCGGTGCGCTGTACCGGTCGCTGGCGGTGGCGGCCCGACTGGCGCCGCGTTCCCTGGTACGCCGGATCGCCGCCCGGGTGAAGTCGGCGAACCGGACCTGATCGCCGCCCGGCGGCGGTACAGCCGCCGGGGTGCGGCGGACCGTCAGCCGAGGTCGACCGGTTCGGTCAGCTCGGCCTGCGCGGAATCCAGGAAGCGGGCCAGGGTCGCGGTGAACTCCTCGGTCGCCTCGATGTGCGGGGAGTGGCCGACCCCGGGCATCACCACCTCCTCGTACGCCCCACCGGCCGAGGCGTAGGAATCCAGCACGGAACGGGTCTGCGCGAGCATCGGCTGGGGCGGGGCCACCTCGAGGCCGGGGTAGCCGGGCACCACGCCGAGCGCGCCCAGCTGGGCCAGGTCCAGGCTGGAGGCGTCCGAGATGATCGGGTCGAGCTCGCCACGCACCCACAGCACCGGCGGCGCCGGGTCGATGTCGGCGAACGGCGACAGGTCGAGGTTGACCGGGGCCAGCGCGTTCAGCACACCCCGGCGGCCCGGTGCCGTCCCCGGCCAGGTCGTCGACGGCACCGCCTCGCCGGGGTAGTTGTCCGGCCCGACGGCGGTGGACATCATCGAGGTCACGAACGTCTCCTCGTGGTCGGAGTGCCAGCCGGGGGCGACGTAGAAGCTGTGCAGCACGCTGCGGGCCGAGCTGGGGCTCTCGTCCGGGATGTCGTCACCGGCCAGGGCGGCCACGAACTCCGGGTTCACCGTGCCCGCACCCGAACCGGCCCCGTCCGGGGCGAGCAGACGTCCGTCGGTACCGGTCGTGCCGCCGAACCCGAACGGCGACACCGGGTTGATCAGGGTGACCGAGGCGACCCGGTCCGCCTCGTCGATGGCCATCTGCATGACCACCCCGCCGCCCATCGACCAGCCGACCAGGTGCACGTCGGTCAGGCCCATCACCTGCAGGACGGCCCGGACGTCGTCCGCGAAGTCGCGCAGGCCGCGGGTGGCGTCCACCGGACGGGTGTCCGTCCCGCCGAACCCGCGCAGGTCGATCGCGATCGGCCGGAACTGGTCCGGCAGGGCGAGCATCGTGGGGAAGAAGAACGGGGACGAGCTGACGTTGCCGTGCACGAACACCACCGGCCAGCCCGCCTGCCGGAACTCGACCTCCCGGACGCAGACGTCGAGATCCTCCAACGGGATCATCGAGATCTCGATGCCGAGGTTGTGCGGGTGGTGCGGGTGGTGCTGGGCCATCTCGTTCCTCCGCGTCGTCCGGAACGGAGCCGGGGGCGGGCCGTTCCTGCCTTGGCGCGGACCGTACCCGACGGGTCGGACGGGACCCGTCACGTGGGCGCCGTGGGCGCCCGGGGGTCGACGGGACGGTCGGGGCCGTGTGCCAGGCTGACCGGGTGAACGCCGCCGAGTCGTCCCCGACCACCTCCGACCCGGACGGGCCCGCGCCGGCCGCCCCCGTACCCGACGCCGCCGCGGCCGCCCGGTTGGCCGAGCTGGTCCGCGAGCTCGCGGTCGTGCACGGCCGGGTCACCCTGTCGTCCGGCCGGGAGGCCGACTACTACGTCGACCTGCGCCGGGCGACCCTGCACCACGAGGCGGGCCCGCTCATCGGGGCGCTGCTGCGGCAGCTCACCGCGGACTGGGCGTACGACGCGGTCGGCGGGCTGACCCTCGGCGCGGACCCGGTGGCGACCGCGATCATGCACGCCCCCGGCCGGCCGATCGACGCGTTCGTCGTCCGCAAGGAGGCCAAGGCGCACGGCATGCAGCGGCGGGTCGAGGGCCCGGACGTGACCGGTCGCCGGGTGCTCGTCGTCGAGGACACGACGACCACCGGCGCGTCCCCGCTCGAGGCCGTGCGCGCCCTGCGGGAGATCGGCACCGAGGTGGTCGGCGTGGCCACCATCGCCGACCGGGAGACCGGCGCGGACGCGGTCATCGCCGCCGAGGGGCTGAGCTACCGGTCCCTGTTCGGGTTGGCCGATCTGGGGCTGTCGTGAGCCTGCGGTGACCGAACCACCGGCAGATCGACCGGCGGACGGCACGGACAGCACTGACGGCCCGGACGCCCCGGGCCCCACCGAGTGGACGGCGGCCGTGCCCGTCGGGGTCGGACCCCACCCGCTGCCCTGGCCCGACGACCCCCGGCTGGATCCGGAGCTGCTGGCCGGCGGGGACACCCGCAACGTCGTCGACGCCTACCGCTACTGGCGGCGCGAGGCGATCGTCGCCGATCTCGACCCCCGTCGGCACGAGTTCTCGGTGGCGATCGAGAACTTCGGGCACGACGCGAACATCGGCACGGTGGTCCGGACGGCCAACGCCTTCGGCGCGCGGTCGGTGCACATCGTGGGCCGACGACGCTGGAACCGGCGCGGGGCGATGGTCACCGACCGCTACCAGCATCTGCACCACCACCCCGACATCGCGGGGCTGGCCGAGGTCGTGCGGGCGCAGCACGCCGTGCTGGTCGCGGTGGACAACCTGCCCGGCGCGGTGCCCCTGGAGACGTGCAACCTGCCCCGCCGCTCCGTTCTGCTGTTCGGCCAGGAATCGTCCGGCCTCACCGACGAGGCCCGTTCCGCCGCGGGCCTGGCCGTCTCGATCGCCCAGTTCGGGTCGACCCGGTCGATCAACGTGGGGGTGGCCGCCGGCATCGTCATGCACGCCTGGATCCGGCGGCACGCCGATCTGTCGACCGCCTGGTGAGGCGCCGTTCCTCAGCGGACCGTCAGGTCGCAGGGCCCGGTCGGGGCGGATCCGGCCGGTAGGTTTCGGCCCATGGATATCGGCCTCGACGCCCTGCGCGGTACCGCCCTCTGGGTGCTGATCGGGATCGCCGTGCTCGCACTCGTGCTCGCGGTGATCATCAAGAAGGTCATCGGGAAGATCGTCGTGCTGGCCATCGCGGCCACGCTGGTGTTCTTCGGCTGGCAGCAGCGGGACCACGCGTTGGACTTCGCGAACCAGGTGCGCGGGGAGACCTGCGCGCAGCAGCCGACCTTCTTCGGGGTGACGGTCTCGCTCCCGGAAAGCTGGTGCGAGCCGGCCTGACCGGCCCCGCCGGGCTCAGGCGCCGGCGGTCCCGGAGGCCTTGCGACGCTGGAACCAGTGCAGCAGGGCGGGGACCGCGCCCGCGCAGACCACCACGACGACCGCGAGGATGACGATGAGGTCGACGTTGTCACGGATGAACTCGATCTGGCCGAGGAAGTACCCGGCGACGGTGACGACGCCGACCCACAGCACGCCGCCGATGGCGGAGTACAGCGTGTAGATCTTCGGATCCATCCGGGAAGCACCGGCCATCACGGTGGCCACGGTGCGGATGATGGGCACGAACCGCGCCAGCACGATGGTGATTTTCCCGTACTTGGCGAAGAAGGCCGAGGACTTCTCGATGTACTCGGGCTTGAGGAACTTCGCATCGGGGCGCTTGAACACGGCCGGCCCGACCTTGTATCCGATGCCGTAACCGACCATGTTCCCGATGAATGCGGCCAGGGCGAGCAGCCCGATGAACAGGCCGAGATTGATGTCGATCCCCGCCCCGCCGTTGTGCGAGGTGGCGACGAGCAGACCCGCGATGAACAGCAGGGTGTCGCCGGGGAGGAAGAACCCGATGAGGATCCCGCATTCCGCGAAGATGATGAGCAGAATGCCCAGCACCGCCCACGAACCCATGTTCCCGATGAGGACGGACGGGTCGAGCCAACCGGGCAGGAGCGCGAGATCGGAAGAGGTCACGGTCACAGAGGGTATCCGATGAGGACATTCCGTCCCGGAATCGTGACCAACAGCCCACCCGCGACCGATGAGGCAACCTTTTCCCGGCACGGGTGCGCAGCGGCCCGGGCGGGATTAGCGTCGCGCCATGGACGTCCTCGCCGCTGCGGACCCGACCCTGCCCGGTAGCCCCGCGGACGGGCGGCGTCACACGCTCCCGCCCGGTCTGCTGGACGCCCTGCGCGCGGCCGTCGGTCCGGGCGGGGTGGCCGTCGATCCGGACGTCACGGCGTCCTACGCGCGGGACATGATGCCGCTGGCCCCGGCCGGCACGCCCGGGGCGGTGGTCCTGCCCACCGACACCGGCCAGGTGGCCGCGGTGGTCCGCGCCTGTGCCGAGGCCGGGGTGCCGATCGTCCCGCGGGGGGCCGGGTCGGGCCTGAGCGGGGCGGCCAACGCGGTGGACGGAGCGGTCACCCTGGTGATGACGCGGATGGACGCCATCCTGGAGGTCGACGAGGCCAACCGGCTCGCCGTGGTGCAGCCCGGCGTGGTCAACCGCGATCTGCGGCGGGCGGTGGAGTCCCGCGGCCTGTTCTACGCACCCGACCCGTCCTCCTACGACTGGTGCACCCTGGGCGGCAATCTCTCCACGAACGCGGGCGGGTTGTGCTGCGTGAAGTACGGCGTGACCACCGACGCGGTGCTCGGACTGCAGGTCGTGCTGGCCTCTGGTGAGGTGCTCCGCACGGGGCGGCGGACGGTCAAGGGTGTCGCCGGGTACGACCTGACCCGGTTGATCGTCGGGTCGGAGGGCACCCTCGGGGTGATCACCGAGGCCACGTTGTCGCTCCGGCCCCTCCCGGCCGCGCCCTGCACCCTGGTCGCGGCCTTCTCCTCGGCCGAGCAGGCGGGCGCCGCCGTCACCGGAGCCGTCCGGGCCGGTCTGGTGCCCTCGCTGCTGGAGATCATGGACGCGACGTCGATCACCGCCGTCGAGCGGCACACCGGCGTGCGGATGTTGGGCGACGAGGACACCCCGGCCGCGTTGCTGCTCGGGCAGTCCGATGCCGGCGGGGCCCTGGGCATGGCCGAGATGGAACACCTGGAACGGGTGTGCCTGGCGGCGGGGGCGGTGTTCAGCTTCGTGACCGACGACCTCGCCGAGGGGCGGATGCTGCTGCAGGCCCGCCGGGACGTCCTCACCGCGCTGGAGACCCTGGGCAGCTGGCTGACCGACGACGTGTGCGTGCCCCGGACGGCCATCGCCCCGCTGATCGCCGCGTGCGCCCGCATCGCCGCGGAGGAGGGCGTGGTGGTCGCCGTCGTCGGTCACGCCGGCGACGGCAACATGCACCCGACCCTGGTCTACGACGCGGCCGACCCCGCGCACGTCGCCGCGGCCCACCGCGCCTTCGACCGCATCCTCACCGCGGGTACGGAGCTCGGCGGCACGGTCACCGGGGAGCACGGGATCGGCCGGATCAAGCAGGACTTCCTCGCCCGGGAGATCGGCCCGGTGGGGCTCTCGGTGCATCGCGCGATCAAGGCCGCCCTGGACCCCCAGGGGCTGTTCAACCCGGGGTCGATGTTCTCGATGCGATGAGCCGGTGCGGTGATTCCGGCACGGTGACGCTCAGCCCAGGATCAGCGACAGCAGGCCGGCGACGACGCCGAGGGTGAGCCCGACCACCGCGGCCAGCAGCAGGACCTGGGCCGTCGTCCAACGCCGGGCATCCTCCCCCCTGGGCCGCGCGGCGGAAGGCGACAGCGGGGCCGCGCCCGGCGGGGACCCGGCCGCGCCGCGCGGGCCGCCGGCCATCGCCCGCAGGGCCTGCGCCAGCACCTGCTCCGGGTCGGCCGCGGGGGCCGGTCCGCTGGACGGGTCCGGCCGCCGGTGCGGGCCGCGCTCGGCCCCGGTCACCGCGGGCCGGTCACGACCGGTCCCGCACCAGGTCGCCCAGCTTGGCGACCGCGCGGCTCGCGGTCGACTTCACGGTGCCCTTGGACAACCCGGTGGCCTCGGCGATCTCCGCCTCGGACAGTCCGCCGTAGTAGCGGAGCACCAGCACCTCACGTTGCCGGGGGGCCAGATCGGCCAGCGCGGAGACCACGGCCTGGTGCTCGGTGGACAGGATGGCCAGCGACTCCGCGGAGCGCGCGGTCCCGGCGTGCGGGGGCACGTAGGCCCGGGCGGTGCGGCGCCGCCGCAGCATGGACCGGGAGCCGTTGACCACGGCGGTCCGCAGATAGCCGATGGCCGCCTGGGTGTCGCGCAGGCCGCCCCAGTTGCGGAACAACCCGGCGAACGCCTCCTGGACGACGTCCTCGGCGCTGGCCTGGTCGTCCACCAGCAGGATCGCCAGCCGGACCATCCCCATCCGATGGGTGCGGTAGAGGTCGTCGATGGTCACCGGGGCGGGCGGTTCGGAGGCCGGCACGTCGGACGGCCGGTCCGGCTCGGGCTCCGGCGATCCGGCGGGCACCCGGAGCGGGTTGAGCGAGGCCAGCGTGCCCAGGGTCCGTTCGACCAGGCTCTCCGCCTCGGCGGAGCTCGAGTCCTCGTCCTCGATGCTCACGACTGCCCTTCTGCCGGTACGCCGGTACTGCCGGTCCGTGGCCGGGCCGTCCCCCGATCCTGGCAGACCGGCGGGTGGGTGCCGGTCGGTCAGGCCCGGCGCCCCGCGGTGTCCGGCGGCAGGACTCCGGGTCCGGCCTGGCCCCCGACGAGCACCCCGTCGCGCGCGGGCGGTGCGCCGTGGTCGGGTCACCCGGGCAGGGATCGGGCGATATCCCGTGGCGGGTCGGGCATCGCAGCGCGTACCGCAGCGTGACCGGGGTGGCTCCTCGGGTCGGTTCGGTGGCCTCGATCAGGTTACGGAACTGTTACCGGATTGGCGCCGCCCTGGGTTGCGCAACAGGAGAGAAAACGCTTCCATGCGTAGGGCGTGTGAATGTGAACGGCTTCACACAAGGCCCTGTCCAGCAACGAAGCGGAGGAACAGCCGAGTGAACTCTCGACCGGCAAGGAAGATCACCACGGCGATCGTCGGGGTCAGTGCGGCGGCCCTGCTGCTGTCCGCGTGTGGCGGCTCGACGACCACGCCCACCGCCAGCAGTGCCGGCAGTGCGGCCGGCGGCTCGTCGGCCCCGGCCAGCAGTGTCGCGGGTGCCACCGGACCGCAGCCCGCCGAGAGCGGCTGGTGCGACGCGGTCAAGGCGCAGTACCCGAACCTGAGCGGGTCGGTCGGCGTGTACAGCACCATCGTGTCCCCCGAGGACACCCCGTACATCGAGGCCTACAAGGACTTCACCACCTGCACCGGGGTCACCGTGAACTACGAGGGCTCCAAGGAGTTCGAGGCCCAGGTCGGCGTCCGCGTCGCCAGTGGCAACCCGCCGGACCTCGGCATCTTCCCGCAGCCGGGTCTGCTGTCGCAGATCGTCAACAACACCGGTGCGGTCAAGCCCCTGCCGGACTTCGTCAAGACCAATGCGCAGAAGTACTTCCCGTCCGACTGGCTGAACTACGGCACGGTCAACGGGATCTCGTTCGGCATCCCGAACAACGCCGACTTCAAGTCGCTGGTCTGGTACTCCCCGAAGACGTTCGCGGACAAGGGCTACACCGTCCCCACCACGTGGGACGAGCTCACCGCGCTGACCGATCAGATCGCCGCCACCGGCGAGAAGCCGTGGTGCATCGGCATCGCCTCCGGTGAGGCCACCGGCTGGCAGATCACCGACTGGCTCGAGGAGTACGTGCTCCGCTACGCCGGCCCCGAGGTCTACGACCAGTGGGTCAGCCACGACGTCAAGTTCGCCGACGCCCCCATCGCGGACGCGCTGGCCAAGGTCGGCGCCCTGCTCAAGGACCCGAAGTACGTCAACGGCGGGTTCGGCGACGTCGCCACCATCGCCTCCACCCAGTTCAACGACGTGAGCACCCCGCTGCTCAACGGGCAGTGCACCTTCGCCCGTGAGGCCGCGAACTTCGACTCCAACTTCAAGGGCAAGACCATCGGCCCGGACGGCGACATCAACGCCTTCTACTTCCCGCCGGCCAACGACCAGTTCGGCACCACCGTGCTGGGCGGCGGCACCTTCTACGCGGCCTTCGCCGACCGCCCCGAGGTGCAGGCGTTCGAGTACTACCTGACCACCCCGGAGTACGCGAACGCCCGGGCCAAGGCCGGTAGCTGGATCTCCTCCAACCTGGGCCTGCAGGCGAGCAGCGTGGAGAGCGCGGTCCAGCAGGAGGCGCTCAAGACCCTGCAGAGCACCGACACCACGTTCCGCTTCGACGCCTCCGACCTGATGCCCGCCCCGGTGGGTTCGGACGCCGAGTGGAAGCAGTTCACGGCGTGGATCACCGGTCAGGACGATGCCACCACCCTGGCCAACATCGACGCCGCCTGGCCGACCAGCTGACCCCACGGACGCGCTGATGTGATGACGGCGGGTCCGGTCCGGAGCATCGCCCGGACCGGGCCCGCCGTTCCACGTTCAGCCTGGAGGAGGAACGGAATGGACTTTCTGCTCAACCCCACCTCGGTCGGCGACAAGCTGATCTCGATGGTGCTGGCCGTGGTGATCTTCGGCGTCATCATGGCCGTCCTGCTCTTCGCGATCGACCGCCCGAAGGTTCCCAACTGGGTCATCGTCGCGGCCTTCCTCGGCCCGGTCGCCATCCTGCTGGCCGTCGGCCTGTTCTACCCGGCGGCGGGAACGGTGGTCCGTTCCTTCCAGGTCAGCGTCAACGCCGTCGGCCCCGACGGCGGTCCGGTGATCAACCCCAACACCGGCCAGCGGCTCACCGAGCTGGGCTTCAGCTTCGACAACTACACCCGGGTGTTCACCGACCCGGCCTTCCAGAAGACGCTGCTCAACACCGTGTGGTGGGTCGTCCTCGTCCCGGTCGTCTCCACCCTGTTCGGCCTGATCTACGCCGTGCTGGTGGACCGGACCCGCTTCGAGAAGGCGGCCAAGGCCCTGGTGTTCCTGCCCATGGCCATCTCCATGGTCGGCGCATCCATCATCTGGAAGTTCGTCTACGAGTACCGCCAGGGCGGCTCCCCGCAGATCGGCCTGGCCAACCAGGTTCTGGTCTGGCTGGGCGCGGACCCCTATCAATTCATCATCACGCAACCGTGGAACACGTTCTTCCTCATCGTGGTGATGATCTGGATCAACGCCGGCTTCGCGATGACGATCCTGTCCGCGGCCATCAAGGCGGTGCCGGACGACATCGTCGAGGCCGCGCAGATCGACGGGGCGACCGGCTTCAAGCTGTTCCGCCGAGTCACCGTGCCGACCATCCGCCCCGCGGTGGTCGTCGTGCTGACCACCATCGCCATGGGCTCGCTCAAGGCGTTCGACGTGGTCCGGACGATGACCGGCGGCAACTACGGCACGTCCATCGTGGCCAACGAGTTCTACACCCAGAGTTTCCGCCAGGGTGAGGGCGGGAAGGGCATCGGCGCCGCACTGGCCGTCGTCCTGTTCGTGATCATCATCCCGGTGATCGTCTACAACGTCCGGCAGATGCGGCTCGCGGAGGAAGTTCGATGACCACAGCTCCCGTCATTCCGCAGACCGACGTCCGCGTCGAGGAGCCCGTCTCCTCCCGGCAGCTCAAGCGGCAGCTGCGGGCCCAGGAGGCGAAGACCAAGCTCACCTCGCCGTGGGCGTCCGGGCTGGCCATCGTCCTGGCCATCCTCTGGACCATCCCGACGCTGGGGCTGTTCATCACCTCGTTCCGACCGGTGGAGGACATCAACACCAGCGGGTGGTGGTCGATCATCACCAACCCGGGCTTCACGCTGACCAACTACGACCAGGCGCTCAACGCCCAGGGCGGGCTCGGCAGCTTCTTCCTCAACACGATCGTCATCGTGGTCCCGGCGGTGCTGATCCCGATCTTCCTGGCCCTGCTGGCCGCCTACGCCTTCGCCTGGATCCCGTTCAAGGGGCGGAACTTCCTGTTCGTGGCGGTCTTCGCGCTGCAGGTCGTCCCGCTGCAGGTGGCGCTGATCCCGCTGCAGACCATCTTCGTCAACTTCGGTCTGCAGAACTCGTTCTGGCCGGTGTGGATCTCGCACACGATCTTCGGCCTGCCGCTCGCGATCTTCCTCCTGCACAACTTCATGAAGGAGGTCCCGGCCTCCATCATCGAGGCGGCCCGGGTCGACGGCGCCGGTCACGTGAAGATCTTCTTCGTCGTGCTCATGCCGCTGCTGGTACCGGCCATCGCGGCCTTCGGCATCTTCCAGTTCCTGTGGGTGTGGAACGACCTGCTGGTCGCCACGGTGTTCGCCCCCAGTCCGAACCTGCGCCCGGTCACCGCGGCCATCGCCGACCTGTCCGGCACCCGGGGTTCGTCGTGGGAGCTGCTCTCCGCCGGCGCCTTCATCTCGATCATCGTGCCGCTGATCGTGTTCTTCAGCCTCCAGCGCTTCTTCGTCCGCGGCCTGCTCGCGGGCAGCGTCAAGGGGTGAGCCGGACCGTGCCGGAGCTGGACGAGAACGCCCAGCCCGACTCGGTATCCCGGACGGCGCCCGGTCCGGCGTCCGCTCCCCGTGAGCGCACGCCGGGCCGGGAGGCCACGGTCGCCTTCGGGTCGCCCGTGGGCGGCCGGGTGGTCACGGCCAACACCATCGTCGAGGTGGCCGCCCTCGCCGGCGTCTCCCCGGCCACCGTGTCCCGGGCACTGCGCGGGCTGCGCGGGGTGTCCGCCCCGACCCGGGTGCGGGTCATCGATGCGGCCGCCCAGTTGGGTTACGTCGCCTCGCCGTCGGCCGCCGCCCTGACCACCGGTCGGACCCAGGCCATCGCCGTCCTGGCCCCCTGGGTGTCCCGCTGGTTCTTCGGTGCCGTCATCGACGGTGCGCAGGAGGTGCTCAGTCGGCGTGGGTACGACGTCCTGCTCTATCCGTTGGACGGTTCGGTGGACGACGGCCCCGCCGCTCCCGGGGTCCGCAGCCTGGACAAGCGGGTGGACGGGGTACTGGCCCTGAACGTGCCGCTGGGTCTGCAGTCGGTGCAGACCCTGCTCGCGCTGCGGGTCCCGGTGGTCACGGTCGGATCGATGATCGAGTCCGTGCCCGCCGTCCTGGTGGACAACGTGCTGGTGGGCCGGCTGGCCACCGAGCACCTGCTGGGCCTGGGCCACCGGTGCATCGCCTTCCTGGGCAGCGACCCCGCCGAGGCGTTCGGGTTCACCGTCGCCGGGGATCGTGCGGCCGGCTACCGGGCCGCGATGGCCGGGGCGGGCGCGCCGATCGACGGTGGCTGGTGCCCGTCGACCGGGTTCGCGGTCGAGGGTGGCAGCATCGCCTTCGAGCGGATGTGGGGGTCGGTGGTGGCGGGTGATACCCCGGCGCCCTCCGCCGTCGTGGCCGTCAGCGACGAGGTCGCCATGGGGGTGTTGCACGCCGCCCGCCGACTGGGCCTGGACGTGCCGGGCGATCTGTCCGTGGTGGGCGTGGACAACCACGACCTGGGGTATCTCTTCGACCTCACCACGGTCGCCCAACCCGTGCGGGACCAGGGCCGGATGGCGGCGCGGCTGCTCCTCGACCAGTTGACGCCGGACCCGGGTCCGTCGCACACCGCGGAGATCACCCCGCACCTGATCGTGCGGGGCACCACCGCACCGCCCTCCGGGCGGTCCACGAACTAGGTGTCGGCGGCACGGTGGGACCCTGCGCGAGCCGCCCCGGCGGCCCATGCGCGATACTGGCCCCCGACCGCACCTGACCCCGGGTTGCCCACGCTGGCCGTCACCACCCGGACCGGGTCGACGGGTCGGCTCAGATGTCACACACCATCCGGGCGTCCGCACACACCGTGCGCCGGCGTCCCGACCGCGGAAGGACCGTTCATGCCTCTTGCCACTCCCGAGACGTACGCCGCCATGCTCGACCGGGCCAAGGAGGGCGGGTTCGCCTACCCGGCCATCAACATCACCTCGTCGGAGACGGTGAACGCCGCGATCAAGGGCTTCGCCGACGCCGGCAGCGACGGCATCATCCAGGTCTCCACCGGCGGTGCCGAGTTCGCGTCCGGCTCCAACGTGAAGGACATGGTCACCGGCGCGGTCGCGCTGGCCGAGTTCGCCACCGTGGTCGCGGCCAAGTACGGCGTCACCGTCGCGCTGCACACCGACCACTGCCAGAAGGAGAAGCTCGACACCTACGTCAAGCCCCTGCTGGCCATCTCCGCCGAGCGCGTGCGCAACGGCGGCAACCCGCTGTTCCAGTCCCACATGTGGGACGGCTCGGCCGTGCCGCTGGGGGAGAACCTCGAGATCGCCAAGGAACTGCTGGCCCTGACCACCCCGGCCAAGGTCATCCTGGAGATCGAGGTGGGTGTCGTCGGCGGTGAGGAGGACGGCGTCGCGCACGAGATCAACGACAAGCTGTACACCACGCCCGACGACTTCATCGCCACCATCGACGCGCTGGGCGTCCCGGAGGCGAACAACTACATCGTGGCGGCCACCTTCGGCAACGTGCACGGCGTCTACAAGCCCGGTGGGGTCAAGCTGCGCCCGTCCGTGCTGAAGGACGGCCAGGAGGCCCTGGCCAAGAAGCTGGGCCTGGCCGAGGGCAGCAAGCCCCTGGCGCTGGTCTTCCACGGCGGATCCGGCTCGACCGCCGAGGAGATCGCCGAGGCGGTGTCCTACGGCGTGGTGAAGATGAACATCGACACCGACACCCAGTACGCGTTCACCCGCCCGCTGGTCGGCCACTTCTTCACCAACTACGACGGCGTGCTGAAGATCGACGGCGAGGTCGGCAACAAGAAGGCCTACGACCCGCGCGCCTACCTCAAGCTCGGCGAGAACGGTATGGCCGCCCGCATCGGTGAGGCCTGCCAGCAGCTGGGCTCGGCCGGCAAGTCCCTCGGCGCCTGATCGACACGGCGCCTGATCGACACGGTGCCTGACAGCCCCGTTGCCTGATGCTGTGAGCTGCTGATCGGCGGACGTCGATCACGCGATCCCGCCCGGATCGCCGGATTCCCCAGGGAGTCCCGGCGGTCCGGGCGGACTCATCTCCGTGGTCCGGCGTGTCGGACCGACGTTCCGGGGCCGCGGAGGTTGCTCGTGTTATACGGGGATCTTGTGACAAGTGGGACTCGTGAACTAGCTTGGGACTCATGCCGTCGCCCTGACGGCCTGCCGATCCCGCGGCCCCTCGCTCTGCGGGTCCTTCCGGTCTGACGTGCCTCCGGGGCGCCCAGCATGGAGAGTCGAGCGGGGAAGTGGTCACCACCGGTGCCGGACAAGGGGAAGCGGCGTCGGCGGCTCATGGCTAGCTACTCACAGTAGCCGCGGACCACTGAGTGCGACTTGCAGAGAGGCGCTCATGCGTCGAGGCCTGGCGATGGTTGCTGCGATCGGTTCACTCGCGGCCACCGCCCTGTTCGTCGGGGGAGGCACCGCGTCCGCCGACCCGTCGGCGGACGACTGGTACCAGCTCCGGATGTGTGAATCGACCAACCGCTACGACATCAACACCGGCAACGGCTACTACGGCGCCTACCAGTTCGACCTCAGCACCTGGCGTTCCGTGGGCGGCAGCGGCTATCCGCACGAGGCGTCGGCGACCGAGCAGGACTACCGCGCGCTGATCCTCTACCGCAACCGCGGGTGGAGCCCCTGGGTGTGTGCCGGTCTGGTCGGCCTGTCCGAGGACGGCGACGCCCGATCCAAGGTGCAGCCGCCCGTCCCGGGCAACCAGGGCGGCGGCGGTGGGTCCGAGGCCCCGTCCGATCCTGCGCCCGCCGCTGACCCGGCGCCGACGAACGGTGCACCGGCCTACCCCGGGCGTCAGTTCCGGCTCGGGGACTCGTCCGAGGAGCTGAAGTCGTGGCAGCGTCAGATGGGCGCGCTCGGCTACGGGCTGACCGGGACCGGCTACTTCGGTCCGAACACCCAGGCCGCGGTGCTGGCCCTGCAGGAGAAGGCGGGCCTCAACGTCGTCGGGTACATCGGCCCGAAGACCTGGGCAGCGGCGTGGGCCGCGGCTCCGGCTCCCGCTCCGGCAGCCGCCCCGGCGACCGGCTACGTCCCGGCGAGCGACGAGGCGTGCCAGGTCGGGACGGGTTCCGCACCGGCCTGGCCCGAGCGGCAGTTCGTCGAGGGCGACACGGCACGTGAGCTGCAGTGCTTCCAACGACAGCTCGGCTCGCGCGGGTACGGGCTGACCGGGACGGGCTACTACGGCGATGCGACCAAGGCCGCCGTGGTCGCCTTCCAGCAGAGCCAGGGCATCAACCCGTCCGGCATCATCGGCCAGCGCACCTGGGTGGCCGCCTGGCAGGGCTGAGGCGGCCCGCGGTGGACGGCCTGGTAACGCTTTGTCAAAGTTTGTCGGGTTTGCTCCGTCCTGCGTAACGGGCAGGGGCCGGGGGACGAGAATCACAGTGAGGCCGTCGTTCGCGATGGTCCAGCCCGGCCCGGTCGATGCCCGACCAGGCGCGAGCATCGAGAGCCCCGGAGCATGCCGCTCCGGGGCTCTCTGCTGACCGGGGCCGGTGGATGCGGGGTGCGCGGCGGCACGAGGGTTCAGTGGACCCGGCGAGGAGCGGCCGCCCGACGTTCCTCGCGGGCGTTGGCCTGAGCCAGTCCGACGACGCCGAGGATCATGATCGCCACGCCGGTGATGCCCACGTAGGTGCCGACGCTGTGCGAGGAGAGCTTCTCGCCCAGCACGGCGAGGCTCAGGATCATCGAGACCACCGGTTCGGCGGAGACCATCGCCGGGTAGGAGACCTCCAACGATCCCCGGCCGAAGGCCCGCTGCTGGGCGACGATGGCGGCGGCGCCGGTGAGGACGCAGATCCACAGGGTGGGGTTCGCGAGGGTCTGCGTCAGCCCGCGGAAGGGGTCGGACAGCGAGTTGATCTGCACCGCGACCAACCCGAACAGCGAGCCGGCGACGAGACCGAAGAGCAGTCCGGAGGTGTTCCCCCGGGTTCGGCGGGCCGTCAGGTACAGCGTCAGCACGATGAGCAGGAAACCGATGACGACGGTGTCCAGGATCCAGGCCTGACGGCCGTGCACGGCGGGCTGGGGCCGCGCGAAGACGACGAAGATGCCCACCCCGACGGCCACGGCCGCCCCGCAGGTCCACTGCCAGGCGGTGGCGGGCCGCCGGGTCCACCAGACCTGGATGAACAGCTCGAACAGCACCGACAGCACGATCAGCGGCTGGACGAGCAGGACCTCGCCCATCACCAGGGCGGCCGCCTGCAGGGCGAACGCGCCGACCGAGACCACCGCACCCAGCACCCAGGCGCGGCCGATGCCCCCGGTGCGCACGGTGGCCTGATGGCGCATGACCGTGCCGACGGCGGCCAGCACCGCGGACATCAGGGCCAGCACCACCGCGATGACGGTGCTCACCCCCGGCACCGGTGGGCCGGGGCGGGAGGCGTCATCGACCGCTCGCCCGCCATTCGTCGACGTACTCCTGGTTCACCGTGCGGATGGCGGACCCGATCTCCCGGTACTCGTCGTCGCGGAGATTGGCGATGGAGAGCCGGATCGACCACGGGGGCGCGTCGAACCCGCCACCGTTGAGGGCGATGACCCCGCTCTCCCGGGCCAGCCGGAACAGGATGTCGGTCGGCTCGTGGTTCGCGATCAGGTAGTCCGTGAAGTCGGTGCCGTGCTCCTGCTCGGCGTGGTGCAGGAGATCGAGCTCGACGTAGTAGCCGACCCGGAGCGGGTCCGGCGCCATCGTCAGGTCCATGCCGGCCATCAGGTCCGCCAGCCGGCGCCGGATCAGCGCCTGCGCCTGGGCCTTGTAGTGGTCGTCCCGGTCGAGCAGGCAGTAGGCCGAGAACAGCAGCATCATCAGCTGCTGCGGCTGCGACAGCCCGGCGGTGTGGTTCAGGGCGACGTTGCGGGAATCGGCGACGAGGCGGTCCACGAACCGGATGGCGCGGGGCTCCAGGGTGAGCGAGGCGTACCGGGTGTCCAGTGCCTGCTTGTCCGCCTCGGGCAGCCGATCGAGCAGGCGGTCCAGGACGTTGTCGGGGTGCAGCCCGATCACCCCGAGGCGCCAACCCGTCGCGCCGAAGTACTTCGAGAACGAGTAGATCAGCAGGGTGTTGTGCGGCAGGTGGGCGGCCAGCGAGGTGAAACCGTCGATGAAGGTGCCGTAGACGTCGTCGGTGACCACGATCAGGTCGGGGTTGTCCTCCGCGACCACCGCGGCGATCCGCTGCAGCGTCGCCGGGTCGACCGACACCGATGTCGGGTTGGTGGGGTTGACGCAGAGCAGGACCTTCACCGACGGGTCCCGCAGCCGGTCGATCTCGTCGTCCGGGAACTGCCAGCTCCGCTCCCCGTCGGGGGTGCGGGCGTCGGCGCCGATCCGGACGAGTTCGAAGTCGTACTGGTCGAGCCGAGCGATCTCCAGGTAGGGCGTGAAGATGGGCGTCATCACGGCCACCCGGTCACCGCGCCGCACCAGCCGGTTGGCCAGCAGGGAGTCCAGGACGTAGCAGATCGCCGCGGTACCGCCCTCGACGGCGAACAGGTCCACCGGGCCGATGCCCGGGCCCATCTCCTGGAGCAGGTACCGCCGCACGACGTCCTGCGTGTGGTGGAGCATCCGGTCCGGGGCCGGGTAGTGATCGCCGATGACCGCGTCGGCGATCTCCCAGACGAAGGCGTCGTCGTCGAACCCGCACTCCTGGACTCCCCAGTCCAGGAGGCGGGCGAGCAGATCGACCCCGGACTCGCCGGTGTGGTCGCGCAACCAGGTCCGGAACCGATCGGCGATGCCGGTCTTCTGCGGGACGCCGACGAGTTCGGCATCCCAGGACACGGCGGCCCGGCACTCCTCCAGGGCGAAGAAGCCCAGGCGGAAGAACGCCTCCCGCGGGGTGGGCGCGACGAAGTTGGGGTTGCCACGACCGGCGTTGAGCTGCTGGAAGGCCGTCCGGCCCTCGTGCGCGCCGGCGATCTCCCGCAACTTCTCCCGCAGCTCGAACGGCGAGAGCGTCTGCAGGGCGCGGATCTCCGCGCGGGTCAACGGTCGGTCGGGCATCGGACGGGACCTCCGGCTCTCCGGGACTGTGCGTGAACACTGCAGCACGCAGGGGTGGGACGGACGGGTTCGACGCGCGCGACTCTCATCCGGTGAGCGCCACGACCACCGCGCCCCCGATCGTCAGCGCCACATTGGCCACGGCGTACGGGACGGTGTACCCGAGCATCGGCGCCGAGCTGCGGGCGGCGTCCCGCACGGCGCCGGCGGCGGCCGACGACGACCGCGCCCCGGCCAGCATCCCCAGCGTGAGCACGGGGTCGAACCGGAACACCCAGCGAGAGAGTGCGGTCATCACCAGCAGCGGCACCAGGGTCACCACCACCCCGGCCAGCAGGATGCCCACGCCGTACCGGGTGAGGCCGGACAGGAACGACGGCCCGGCCGAGATGCCGACCATCGCGATGAAGAACGCCAGGCCCGCCGACTCCAGGAACCAGTCGGTGGCGGCGGGGATCCGTGCCGTGATCGGCCGGCGGGTGCGGAACCAGCCGAGAAGGAGGCCGGCGAGCAGTGCGCCGACGCTGGTCGACAGACCGACGGGGATGCCGCCGGCGTGCAGGGCGGGTACCCCGACCAGAGCGCCGGCCGCGATCCCCAGCCCGATGGCGACCATGCCCGACCGGTCGTCGCTGCGCTCGGCGTGCCCGATGGAGGGGATGGTCTGCTCGAGCAACGGTTGCGGTCCCTGGACCCGGACCTCGTCCCCGGCGTGCAGGGTGACGGGATCGGCCAGCGGGACGTCATGACCGCCGCGGCGCAGGGCCCGCACGTAGATCCGCCGGAACCGCCCGTCCGTCCGCAGCTCCCCGACGGTCCGACCGGCCGCGCCGCGATGCGAGACCATCACCCACAGGTCCTCGATGCCGAAGTCCAGGAGCCGGCGGTCGTCGGTCTCGTGCGCGACGGGGGCGAGCGCGTCCGCGAACAGGTCCATCCGCCGGGCGGTGAGGGCCACCGTCCCGCCGGCGGCCAGGACGGTCCCCGGGTCGGCGTCCCGGACCGTGTCCCCGGTGCGCACCCTGGCGACGTAGACCCGCTGCCCGCCCCCGGCGCGCGTCTCCAGGTAGGTCTCCAGGTCGCCGCAGGTGCGCACCCCGTCCGGGAGCGCGGTGAGGAGATACGCGCGCCGGGTGACGTCCAGGTAGGCCGAGTGGACGTCGGGAGCCGACCCGGCGAGGCCGAGGCGTTCCTCCAGCGCGGCGGCCGCCGCGGGCAGCGCGGTGATGCCCAGCAGGCGGGGGGCGATGTTGGCGCAGTACAGCGCGGTACCGACGGTGCCGAACAGGTAGGTGACCGCGTAGGCGACGGGCACCAGATCACTCCATTCCTGGAGTGTCGACGCGTCCGCGCCGAGGCCGGCGATGGATCCCTGCGCCACCCCGACGATGGCGGACTGGGTGAGGGCGCCCCCGGCGACACCGGCGGCCAGACCCGGGTTCAACCCGAACGCGGCGGCCACCCCCAGGACGGTGGCGAACCCGACCACGGCGAGGACCACCGCGAACAGGGCCTGCGGAGCTCCCGTTCCGCGCAGACCCGCGACGAACTGCGGCCCGAGCCGGACGCCCAGCGCGAAGAGGAACAACAGGAAGAAGATGTTCCGGGCCGGGCCGTCGACCACCAGAGTGGTACGGCCGGCGCCGGTGTCCGGAAGGCGCACGACGACGCCCAGGGCCACCCCCACCAGCAGGGTGCCGGTGACGGCCCCGAGGCTCACCGATCGCACCCGGACCTGCCCGAGCGCGAAACCCGACCCGACCGCCAGCAGCACGGCGATCTCCGGGTGACCGATCAACGCGCTCGCCACCCAGCGCGCAGCCCCGTCCACGAGGTCAGTCGTCGCGGCTGCCGGACCGGGACAGGAATCCCCACCGGCGCCTGGGCTTGTCCGCCGGCTCGGCCGCCGTGTCGGCCGGGGTGCTGGCGGGCGGCGTCATCGTGCGGCCCATCTCGTCCTCCGTGGATTCGGCGCGCAGGACCTCGCCGGCGACGACACCGAGCAGCCGGCCGTTCTCGACCACGGGTCGACCCACGTCGGCATCCGTCGCCGTCCGCAGCGACACCGCCGCGACGGGCGGCCGACCGGACAGGTCGAGCGCCTCGGTCAGGCTGGTGCCGCCGGTGAGCCCGGCGAGAGCGCCCATGACGTCCGCCACGGTGAACACGTGGAACGCCGGCGCGTCCGCGTCGCCCCCGAGGACGACGACGGCCTGCTTGGCGCTGGCCGCGGCCAGCAGGCGGATCCGTAGCGGGCCGATGGTGTCGGTCGCCCGCGCCTCCAGGGCGTTCTCGGTGCGCATCCTGGGAAACGTACGCGGGAGGTCCGACGGCGGCCAGGGCCGGGTGGCCGGTCAGCCCACCGCGGAGAACAGCGGCGGGAGGACGAACAGCATCGTCGTCGACCAGGTGACGTGGGTGAGGATCGGCCCGAGGATGCCGCCGCTGGCCCGACGTTGCAGGCCCAACAGCAGACCCAGGGTGAGCGCGGCGAACACCAGCATCAGGTTTCCGGACGCCACCGTGGCCAGGCCGTACACCACGGTGGAGATGACGACCGGATGCCGGACTCCGATGGCCGCGAAGAGCGCACCCCGGAAGAAGATCTCCTCGGCGATGCCGTTGATCAGGGTGATCAGGGCGACCAGGACGAGCGATCGCCCGCGTGCCTGGTCCAGGACGGCGTCCGTCAGCGAGGCCAGCGGGGGGATCTGCCGCACGATCAGCGCGCCGACGATGAAGAGCACCGCGGTGGCGAGCCCGAACGCGATCGGGGTGATGACCGGGCGGCGGAGCCGACCCCGGAACGGCATGTACCCCAGGTGCAGCGGCCCGCTGAGCACGCCACCGATGACCCAGGTCGCGGCGAGCGCGATGGTCAACGGGTAGAAGCGCGGATCGGTGGGATCCACGGACAGGGACAGGCCGAGCAGGGTCGCGCCGACGACCAGGGTGACGGCCACGACGATCCGGCGGCGCAGGAAGGCCCGGGCGCTCTGCTGGTGGTCACGTTCCACCCGGTCCACCAGGGCCGGGCGGAGCAGCCGACCGAACCGGTCGACCAGTGGGCGGCGTGCGGCGGGACCGGTCATGACCGGGTGGCTGGAGCGCCCGGGCGGGCGTCCTCCTGCTCGCGGGCCCGCGCGTCGAGGGCGGCCCGGACGGCGTCGTCGTACCCGACGGGTTCACCGGGGACGAGCTCGCGGATGCTGGTGTCGTGCGCGATGACCTCGTTGGTCATCGAGTCGATCAGGTTGCGCGCGGTCTCCAGGTCGACGTCGGTGACCAGGGCCAGCCAGCCCGACGACAGGCGCGGGGTCAGCAGGGGCACCGGGATCATCGGCAGCGACCGCTTCTTCTGGATGCGCGCCGCACGCCGCATCATGTCGCTGTACCGCATGATCTCCGGCCCCCCGACGTCGTACACCCGGCCGAACGCCTCCGGGCGGCCGAGCACGCCGACCAGGTAGCGGACGACGTCGGACAGAGCGATGGGTTGGGTGCGGGTCTCCACCCAGCGCGGCGCGATCATCATCGGCAGGTGGTCGACCAGCTGCCGGGTGATCTCCCAGGAGATGCCGCCGTGGCCGACCACGACGGCCGCCCGCAGCACCGTCACCGGCACTCCGCCCAGGCCCAGCAACGACTCGACGTCGCGACGCGACCGCAGGTGCGCGGACAGGTTCTCCCCCGGGTCGCCCAGCCCGCCCAGGTAGACGATCTGCCGGACACCGGCCCGGGCGGCCGCGTGGCCGAAGTCGGTGGCCGCCTCCGCGTCCTCGCGTTCGAAATCGGCCGAGCCGAGCGAGTGCACCAGGTAGTAGGCGACGTCGACGCCGTCCAGGACCGGTTCCAGGGTGGCCGGCTCGGAGACGTCGGCCCGCACCGGATCACCGGCGCCGGTGTACTTCTCGGGACGGCGCGTCATCGCCCGGACGTGGTGGCCGTCGGCCACCAGCGCGCGGGCCAGGTGCGAGCCGACGAAGCCGGAGGCTCCGGTGACCAGGACGCGGAGGGGGGCGGGCGACGTCATGGGGCTCCTGGTGGTGTGGTCGGGCAGCTGGACCCCCGCGCTGCTGCGCCGGGGCTCACCACGGCACGTGCGCCCGGGTCGGTGCCGCGTCCACGGGAGGACCGTGGCCGCGGCGGGGACCGGTTGCTGCCCTGATCAGCCTAACCCTGGGTACCGACGCGACGACCGGCACGGATGCCGCCGGGGGCAGGTTGTCCCCCTGTCCGATTCCTGTCCCCGGACGCGGCCGGCCCGTTCCGCCACCGCCCTCCGCTGCGCACGATGGGCCCGGACGACGGAGAGGCCGTCGCCGGACGGAAGGAACCGAACAGATGGAAGGGTTCTCGATCACCACGGAGCGGATCGCCGCGGCCGGAGGTGCGGTCGGCGACACGGGGTCGGCGCTCGCCCGCGAGATCGCCACGATGGACGGCCTGCTCGGGTCCATCCAGGCCGGTTGGCAGTCCAGCGAGGCCGCGCCGCGGTTCGTGGCGGCGGTGCAGGGCTACCTGGCCACCGCGGTCACCCTCAAGGACGCTCTGCTGAGCCAGGGCACCACCCTGATCTCCTCCGCCCAGCGTTTCGGCGAGGCCGAGTCGGCCACGGCCGCCGCCATCCCGGCGTCCGCCTGATGGCCACCATCGCGGTCAACTACGCCGCTCTCACCAACGGGTACGACTCTCTGGTGGCCACCTGGGGTCGCATCGAGCAGCACCTCGCCGAGCTGGACGCCACGCTCGGGGCGACGGCCGACATGCAGGCCGACACGCTGCTGGCCTACCGCTCGCTCAAGGCCCGCTGGGACGCCTCCGCCGCCGAGCGGCAGATCGTGCTGCGTTCGCTGGCCGAGTCCGTGGCCTCGGCGGGTGAGCGGTACCGCCAGGTCGACGCGGCCATGGCGGCACAGTTCGCGATGTGAACGGGGCCGGCGGCCCGGGTGGTGGGTGGGGCGACGCGGCGGCGGGGTGGCGGGCTGGACCGCCCGGCCGGCGCGGGCGGGGTGCCGGCGCGGGTGAAGAGCCGGTGCCGGTGCCGGTGCTGGTGACCGGTTCGGTGCTGCTGCCGGAGCGGGCAGGATGGGCCCATGCCCGGACCCAATCTGCTCGGCCCGCCCCCGGTCCATCTGCCCGTCGACCCCGCCGCGGGTGAGCTCGCGGCCGGTGACACCGCCCAGGACGTCGCCCGCCGCCACCCGACGTCGTGCCTGGCCTGGGCGGTCCTCGCCGAGGCCGCGCTGGACCGTGGGGACGACGTCGCCGGGTACGCCTACGCCCGGGTCGGATACCACCGCGGCCTGGACCGGTTGCGGCGCAACGGGTGGAAGGGGGCGGGGCCGGTGCCCTGGTCCCACGAACCCAACCGCGGATTCCTGCGCTGCCTGTCCGCGCTCGCCCAGGCCGCCGTGTTGTTCGAGGAGACCGATGAGGTCGAGCGGCTCCGGGCGTTCCTGCTCGATGCCGATCCGGAGATCCCCACCGACCTCCTGCCCTGAGGCTCGGTCCCTGCGGGAGACCCCGTCTCAGCGCGCCGCCGGCCCGGCCGGCGCGGCCGGGTCCGCGCCGACCAGCAGGAGATCCTCGGTGTGCCGGTAGAAGGTCCACCGGTCCATCCGGCGGGGGTGCTCCACGCCGTCGCTGGTCACCAGGCTCGGTGCGGCACTGCCGATCTGCACCGCCCGGCCCGCGGTCGTGGTGCGGCGCCGCGTCCACGGCAGGGCACCTCGACGCTCGACGGTGACCAGCAGTCCGCGGGCGCGGTCGGGTCGTACCTGCAGACGCAGGGCCGGGCCCGCCAGCACCTTGTGTTCGTCGACGTAGGTCGCGCCCAGCAGGGGGGTCAGCGATCCTTCGGCGAGCAGCACCCCGCCGACGTCGTCGCGGACGAGGGGAACGGGGTGCGCCGGAGCGGTCGCGGCGGTGCGGACCGCGTCGGGACCCACCGGCAGGTTCCACAGCCGGGTCAGCGCGGTGGGCCGGGCCGGCGCGTAGGCCAGTTCGACCGAGCCCAGCAGGTTCCGGCGCAGCACCCGCAGGGCCACGGCGGCCAGGTCGGCGTCGTCCCCGACGACCAGCACCCGTCCGCGCAGCAGGGGATCGATGTCCTTGCCGGGGCGGGGCCCCACCGGATGGACCGGCGTCCCGGTCCGTGCCGTCAGGGCCGCCAGTTCCGCCGCCCGGGCGTCCCCGAGGTCGATGCGTCCGGTCGGAGCACCCGTTCCGGCTAGGCATGACATCACCAGGACTTCGATCACGCATTACCCTTCCATCGGCACGCGCGCCGACCAGGTGCGTCGTGCGGGGATCGGGCGGCCGTGCCGTCGCTCCCCGCCCCGTCGCGGGGCCGCAGCCAGCAGGGTCGTCGGCCGATCATGGTCTCGCGGCGTCGGACAGTGGGGAGTGTGTCATGGCGGTGATGGTCCTGATCGGAGCCCAGTGGGGCGACGAGGGCAAGGGCAAGGCCACCGATCTGTACGGCGAACGCGTCCAGTGGGTGGTGCGGTACCAGGGCGGGAACAACGCGGGGCACACCGTGGTGCTGCCCGACGGGCAGTCCTTCGCGCTGCACCTGATCCCCTCGGGCATCCTCACGCCCGGCGTCACCAACGTCATCGGCAACGGCGTCGTCATCGACCCGGGTGTGCTGCTCACCGAACTGGCCGGGCTCGAGGAGCGCGGCGTGAACACGGAGAACCTGCTGATCTCGGCGGACGCGCACCTGATCATGCCGTACCACGTGGCCATCGACCGGGTCTCCGAGCGCTACCTGGGCAAGGCCAAGATCGGCACCACGGGGCGGGGCATCGGCCCGGCCTACCAGGACAAGGTCGCCCGACTCGGCGTCCGCGTGCAGGACGTGCTCGACCCGTCCATCCTCGGGCAGAAGGTGGAGGCGGCCCTGGACATCAAGAACCAGATCCTGGTGAAGATCTACAACCGCAAGGCCCTGGACCCGGCGCGCATCGTGGACCAGGTGCTCGAGCAGGCCGAGGGCTTCCGGCACCGCATCGCCGACACCCGCCTGCAACTGGGCGAGGCGGTCAAGCGCGGCGACAACATCCTGCTCGAGGGTTCCCAGGGCACCCTGCTGGACGTCGACCACGGCACCTATCCGTTCGTGACCTCGTCCAACCCGACCTCGGGCGGCGCCGCCGTCGGCTCGGGGCTCGGACCCACGGCGATCACCTCGGTGCTCGGCATCCTCAAGGCCTACACGACCCGGGTGGGCTCGGGTCCGTTCCCGACCGAGCTGCACGACGAGTGGGGCGAGTACCTGCGCAAGACCGGCGGCGAGATCGGCGTGACCACCGGCCGGTTGCGCCGCTGCGGCTGGTTCGACGCCGTCATCGCCCGCTACGCCTCGCGGGTCAACGGCATCACCGACTACTTCCTGACCAAACTGGACGTGCTGTCCTCGTTGGAGAAGGTCCCGGTCTGCGTGGCCTACGACGTGGACGGCGAGCGGGTCGACGAGATGCCGCTCACCCAGACCGGTTTCCACCACGCCACCCCGATCTACGAGGAGCTGCCGGGCTGGTTCGAGGACATCTCCGGCTGCCGCACCTTCGACGAGCTGCCGGCCAACGCGCAGAGCTACGTCCGGTACCTGGAGGAGATCTCCGGGGCACGCATCTCCTCCATCGGTGTCGGACCGGGGCGGGATCAGACGATCGTCCTGCACGACGTCCTCGACCAGAACTGATCGCAGCCCGATGACGGCCGGACGGGGCGCCCTCACGCACCCCGGGGTGCAGGCTGCCCTCGTCGCCGCGGTGCTGTTCGGGGCCGGGACCCCGCTGGCCAAGCAGCTGCTGGGCGCAGTCGACCCGTGGCTGCTGGCCGGCCTGCTCTACACCGGATCCGGGATCGGGCTGGGCCTGTACCGCGTCGTCCGGCGCTCTCCGCAGGTGCGGCTGACCCGGGCGGAACGGTGGCCGCTGGCCGGCGCGGTGGTGGCCGGCGGGATGCTCGCCCCGGTGCTGCTCATGGTCGGGTTGACCCAGCTGCCGGCCACCGGAGCATCCCTGCTGCTCAACGCCGAGGGCGTGTTCACTGCGGTGCTGGCGTGGGTGGTGTTCCGGGAGAACGTCGACCGCCGCGTCGCCCTGGGCATGCTGCTGATCGTCGCGGGGGCGGTGGTGCTGACCGTGGCCGGCGGGGTGCAGGTCGGGTCGCTGCTCCCGTCGCTGGCCGTCCTCGGGGCCTGCCTGTGCTGGGGGATCGACAACAACCTGACCCGCAGGGTCGCCCTGACCGACGCGTCCTTCCTCGCCGCGGTCAAGGGTCTGGTCGCCGGGCCGGTAAACCTGCTGCTGGCGTTCACCCTCGGTGCCGCCCTGCCGCCGGTGGGTGCGGCCGTCGGGGCGATGGCGGTCGGGCTCGTCGCCTACGGCGTCAGCCTGGTGCTGTTCATCGTGGGTCTCCGGCACGTCGGCACCGCCCGGGCCGGGGCCTACTTCTCGGTCGCCCCGTTCTTCGGAGCGGTGTTGGCCGTCGTGCTCGGCGAGGCGGTGACCTGGGCGCTGGTCGCCGCCGGACTGCTGATGGCGGTGGGGGTCTGGCTGCACCTGCAGGAACGGCACGACCACCCGCACACCCACGAGGTGCTGACCCACGAGCACTGGCACACCCACGACGACCATCACGACCACGAGCACGGGCCCGGAGACGGTGGGGCCTGGGACGGGCGGGTCGGGACGGCGGCGGGGAGCGGTCGGGCGGTCCGGCACCGCCACGAGCACACCCATCCTGCGCAGACCCACAGTCACCCGCACTACCCGGACAGCCACCACCCCCACCGGCACTGAGCCGGTGCGGGGAGGGCCTGCGCCGGGTCAGCGGCGCGGGAAGACCACCCGCGCGCAGTGCGCGACCTGTCGGCGGCGCACGGTCCCGTCCGGTTCGGCGTACCGCCCGGCGAGCTCCACCACCGCATCCAGCTCGCGTTCCCGCTCGTCCTCGGGCATGACCGCGTAGATGGAGAACGTGGCCGACAGGGCGCGGAGATCGGCGGCCGTGGTGTGGTCGGTCCAGGCGAACCGGCTCGTCTCGACGTCCTCGGCGGGCACGCCGGGCAGGTCCCAGTCGGCCTCGTCGGGCCCGGCGGACCGCCGGTCGTGGTCCGGCCGCAGCCGGTCCAGCGCCACCTCGAACGGGTCGTCCGGGTCCGGGGCGTTGCCGACCAGACCCAGCCAGCCGCCCGGCCGGAGGACCCGCCGGGCTTCGTCGAGCGCCTGTTCCTTGCCGAACCAGTGCCAGGCCTGCGCCACCAGGACGGCATCCACCGCGGCGTCGGGCAGGGGCAGCCGACCGGCGTCGGACCGCTCCGCGCGGGCGCCCGGATGTCGATCGGCGAGCACGGCGAGCATCTGCGGGTCCGGTTCCACCGCCGTCACCCGGAGCCCACGGGCCAGCAGGCTGCCGGTCAGCTTCCCGGTCCCCGCACCGACGTCGGAGACCTCGTGCGCCCCCGGGGGCACCAGCCAGTCCACCGCGGCGTCCGGATACCCGGGCCGCCACCGGTCGTAGTCGGCGGCGAAGGAACCGAAGACGCGGGCGCGGCGGGGATCCATCCGGTCATCCTGCTCCGTCCCGGTGCCGGCCGACCGGGTGTGGGGCGGGCGTTAGGGTGCCCTGTGCGCATTCTCGTCATCGGTTCCGGAGCCCGCGAACACGCCCTGCTGCGGGCGTTGCGACGTGACCCGGCGGTGACCGCGTTGGCCGTGGCCCCGGGCAATGCCGGGACGGCCGTGCTCGCCGACACCCATCCCGTCGACGTGGCGGATCCGACGGCGATCACCGAGCTCGCCGTGCGGCTCGGCGTCGATCTGGTGGTCATCGGTCCGGAGGTGCCCCTGGTCGCCGGGGCCGCCGACGCGCTCGCGGCCCGGGGGATCGCGGCGTTCGGCCCGTCCGCGGCGGCGGCCCGCATCGAGGGTTCCAAGGCCTTCGCCAAGGACGTGATGGCCGCGGCCGGGGTGGCCACCGCCGAGGCGGTCACCGTCACGCACCCGGACGGGGTGTCGGGAGCGCTCGCCGCCTGCGGGGCTCCGTACGTCGTCAAGGACGACGGCCTGGCCGCAGGCAAGGGCGTGGTCGTCACCCCCGATCTCGATGTCGCCACCGAGCACGCCCGGGCCGTCCTGGACGGTGGGCATCCGGTGCTCGTCGAGGAGTTCCTGGCCGGGCCGGAGGTGTCGTTGTTCGCGGTCTGCGACGGGGAGCGGGCGGTCCCGCTGCTGCCGGCCCAGGACTTCAAGCGCCGGGACGACGGTGACGCGGGCCCCAACACCGGCGGGATGGGTGCCTACGCTCCGCTGCCGTGGGCGCCGGTCGGGCTGGTCGACACGGTGATGCGGGACGTCGTCGACCCGGTGCTGGCCGAGATGAGCCGCCGGGGAACGCCTTTCGTCGGTCTGCTGTACGCCGGGCTGGTCCTCACGGTGGACGGTCCGAAGGTCATCGAGTTCAACTGCCGCTTCGGCGACCCGGAGACCCAGGTCGTCCTCGAACTGCTCGACACCCCGTTGGGCGCATTGCTGATGGCCGCGGCGACGGGTCGCCTGGACACCGCCGAACCGTTGGCGTGGCGGGGCGGGTCCGCGGTCACCGTGGTGGTCGCGGCGCCGGGGTATCCGCAGGCGCCCACCCTGGGCGGCGCCGTCACCGGTCTGGACGGCGATCTCGTCCTGCACGCGGGCACCCGACGCGATGCGGACGGCACCGTCCGGTCGACCGGGGGGCGGGTGGTGTCGGTGGTGGGCACCGGGGACGACCTGGCCGCGGCCCGCGTCGCCGCGTACGCCGCGGTCGACCGGATCCGCCTGGACGGCGCCCATCACCGCACCGACATCGCGCTCGCCGCCCAGGAGGGGCTGGTGGCCGTCCCCGGTACCCCGTGACGGACGCGACCACAGCGGGATCCCCGCCCCGGCGCAGGATGACCCGGTGACCACCACCCCTGATCCTGCGCCCCGTCCGGACCCCACCGACCGCCCGGCCCCGTTCGCGCCGTCGGCCCGGTCGCAGGTGGCCCCGTTCCACGTCATGCGGGTGCTGGCCGCGGCGGCCCGGCGGGCGGAGACCGGCGCGGTGGTGCACAACCTCACCGCCGGTCAGCCGTCCACCCCGGCGCCGCGACCGGTGCTGGATGCCGCCCGCCGTGCGCTCGACTCCCATGTCCTCGGGTACACCGAGACCCCCGGCATCCTGCCGCTGCGGGAGGCCATCGCCGGCCACTACGCGCGCTGGTACGGCCTGGCCGTCGATCCGGCGGAGGTCGTGGTGACCACCGGCTCCTCCGGGGCCTTCCTGCTGGCGTTCCTGTCGGCGTTCGACGCCGGGGACCGGGTCGGTCTCGTCCGACCGGGGTACCCCGCGTACCGGAACATCCTGCAGGCCCTGGGATGTGAGGTGGTCGACCTGCCGTGCGGACCGGAGACCCGGTACCAGCCGACAGTGGAGATGCTCGACGGGCTGGGTCTGGCCGGGCTCGTGCTGGCGAGCCCGGCCAACCCCACCGGCACCATGGTCCAGCCCGCCGAGCTGGCGGCGCTGGCGACGGCCTGCGCGCAGCGCGGCATCCGGTTGATCTCGGACGAGATCTACCACGGCATCACCTATTCCGGTGAGCAGTCGTGCAGCTGGGCCACCGACCGGTCCGGGTTCGTGATCAACTCGTTCAGCAAGTACTTCTCGATGACCGGCTGGCGCCTGGGGTGGATGTTGGTGCCCGCAGACCTGCTGGACCCGGTCGACGCGCTGGCCGGCAACCTGGCCATCTGCCCGCCGGCACCGGCCCAGTACGCGGCGGTGAGCGCCTTCGACGCCTACGCCGAGTGCGACGGGCACGTGGTGCGGTACGCCGAGAACCGGCGGATCCTGCTCGACGGGCTGGCCGATCTGGGGATCACCCGGACGGCGCCGGCCGACGGCGCGTTCTACGTCTACGCCGACGTCTCGCAGCTCACCGACGATTCGCAGGCGTTCTGCGCGGACCTGCTCGCCCGGACCGGGGTGGCGACCGCGCCGGGGGTCGACTTCGACCCGGTGGACGGGGCGAGCTTCCTGCGCATGTCGTTCGCCGGCTCGACGGACACGGTGCGCGGGGCGTTGGACGCCCTCGCCGGGCACCTGGGCCGCCGACGCTGGTGACGGGCGCCGCTCCCGGGTGACCCTGAGCGGGTTCAGGGTTGATCCGGACGACGGCGGCCTGTCGGGGAGTGCACAGTGGTGGGGAACGGGATGACGTCCGCCGGCGCCGACGGTGCCGCGTGAGGAGAGGGAGAAGACATGGACCGCACGCTCAAGATCGTCGGGGCGATCGCCCTGATCATCATCGCGGTGATCGTGATCGGCAACATCGTGGGATTCCTGGTCAAGGCGCTGTTCTGGGTGGCCGTGGTCGCCGCCGTGGCGTTCGGGGTGACCTACGTGATCGCGAAGGCCAAGGACAAGGGCCAGCTCCGCCGCTGATTGTCAGCGCACGACACACCGGGCCGGGCCTCCGCCCGGCCGGGGCCGTACAGCACAGAACCCGGGTCCGCCGCCGCGGACCCGGGTTCTGTGGTTCTCCCGGTCGATCAGCCCCTCCAGGGGGCGTTGATCAGGAAGCCGGGGGGGTGAGGACGGTGTCGATCAGGTAGACCGTGGCGTTGGCGGTCTTGACGCCACCGCAGATGACGGCGGAGGTGCCGTTGACGGTCAGCGAGTCACCGGAGCCGGCGACCTCGAGGTCCTGGCCCTCGACGGTGGTGTGGGTGCCCACGATGGCGTCGGGGGCGATCTGGCCCTGGACGACGTGGTAGGTCAGGATCTTGGTCAGCAGATCGGCGTCGGTGCCCAGGGTGGTGACGGTCTCCGCGGGGAGCTTGGCGAAGGCGGCGTCGACCGGGGCGAAGACGGTGAACTCACCGTTGTTCAGGGTGTTGACCAGATCCACGTTCGGGTTCAGCTGGCCGGAGACGGCCTTGACCAGCGTGGTCAGCAGGGGGTTGTTCGAGGCGGCGGTGGCGACCTTGTCGGCGGCCATGCCGTCGACGGATCCGGCGCCCGAGGGGACGGCGGCGGCGTAGTCGGCGCAGCCCGGGCCCACGAGGGTGGCGGCAGCGGCGTCACCGGAGGCGGCCGAGGAGGAGCCGGACATGCTCGACATCTCCGAGGACGACATCGGCGCGGAGGAGGACATGGCCGAGGAGGACATGGGGGCCGAGGAGCTCATCGAGCTCATGGCCGAACCGGCGGCCGAGGTGGCGGAACCGGCAGCGGAGGTGGCGGCACCGGCGGCGGAGGACACCGCGGAGGTGGCCGTGTCGGCGGAGGAGCCGCAGGCGGCCAGGGTCAGGGCCAGGCCGGCCCCGGCGACCAGGGAGAGGACGCGCTTCGTGAACATGGGGATCTCCTTGTGAGGGTGTCGGCCCGGATCTCGGGCCGACGGGGGATGACTCTCGGACGGTGGGGTCCGCCCGTCGTGGGCAGAACCGTTGTCTGGCAGCAGGTATCGAATTCGTCGTGACGCGGTTCCGGCCACTTCCCGGCGCCGGCCCGTGGTGTCGGGGGCGGTGAGGTGGTGGACCCTGTCTGACAGCTGTACTTCGACGGTACGTGGCGGGCGGATGGGCCGAGATCTGAATCCATTCGGGTGACGCGGCCGACACCGCTCGACGGAGCAGATGGGGGCCGAGATCGACTCAGAGTGAGATCCGCTGCGGCGCAGGGGTTGATCACGCGGAATCGGTGATCCCGCTACCGGTCGGAGCCGGTCTTCGGATGCGGATGTCGACTTCCGTTCGGGTCACGGTCCAGCCGGGGGAACGCGGCCGGCCCGGCCGATCGGGATCGGCCGGGCCGGTGGGTACCGCGGGAACAGCGGGGACGAAGGACGGGCGGGGGCGGTCAGACGATGGTGACGGTGCGGGAATCCCATCCGGTGGCGCCGTCGGGCAGGACGCCTGCGAGCTGGTCGGTCTGCACCTCGCCGGCGTCGTCGATCGCCCGGACCCGCACGGTGTGCAGTCCGGGGGTGGCGTCCCACTGGTAGACGTACTGGCGCCAGGTGTCCACGCTGACCAGCCCGGAGAGCTCGGCCTGCACCCAGTCGCCCTGGTCGACCTGCACCTCGACGGCGGAGATGCCGCGGTGCTGGGCCCAGGCCACGCCGGCGACGGCCACCTTGCCGGCGGGCAGCCGGTCGAAGCTCTTCGGCACGTCGATGCGGGACCCGGTCTTGATGGGGCCCTGGGCCGACCAGCCGCGGTCGGTCCAGTAGGCGGAGAAGTCGGCGAACCGGGTGACCTCGAGATCGACGACCCACTTCGTCGCCGAGACGTATCCGTACAGGCCGGGGACGACCATGCGGACGGGGAAGCCGTGCTCGACGGGGAGCGGCTCGCCGTTCATGGCCACGGCCAGGATGGCGTCCCGGCCGTCGGTCAGCGCGGCCAGCGGCGTGCCGATGGTCATGCCGTCGACGCTGGTGGACAGCACCGCATCGGCGCCGGCCTGCGGACCGGCCTCGGCGAGCAGGTCGTCCAGCCGGATGCCCTGCCAGCGGGCGTTGCCGACCAGGTTGCCGCCGACCTCGTTGGAGACGCAGGTCAGGGTGACCATGCGCTCCAGCATGGGCCGCGCCATCAGATCGGCGAAGTTCAGGGTGATCTCCCGGTCGACCAGGCCGTGGATGCGCAACTGCCAGTCCTCGGCGGTGATCCGGGGCAGGGTGAAGGCGGTGTCGATGCGGTAGAAGCCGTCGTTCGGGGTGACGAACGGGCTGAGGTCGTCGACCTGCAGGGCGACGTCGCCGACGGTCTGCACGTCCGACGCTGCGCCCAGCGCGACCCGGTCGCGACTGGCGGCGACCTCGGCAGTGCTGGGAATCCATCGGGCGACGGCGCCGGCCGCGACGGCGACCACGGCCCCGACCCCGGCCATCCTGAAGAAGGTGCGGCGATCGGTGGTACGGGCGGGGGAGGCGGCCAGCATCGGGTGGGCGGCGCCGCTGCGATCGGTGTCCGTGGTGGTGCCCCCCGCGGTCGCCGCGGTCGCGGTCACGGTGCCGACCGACACGTCGTCGCGGACGACGGTGCGGCGGAACACGCTGACCAGGAAGACGATCCCGACGATGCCGCCGACAGCGGTCGGGAGCACGTCGATCGGGCCCGTCCCGGTGCGGGTGAGCACGGCGGCGGCGGTCACGGCGAGCAGGACGACGGTGAGCACGACGGCCGGCCGCGGGCTGCGCCGGGCGAGGACACCGATCAGTCCGGCCAGGATCGCCAGGGTGATCATCATCCCGACGCGCAGGGCCAGCTTGTCGTTGGTGCCGAACGCCTGGATGGCCTGTTCCTTGAGCCACTCCGGCGTGAACTGGATGAAGGTGGCGCCCAGGGCGGCGAGCGGCGAGGAGTTGACGTGCAGCACGCCGACCCAGACACCGAGCGCGGCGACGAGTTCAGCGACCGCGACGGCGAGACCGATGGCGATCAGGCCCATCAGTCCCGCCGTCGCGACGCCCGGCCGCCAAGGTCGGGGTCTCAGCGGCGCGTTCTCACGGTCGGCGATCGGCGTCGACCGGTGACCTGTGGTCACGCCCTGGGATTCGGTCATGGCTTCTCCTCGGATGGCCCGGTGGGCCGGATATATCGAAATTTTTCTTGAGGCCCGCACGGCCCCCTGTCGGGGGAACGCCGGCTGAGATGTGCTTCGTGACGAAGGCCCCGTCGGACGGGCCGTTGCTCCGTTCGGTGCGGAGTGGTGCTGATCGTCGCTCGGGTTCCGAGAGGATTCCGAAATGTCCGAATAGCGCCCATCCGTCGCGGGTCCTGGGTCGAATCATCTTCATGGCGGGCCCGGAAGGGTCCGTCGACCGACCACCATCCTCCATCTCCGTGTGAGCGGGGGGTGTGCCGGACCGGACGGTCGCCCGACCGGGTGACCTCCCCGTGATGCGGACAGGAAAGGATGGGCCGATGGTGCCTCCACGGTTGTCGGCCGTCCCTGACCCCTCCTCCGCGGGCGGGGCCGACGGCTTCGCCGAACCGACCGCCCGGGTGTCGGACGAGAACCTGCTGCAGCAGACGGCATTGGGCCACCAGGACGCGTTCGCCGCGCTCTACACCGCCTACTCCGCCCGCGTGTTCGGCCTCGCCCGACGCATCGTGCGCGATCCCGGGCAGGCCGAGGAGGTGGCTCAGGAGGTGTTCCTGGAGATCTGGCGGCGGGCCAGCCGGTTCGACGCCTCCCGCGGCTCGGCGACCTCCTGGATCATGACGCTCACCCATGCCCGGTCGGTCGACCGGGTGCGGTCCGCCCAGGCGGCGACCGACCGGGAGATCCGGGTCGCGCAGGCGTCCACCGAGCGCGATGTCGATTCCGTCGTGGAGGCGGTCGAGGCCAACTTCGAGCGTCGCGCGGTCCAGCGCTGTCTGACCGCCCTGACCGACCTCCAGCGCGAATCCATCACGTTGGCGTACTACAGCGGCTACACCTACCGAGAGGTGTCCGAGCTTCTCGGAGCCCCGCTGCCGACCATCAAGACCCGCCTACGGGACGGACTCATCCGGCTCCGCGACTGTCTGGGAGTGGGAGCATGACCATGAACAACGACCTCTACCTGCTCACCGGGGCGATGGCGCTGGACGCCCTCCCTGAGGACGAGACCGCCGACTTCCGCGAGTACGCCGAGCAGGATCCGGCCGTCGCCGCGGAGTACCAGAGCTTCCTGGCCACCGTCGCCCTGCTGGGATCGGTCGCGGCCGAGTCGCCGCCGGCCGGCCTGCGGGACAAGGTGATGGCCCAGATCGCGGTGACCCCGCAGCTGCCGCCGCTGACCTCACACCAGCCGATCGTCACCAGCACCGCACCGGTCGCCCCGACCCCGCCGGCCCCGGCCGCCGGGACGGACGACGACGGCCACCTGGCGCCGGTCGTCCCATTGCGTCCCTGGTTCCGGCGCCCGGCCACCTGGATCGCCGCCGCCGCTGCGGCCATCGTCATCGGGACGGGGACGACGATCATCGTCGAGCAGTCCTCGTCGCCCACCGATCCGCTGGTCGCGGTGTCCGACTGCGTGCTGTCCGATCAGGGCCGGCAGGTCATCACCCCGCAGGTCGGCGCGGGCGCCCAGGTCATCCTGTCCCGGGCCTGCAACGGCGCGGTGCTGGACGTGACGTCGTTCGAGCAGCTCCCGGCGGGCAGCCAGTACCAGCTGTGGGCGTTGGAGGGGGATGCGGCGCCGAAGTCGTTGGGGCTGCTCGTCGACGCGTCCAAGGGCGAGGCCCAGCAGCAGGTGGCCTCGTTGGCCGGCGGGGAGACCGGGATCGCCGTCTCGGTGGAGCCCACCGGCGGTTCGGTGGCCCCGACGCAGGACAAGATCGTCTTCGTGGCACCGATCAGCGCCTGATCGACCCGTCCGCACCGCCCGTCAGGGGCATCACCGGTCCGGTGGTGCCCCTGACGGCGTTCCGCGTCCGGCCCGTCCGTGCCGGCGTCGGCCGAGTCGCAGGGCCCCGGACTCGACGATGGCCATCGCGGTCAGCATCAGCAGACCGCCCAGGGTGATCCGCCAGGTGAGCTCCTCGTCCAGGAAGGTGATGGCCAGCACCGCGGCCCAGACCGGTTCGGTCGACATGATGATCGCCGCCCGGGACGGATCGAGATGGGCCTGGGCCCAGGACTGCGCGACCAGCGCCACCGCCCCGGGGATGACGGCCAGGTAGACCAGCACCGTCCAGTCGACCGCGCCGCTGGGCAGGAAGTTCGCGCCGGGATCGTGCACGACGGCCCCGGCGGCGCAGATCACGGCGGTGACCACCGCCTGGACCACGGCCAGACCGAGCGCGTTGCGGGCGGTGGCCCACACGCCGAGACCCACGATGTGCAGGGCGTAGAGCGCGGCCGACACCAGGGTCAGGGCCTCGCCGGTGCCGACCGAGAACCCGTTCAGCGCGAGCAGCGCCAGCCCGACGGTGGCGATGACGGCGGCCACCCACACCCGGGGCGGGATCCGGATCCGCAGCAGGACCGCGGCCCACAGCGGGGTCAGCACCACGTACAGGCCGGTGATGAACCCGGACACGCTGGCCGGGGTGGTCTCCAGCCCGAACGTCTGGACGATCTGCGCGCCGCCGTAGGCCAGGCCCAGCCAGACCCCCCGGCCCAGGTCCCGCCGGGACAGCCGTCGCAGCGCCGGCAGGAACAGCGCGACCATGACCACCGCGGCGAGGGTGAACCGGGTGGTCAGGAAGGGCAGCGACGCGAGCGAGTCGAGCATGACCTTGGTGAGCGGGAAGCTGGATCCCCAGCCGACCGCGACGACCAGCAGCACGAGCACGGCCCAGGTCGCCGTCCGGGGCGACCCGGTGGCCGCTACGGTTCCACCCTGGCCGGGCGGACGGTGGGGGGAGTCGGTCGATGACACGAGAGGTCATGCTGCCCCATCCGCACGCCCGCGTCCGTCCGCCGACGGGCCGGACCCCGCCCCCGCGCAGCCGGATCGCCCGCCGGTGCAACCGTTCGGTGGCCCCCCTCCGTCCGATGAGCAGGCAGGAGGGCTGAGTGCGCACCGAGGAGGAGGCGGCGTTCGCCGAGTACATGACCGCCCGTCGCGATGCGGTGCGACGCACGGCCTATCTGCTGTGCGGGGAGTGGCACAAGGCCGACGACCTCACCCAGACGGCGTTCGTGAAGCTGTACGGCGCCTGGGGTCGGATCCGGGATCGCGGCGCCCTGGACGCCTACGTCCGGTCGTGCCTGGTCCGGGCGACGATCGACGAGTCACGCCGACCCTGGCGGCGGGAGCGTGCGGTGGAGTTTCTGCCCGAACCGCATCCGTCGGCCGGCGGGTCCGCCGATCTGGCCGACTTCGCCGGTGGCCTGGCCGATCGGGACGCCGTCCGGGAGGCGCTGCGGCAGGTGCCGCCCGGGCAGCGCACCGTGCTGGTGCTCCGCTACTACGAGGGATTGGACGTCAAGGCCGTGGCGCAGGCGCTGGGGTGTTCGGACGGGACGGTCAAGTCGCAGACCTCCCGCGGGCTGGCCGCGCTGAAGGCCGCGCTGGCCGTGACGGGGACGACCCCCGAGCGCCGCGAGGGGGAGGGGCGATGACCGGGCCCGACCCCACGCCCCCGCCGGGTGCCGCGGACGAGGAGGCGCTGCGGCAGCTGTTCACCCACCTCGCCGACGATCCCGACGCACCGCCCAGCTCGGTCAGCGCCCTGCGGGTCCGCGCTGCGGCCGGTCGGCGCCGGGACGCCCGCCGCCGCACGCTCCGCACCACCCTGCTGGCCGCCGCCGGGGTCGCCGTCGTCGCGTTGCTGGTGCCGATCGCCCTGCGGGCCACCGGTGGGGCCACCACCAGCACCGCCTCGTCCGACCGGACGCTGGTCGAGGCCGCGAGCTCCGCGGCCGGATCGGCCGCGGCGGCCGCTCCCGGCCAGGCCCAGCTGCCCGACGAGGGGGGGGCGCGGGCGTTGTCCCTGGGGGAGTCGTCGGCCGGCAGCAGCTCGGCCCCGGCGGGCGCGAACGGGAGCGCGGCGGCGTCGTCGGCGGCATCGTCGGCCGCGTCGTCGGCTGCCACAGGGTCCGCTGCGGGTTCGGACCGCTGCGCGTCGACCTCGCTCGATCCCGCCGCCGCCGCGGCGGTGGTCGACGCACTCCCGGGCCGCGGGGGCGTGGTGCAGGAGGTCGCGCCGGCCGTCCTGCCGTGCACCCGGGGCGGGGTGTCCGGGACGGCGTTCGACGTCGTCGCCGGCGCCCAGGCCGGGTCGGTGCAGGTCGCGCTGCTCGGCTCCGCCCCCGCGGAGTGCGCCGCGGGGTGTCCCGCGGTGGACGGATCCGGTGCGGTGCTGCTCCGGGACGACCCCACCGGGACGGAGGTCGCCGTGCCCGGACCGCAGGGCTGGGTGCTGCTGCAGCAGGAACTGACCAACCTGTCCGGCCTGGACCCGCTGACCCAGCTGCCGTTCACCGCCGCGGAGCTGGCGGCCGCGGGTCGCGCCGTGCTCGCCGCCGGGTGACGCCGGGCGGTTGCTCGGCCGGGGGCGCACTGCTCGCGCGTGGGTGCGGTGCTCACGACCGGTCGCGAGCACCGCGTCCCGCGCCGAGCAACGAGCCCCCTGCCCACCGGACTTGCCCGTCGAACCCTGGGGCTGGTCGGCCATACTGCGGCCATGTCCTCCGCCGATGTGCCCACACCGGGTCCGGACGAGCACCGGCGGGCGGCGGTGAGCGCCAACCACCACGCCTGGACGCTCCTGACGGTGCCGTCGAGATCGGCCGACGAGGACGAGGACATGGTGCGCAGCGCCTACGCCGCCGCCCACCACTGGCAGCACGCGCGCGGGGCCGGCCCCGAGAACGAGGCCCGGGCCGCCTATCTCGTGGCCAAGGTCCTGCTGCTGACCGGTCACCCGGAGGGGGCGCTGCGCTCGGCGGACCGGTCGCTGCGGGCCTGCGAGGAGCATGGGCTGGCCGATTTCGACCTGGCGTACGCGCACGAGATCCGGGCCCGCGCCCTGGCCGCACTGGACCGGGAGGACGAAGCGGCGTGGGAGTGGGTGGCCGCGGTGGCCGTCCCCATCGCCGACCCCGACGACCGCGCCCTGGTCGAGGCGGACTTCGCGGACCGGCCCGTCTGATCCGGGCGGGACGCGGTCACGGGAGCAGCGCACCCCGCAGCGCATCGGCCTGCGACCGCCAGAAGGTCCGCGAGACAGCGGCTCTCGGCAGCAGGGCGTCGAAACCGTGGAAGGCTCCCGGGACCACGTCCAGGGCGCAGGGCACGTCGGCGTCCCGCAGTCGCCGGGCGTAGGCGACGTCCTCGTCGTGGAACAGGTCGAGCGAACCGACGCCGATCCAGGCCGGGGGCAGGCCGGTGAGGTCCTCGCGCCGGGCCGGGACGGAGTACGTCGGCACCTCCGGTGAGCCGGGTTCCCGTCCGAGATAGGACGTCCAGCCGAACCGGTTGCTCCGCGGCGTCCACGCCCGGACGTGCGGGACGCGGTGGCCGGGCCGGGTGACGGTGCGGTCGTCCAGCATCGGGTAGACGAGCAGCTGGAACGCCACCGCCGGCTCGCCGTCGCGTCGTGTGTCATGCATGCGATGGGCGAGGGCGGCGGCCAACCCACCACCGGCGCTCGCCCCGCCGACGGCGACCCGGGACGCTTCGATCCCGAGCTCGTCGGCGCGATCCAGGAGGCCCCGCAGCCCGGCGAACACGTCGTCGACGGCCGCGGGGGCCGGGTGTTCCGGGGCCAGGCGATAGCGGACCGAGGCCACCGCGATGCCCAGTTCGCGGACGAAGCCCAGGCTGCTGCGCTCGTCCTGCTCCGGCCGGCCGATGATCAGCCCACCGCCGTGGATCCACAGCAGCAGTGGCACCGGGCCGCTCGCGGCGGCGGGCCGGAGCAGGCGGAGCGACACCTCGGGCCCGCCGTCGTACCCGGGGACGGTGATCTCCCGGGCCCGGACGTCGGGGCCCGGGTCGGGGGCGGGCCGCTCGGGAAGGTGCCGGAGGAGCCGCACCACCGCCGGGCCGAAGGACACCGGGGGGAGCAACCGGGCGATGCGCAGATCGGGGTGAAAGGCGTTCACCCGCCCTGCCTACCCGACGAGCGGCCCGGACGCAGCCGGGCCCGGCGCGCAGTTGCGCACCGGGCCCGGCGGGAATGCGGGGGACTCAGCCGGCCAGGAACTTCACCAGCGCCGCGTTGAACTCCTCGGCGTGGGTGGTGTTGATGCCGTGCGGGCCGCCCTCGATGAGGACCAGCTCGCTGTTCGCGATCAGTTCGTGCGACCGCTTGCCGCTGACCTCGAACGGCACCACCTGATCGGCGTCGCCGTGGATGACCAGGGTGGGCACATCGACCTTGGCCACGTCGCCGCGGAAGTCGGTGCGGCCGAAGGCGGCGATGCAGTCCAGGGTGCCCTTGGGCGAGGCGACCTCCGCCAGGGACAGGGCGTAGTCGTGGGTCGGCCCGCTGACGAGCTCGCGCACGCCGGTCGCGGTCACCAGCTTGGACAGGAAGCCCTCGCCGCCCGGGGTGAAGAAGTTGCTGACGAACCCGTCGAGGAACTTCGGCCGGTCGGTCTTCACGCCGGTCTCGAAGCCGCCGATGGTGGCGTCGTCCAGGCCGCCGTCCGGGTTGTCGTCGGACTGGTAGAGGTACGGCGGGACCGCGGCGGCGAGCACGGCCTTGCTGACCCGGCTGCTGCCGTAGGTACCGATGTAGCGGACGACCTCGCCGCCACCCATCGAGAAGCCGACCAGGGCGACCTCGGTGAGATCCAGCTCGGTGAGCAGGGTGTTCAGGTCCGCGGCGAACGTGTCGTAGTCGTACCCGTTCCACGGCTGCGTGGACTGGCCGAAACCGCGACGGTCGTAGGTGATGACCCGGTGACCGGCCTCGACGAGGGCGGGGACCTGGGCCTCCCAGGACCGGCCGGACAGCGGCCAGCCGTGGATGAGGACGACCGGCTTGCCGGTGCCGTAGTCCTCGTAGTGCAACTCGATCGGCGATCCGGCCTCGGTGCCGACGGTGACCTTGGGCATGGTGTCTGCGCTCCTGACGTCGTGGGGACCTCCGCGCGGATCGTTCCCGCTGGATCGGACCCGCTGGGGCGGTGTCCGGCATGTCGTATTCGGAACCAACCGTGCTGCGGTGCGGTCCATTCCCGGTGCCGGGACGGCTGTCCCATCGGGTGAGATTGCCGCGGATGGTCGGGTGGGCACGACCCTGCGGGGCACTATCAGGCCATGGCCGCAATCCTCCCGACCATCGGACTCATCGTCGGGGTCCTGCTGATCACCTCGGTGGCGACCCGGTTCTCCCTCCCCGCGCCGATCCTGCTGGTGCTGATCGGCCTGGGCGTCTCGTTCATCCCCGGCATCCCCGGCTACGAGGTCTCCCCCGAGATCGTGCTGTACGTGCTGCTGCCGCCACTGCTCTACGGGGCGGCCTACGAGTCGTCCGCGGTGGCCATCCGCCGGCTGATCCGCCCGATCGTGCAGTTGGCCGTGGTGCTGGTCCTGCTCACCGCGTTCACCGTCGCCTTCGTGGTGACGGCGATCGTGCCGGGCGTGCCGTTCGCCGCCGCGCTCGCCCTGGGGGCCATCGTCGCCCCGCCGGACGCGGTGGCCGCGGTCGCGGTGGCCCGGAAGGTCGGCCTGCCCCGCCGGCTGCTCACCGTGCTCGAGGGCGAGTCGCTGTTCAACGACGCGACCTCCCTGGTCACCCTCAAGGTGGCCATCGCGGCCATCGGGGCGACCTCGGTGGCGTGGGCGCCGGCGCTCGGCGAGTTCGCCTGGGCCTCGGGCGGTGGCGTGATCATCGGGGTGCTGCTGGGTCTGTTCCTCTCGTTCGTCCGTCGGCACGCCGGGTCACCGCTGACCATCACCGCGCTCTCCCTGGTCACCCCGTTCGCGGCCTACCTGATCGGTGAGGAGGCCCACGCCTCCGGGGTTCTCGTCGTCGTGGTGACGGGGCTCGTGCTCGGGTACCGGTCGCCCACGGAGGTGGCGGCGTCGGTCCGGCTGACCGAGACGGCCACCTGGGCGGCGTTGCGCTTCGTCCTGGAGGGCGGGGTGTTCGCGCTCATCGGACTGGAGCTCCGCGGCATCATCCAGGGGCTGGACACCAGCACCGACAACGTCTTCCTGGCCATCGGCGCGGTGCTGCTGACGGTCATCGTGAGCCGGCCGATCTGGGTCGGGCTGATCCACGCCGTCAGTCGGCTCACCGGGAAGGAGAACGAGCACGTCGGCCGCAAGGGGGTGGCGGCGGTCTCCTGGGCCGGGATGCGCGGCGTGGTGTCGCTGGCTGCCGCGCAGACGCTCCCGCTGGACACCCCGTTCCGTTCCCTGCTGCTGGTCTGCACCATCACCGTCATCCTGGGCACCCTGGTGCTCCAGGGGCTGAGCCTGCCGTGGGTGATCCGGCGGCTGGGCATCGTCGAGGACACCCGGGCCGACGATCTCGCCGAACGCACCACAGCGCTGACCAAGGTCAGCGAGGAGATCAACGCCCGGGTGGACGCGCTCTGCTCCGACGGCAAGCTGTCCGAGCGGCAGGGCGAGCTGATGCGCAAGTGGGCCTCGCTGCGCGACTGGCGGAACTGGGAGGACGACGACGCGTCCCGCGACTTCGCCCGCCGGCTGTCCGTGCTGTCGGACTGGCGGCGCACCCTGCTGGGCATCGAGCGTGAGGTCATCGTGGGTCTGCGCAACAGCGGTGAGCTCTCCGAGAACGTCCTGAACGACATGCAGCACGACCTGGACCTGGAGGAGGCCCTGCTGGAACGGCGCAGCCAGGCGGTCGACGGGCACCTCGGCGAGCTCCCCGCCCAGGAGGACCCGGAGGGGTCCGGCCGTCCCGAGCTCGACCAGGAGCCGTCCCCGGACGGGGAGAGCGGTGACCGACGGGACGCCGATGTGGACGAGGACGCCGCCGTCGACGACGCGGACGTCAGTGCCCTGCTGATGGACGAGCAGCGTGCCGAGGGCACCGTCATCGGACAGCGCTCCGGGCGGACCGGCCGGGACTGACCGACCCGGCCCCGCCCCCCGGTCAGGACGGGGGCGGTCGACGGGGGATGCCCCGCGGCCGCAGCTGCGCCTGCGCGTCCAGCTCGGCCCGCTGGTCGGCCAGCGCCCGGGCACGGCGGTCCAGGTCCGCGGCCCGTTGGGCGTCGGTGGGTTCGCGGGGAGCCGGGCGGGGGAGGGACAGGGGGACGGGGCGCCGCAACTCCTTTCCGCCCAGGGCGGCGACCTCGGCCGCGTGCTCGGCGGGGATGTCGTCCAGGGTGAGGGTGCGGCCGGTGGTGAGCACGAGGCGCACCTGCTCGACACCGAGCTGGGGAGCGGCGACGGCGTCCACCTCGGCCCAGGTGACCGACCGACGGAGCCGCCACGGCCGGCGGATGCCGGCGGCGTCGACGACGGTGGGGGAGCGTTGCGCGTAGATCCAGAGTCCGGCGAAATAGATCAGCCACATCCCGGCAAACCCGCCGCGGCCCCGCCACAGGTCCCAGACCAGCAGGACCAGCACGGCCACCGCTCCCAGTGCCATCCAGCGCTGCGATCGGGGCGGCAGGGAGCGCCTGCGACCGACGATCGTCCCGGGTGCCTCGTTGCCCACCCGGTGATCATGCACCCGGCGGGTGCCGCTGAGGGGTCCGGGTGGGACCTCCGAACCACCGGTGCAGGGCGAGCTCCAGACCGCTCTGCTCGGCGCCCGCCCAGGCCACGTGTCCGTCGGGTCGGACGAGGACGGCAGGCTCGTCCAGATCGGCACCGGGATCGGTGACGTGGTGGATGCGGTCCGCCCAGCCGGCCACCGACAGGCCGCCGGCGCGCTCGATCAGGACCCCCCGGGCGTCGCGCAGGTGGTGGTACAGCCGGCCCGAGCCGAGCGGCACATCCGGCATCCGTCGACCGACCAGGGGGTGTCCGTCACCCGTGTCGTAGCGGATGCCCAGCGCGGACACCTTCTCGGTGAGATGCCGGTTGACCCCGGGGATCTGCAGGAGCTCGGCGAGCAGGCCGCGCACCGCTCGGGGGCCCGGATCGGCGGAGAGCAGGGCCATGACGGCCCGGGTGGTCTCCAGGACTTCGGCGGCCACCGGGTGCCGTTCCGCGTGGTAGCTGTCGAGCAACCCGGCCGGAGCCCATCCGGAGATCTCGGCGGCCAGCTTCCACCCCAGGTTGACCGCGTCCCGGATGCCCAGGTTGAGGCCCTGCCCCCCGGTGGGCGGGTGGACGTGGGCGGCGTCCCCGGCCAGCAGGACCCGGCTCAGCCGGTAGCGCTCGGCGAGGCGGGTGGCGTCGCCGAAGCGGGAGAGCCAGCGGGGGGAATGCACCCCGAGGTCGGTACCGGCGACCGCCCGCAGTCGTTCCCGGAGCTCGGCCAGGGTCGGGGGGACGTCGCGATCCGCCGCGAGATCTGCTGCGGGGACGACGATGCGGTGCACACCGTCATCCGACGGCCCGACCCCGAACCGCAGTTCCGTCCGCCGCACCTCGGCCACCACCGCGGCCACGACGTCAGGTGGCGCGGCCACCTCGACCTCGCCGAGGATCATCTCCACCCGGCTGGGTTCGCCGGGGAAGGCGATGCCGGTCAGTCTGCGCACCGTGCTGCGTCCGCCGTCGCATCCCACCAGGAAGCGGCATCGCAGCCGGGTGGCATCGGCCAGTTCGACGTCCACCCCTCGGTCGTCCTGCTCGAGGGTGATCAGCTCGGTCCCCCAACGGATCTCGGCACCGACCTCGATCGCGTGCTCGACGAGCAGACGGTCGGTCGTGGTCTGCGGGATGCCTAGGACGTACGGCTGGGAGCTCGGCAGATCCGCCGGCCACGGTGCCGGCACCCCGGCGAAGCCGCCGATCGGGTGCCGGGTGCCCACCGCCAGGAAGGGCGCCAGCATGCCGCGCTGGTCGAGCACCTCCAGGCTGCGGGCCTGCAGGCCCAGCGAGCGGACGATCGGCGTCGGCCCGGTGAGCCGTTCCAGCACCACCACGTGCAGTCGGTGCAGGCGGAGCTCGGCGGCCAGCATCAGCCCGGTCGGGCCACCCCCGGCGATGACGACGTCGATCACGCTTCCCCCGTCCCCCTCCACCCGGTCCGACGCGGGGCGCATCGCCGCAGGTCCGGGGCTCGGTGCGCGATTCTGCGCGGGCTCCCCGGCCTTGCCGCAAGCCCCCCGGTGCGCTGTAGCGTGGAGGTGGCGGGGCGCCCCGGGGGAACGGTGTCAGCCGGCGAGATCCAGTTGCGCGTCGACCACGGCCAGCACCGTCCAGCTCGCGCCGGTGCTGTCGGTCATCGCCCAGGCGGGCAGCACGAGCACGGTGCCGTCGGCCCGGTACTCGGTCGTCAGGGCGGGAGTGGCTGCGGTGAGGGTGATCTCGGTGGTGGACCAGGGCAGCGGGGCGCCGGGGGTCGGCGGGGTGACGGGAGTCGTCGCCGCTCCGTCCGAAGCGGGAGACCGGACCGTGTCGGTGGCGACCAGGGGCATGGCCCCACCGCCGGCGGCGCCGAACCGGGTGTCGTTCATCCGGGCGACGGCCTGGGCCGGGCTGATCAGGTCGTAGTCGCCCAGGCTCGCCAGCGGTGCGAGCGGTCCGGAGAAGTACGCGAGGCGATCCCCGACGAAGCTGAACGACCAGGCGTACCCGAGGCTCACCCCGTCGAGCTGCGGGGACGCGGTCACCGATCGGTAGCCGCCACTGACCTGGTCGTCCGGCGAGGTCAGGGTGAAGGCGGCCGGGTCGAGACCGATGGTGGTCAGCAGCGCGGTACTGCGGTCCACGGCGTCCTGGCCGGTGATCGGCGCGGGGCACGTTCCGGTGGGCGGCGTGCCGACCGACGGGGTGCTGCCCGCCGGCGCCTCGGCCGCCGGGGCCGGCAGCGGCTCCACCGCGACGGAGCAGTCACCGCCGACGGTCGGATCGGTGTAGCTGAACGACGCGGTGCCGTCCTGTGCGACGCTCACCGAGGGCGCCGTCCCGTCGTTCGGCCCGACGGTGAACGCGCCGTACTCGTCCACCGCGGATCCCGGGACACCCAGCGCCCCAGCGATTCTCTCGGCGGTCGCCGCCGCGCCGGTCCCCGCGGCGTCGTAGACCCAGGCGCTCCCGGTGCTGCCTTCCGCGGGGAGCCCGCCGTCGACGAAGTGCAGCCGTCCGCCGTAGCCGATCAACCGACTGTCCTGGCCGGCGCCTGCGGACATCGCACCCGCCTCGGACGGCAGCCCGGGCGCGGCGGACGCGCTCTGCTGGCCTCCGGTGGCGGCCGAGGGCAGGGCGGATGCGGACTCCGGGACGGCCGCGTTCGACCCGGCCGCGGCGACGGGTGTGTCCCGCCCGGCCGTCTGCTGCCCGACCACGAAGGCGCCACCACCGACCACGGCCACCGCGGCCGCCACCGCCGCGAGCCGCTGCCAGCGGCGGGCCGGTGCGCGCAGCGGGGTGACCCCGGGCGCGGTGTCCCGGGGCAGAGGGGTGGGTACCGGGCCCGGTTCCAGGGTCGGTCCAGCGGCGATCCGCCGGTCGACCCTGCGCCGCAGGGCGGCGAGATCGGGGGCGGCGGGACCGACCGGGTCGGCCGCGCGGAGCCGGTCGAAGGCGTCGGCCGACTGCGTGTCGGGGGACTGCGGGTCGGGTGTCCGGTCGTCGGTCACGGGGGCTCCTGTCGTCGGGTGCGGATCAGGTGGAGGGTCGGGAAGAGCGCGGGTGGGGCGGGGCGGCGGGTGCGGATCAGCCCGCGGCGTCGACGCGGTCCCAGGCCTGCTGCAGGCGGGTCCGGGCGCGGGACAGGGCGGCGGCGGCCCCGCCCCGGGAGATCTCCAGGACGGCGGCCAGGTCGTCGCCGGACAACCCGTCCCAGGCGGACAGCAGCAGGATGCGCTGGTCCCGGGGGGACAGGTCGGCCATCACCCGGCGGAGGTCGTCGCCGCCGTCGGACCACTGCGGGGTCTCCGGATCGCCGTCGTCGGGGACGACGGCCAGCGGTGTCGGGCGGGCCTTGCGGTGATGGTTGGCCACGACGAACCCGGCGGTGCGGTAGAGCCACGGGAGCTCGGCGCCGGCCGGGATGTCCGCCCGTCGCCGCCAGGCCACGGTCAGGACATCGGCGGTGAGATCCTCGACGTCGCTGCGGTCGGCCCGACGGGCGACGAAGCGGTGCACGGCCACGGCATGGGCGTCGAACAGCCGGGTGAACCACTGCTCGTCACGGGCGGTCACCTCGTCCACCCCTGTACGCCGTCCACCTCTGCACCGACCATCACAGCGCACCCCGTTCGTCGTCCTGCCGTCACCACCACCCTGTCTGTGTGGTGGACCGGGCCGGTGTTGCAGGGCTGCGCGATGTTCCGTGGTGTGCCGGGTGGCGCCGAGGGGCGCTGTCGGGTTCCGTCGGCTCGGCCGGACGGGCTCAGCGGGTGTCCCACGCTCCCGGGAGTGCCGCGAACGAGGTGACCGGCCCGGGGAGTTCGCCGTCGCGGATCTGCTGGAGGGTGACGGTGTCGAGCACGCTGCGCAGGGCGGCCCGGGCGGCGATCCACACCTCCGTCAGGTGTTCCGCGCAGCCGTCGTAGGCGATGTCGTTGGGGCGCTGCCCGCGCACGTTGACCAGCGGACCGTCGATGGCCCGCATGATCTCGCCGACGGTGATCAGTTCCGGGCCGCGGGCCAGGGAGAACCCGCCGCCGTTGCCGCGGTGGCTGTCCACCAGGCCGTTGCGCCGCATGGTGGCCATCACGGTCTCCAGGAACTTGCGCGGGAGGCCGTGCGCGGTCGCGATGGTCTGGACGCTGACCTGACCCGGCCAGGCGGCGGCGATGTGCAGCATCGCGTGGACGGCGTAGTCGGAGCGGGCGGTGACGTGCATGTCAGGGGTCCACGGTCCAGCCACTCGGAGGGGCGCAGGGCGACGCGGCTCCGGATCGGAACCGCCGCCAGGGTAGCGCGGGGCGGTCGGGTCGGCGTGCGGTCGGCACCGGTCAGCCGGTGACCTCGGCGTCCGCCTCGTCCTGCAACAGCGGAGCCCGGTCCGAGAGCCGTTGCGGCAGGGGGTTCCTGGGCTCGCGGTCGTGGCTGTCCGGGCCGCCCTGGTGGGTGAGGGCGACCACCACGCTGTCCCCGGCGAACCGGCCCGACCCGCCGACCGGCTCCTGCGTACTGACCACCCAGCGACCGGAGGACCGGAGCTCGGTCAACGGCGGGTGGGGGCCGGCCAGGGCGAGGCGGAAGTGGTGGTCGGCGGCCTGCCGGAGGGCCGCGGAGACGAGCATCCCGGACAGGTCGGGGACGGTGATCGCGTCCGGCGGTGTCCCGGCCGGCTCGAACCGCGTGGACTGTCGACCTCGACCCATCGGGACCTCCCGGAACGTATGGCTGATGGTCGCAGGCTAGGCCGATCCCCGCTGTCCCGGAACGGGCTTCTCGGTGGGCGAACAGCGGCGGCCGGTTCGCTCAGTTGTTCTCGATGACCTGCGTCTCGCAGCCGGACGCGTCGCACGAGGAGTTGCTGACCGAGCTGTGGCCACCGCCGGTGTTCCGGGAGACGTTGACGTGGTCACCGTTCCCGTCCACGAACTGCTGGTCGGTCGCGCCGGCCGGGAACTGCATGTCCATGAACCCGCTCGGGTCCGAGGTGACGGTGCCGGTGGTGGACGACGGGGTGAAGTCGCTGTCGGCGGAAAGGGGCGCGCCGGGGGTCGGGGTCGGCATGCCGATCGGCGCCCCGGTCGTCACGACGACGTTCGGCGTGCCGGTGACCGCCGGACCGGCGTCGGCGCCGCCCGGGCCGCAGGCGGTGAGCGCGACCAGGACGGCACCCAGGCCGGCGGTGCTCAGCGCGGTCCGGGCCACCGACCAGCGGCGGGGGGCGGGGGTGGGCAGGACGGACTGAGTCTGGATCATCGGAAGTCCCTGGGGGGCGGGGGCCGGCTCGTCGCGGTCCCGGTGGGCGTCCGGGCGGATCACCCGGTGCTGGTTCCCAGGTTAGGAATCGCGCTGTCGGGTCGGCGTCTGCCGATCGGCCGCATCCGGCGCGCCCGGCGTAGGCCGCAGGAGGTACCCCGAAGGAGAACGACAGCGGGGCGGGCACCCCGGTGGTGTGTCGTCCGGCAGCAACGGCGCCACCGCGGGGTCCGACCGCGGTCGGTGCGGACCCGGTGGCACCGGCGTGCCGGGGTCAGCGGACCTTGTCGATCGTCCGATTGCCGATCGAGATGTCCACGGTGGCCGGCAGGTTCGGCTGGTCCATGGCCTGCCGGACGTGGCCGATGGTCTCGTCCTCGATGCGTCGGCGCACGGCGGTCGGGTCGGCGTCCCGGTTGAGCGTCACGTCGACCACGAGCTCGGGGGCGGTCGGATCGCCGATGAGCCGGGCGGCGGCGCTCTGCACCCCGGTGAACGACTCGATCTCGCGCTCGGTCGCCGCGGTCAGCGCGCCGGCGGCCAGGGTGGTGGTGCCGTGCGCCCGGTCACCCGGGAGCACGACGTCCCCGGACCGGTCCGTGGAGAAGAGCACGGCGATCAACCAGCGCACCACCAGGAGCAGGACGACCAGGCTGACCACCCCCACCACGGGCCAGAACCAGGTGCGGTTGTCGTCGACGAACGCGCCGACCAGGTCGTCGTCAACGTGACCGTGGACGACGTGCACGTCGAACCGGACGCCCCGACCCGCAGGCGCTGACGTGCTGATCCGCCCGACCGAGCTGGACGCGCTGGTGAGCGGCGACATCGACCTGGCGTTCCGGCGCTGGGACCGACCGCGGCTGCGGGTGGGCACCCGGATGCGGACGAAGGTCGGTCTGGTCGAGGTGACGGAGGTGGAAACCGTCCCGCTGCGGTCGATCACCGCGCGGGACGCCCACCGGGCCGGCGCGGCGACCCGCGCCGACCTGCTGGGCCGGCTCGCCGACCACCCCGAGCGCCCGGTCTTCCGCATCGGCCTGCGCTTCGCGGGCGCCGACCCGCGGATCGCGTTGCGGCAGGACGCGGCGCTGACCGAGGACGAACGCTCGACCCTGCTCGCCCGGCTGGACCGGTAGGACACCACCTCCACCTTCGGGGCCTGGACCCGGCCCACGCTGCGGCTCATCGCCGAGCACCCCGCCGTCCGCGCCCCCGACCTCGCCGCCCGACTCGGCCGCCCCACGGCGGACTTCAAGCGCGACGTGCGGCGGCTCAAGGAGCTGGGCCTGACGCAGTCGCTGGACGTCGGCTATCTGCTGGCGCCCCGGGGTCGCGCGCTGCTCGGCCTGCCCGCCGTGTCCACACCGGGCCCCGAGATCGAGATCGCCGTCTCTGACGGTGATGTCGACGTCGCCGAGCTCACCGCGCTGTACGACGCCGTCGGCTGGACCGCCTACACCCGCGACCCCGCCGGTCTCCTCGCCGCGGTCACGGGATCGTCCCGGGTCGTGCTGGCGCGCCGGGGTGCGGCCCTCGTGGGGTTGGCCCGGGTGATCACCGACGGGGCCAGCATCTGCTACCTGCAGGACCTGCTCGTGCATCCCGACGACCAGCGGACCGGCATCGGCGGTCGGCTGGTCCGGGCCGTCCTCGAGCCCTACGCGCACGTCCGGCAGACCGTCCTGCTCACCGACGACGATCCCGCGGTGGGGATGTTCTACCGCGCACTGGGTTTCGCCGAGACGCGCGAGCACGGCGACGGCACCCTGCGGGCGTTCGTCCGGGTGCTGCCGCCCTCCTGATCCGACACCGTCGGGCGCGGGGGAGAATGGGGTCCGTGACGACACCCGCCCCGCAGAGTCCCGCCGCCGCCCGCCCCACCCGACCGGCCAAGCCGGTCCTGGAGGACGTCCTCGCGCAGCGGTACGCCTCCCCGGAGATGGTGGCGATCTGGGCGCCGGAGAACAAGATCGTCGCCGAGCGACGGCTGTGGCTGGCCGTGCTGCGGGCCCAGGGCCGGGCCGGGCTGACGGTGGACCCGCAGGTGCTGGCCGACTACGAGGCCGTGATCGAGCAGGTCGACCTCGGTTCCATTGCCGCGCGCGAGCGGGTCACCAAGCACGACGTCAAGGCGCGCATCGAGGAGTTCAACGCGCTCGCCGGGCACGAGCAGATCCACAAGGGCATGACCAGCCGGGATCTCACCGAGAACATCGAGCAGATGCAGATCCGGGCCTCGCTCACCCTGCTGCGGGGCCGGTCGCTCGCGGTGCTCGACCGGCTCGCCGCGCGGGCCGCGCAGTACAGGGACACCGTGATGGCCGGCCGGTCGCACAACGTCCCCGCGCAGGCCACCACCCTGGGCAAGCGGTTCGCCTCGGCGGCCGACGAGATGCTGCAGGCCCACCACCGGCTCACCGATCTGCTGGCCCGGTACCCGATGCGGGGCGTCAAGGGTCCGGTCGGCACGGCACAGGACATGGACGACCTGCTCGGTTCCGCCGCGGCCGTGGCCACCCTGGAGGCCGAGGTCGTCGCCGAGCTGGGTGGCGGCACCGTGCTCACCTCCGTCGGTCAGATCTACCCGCGGTCGCTCGACCACGACGTGCTCTCCGCGCTGGTCCAGCTGGCCGCGGCGCCGGCCTCGCTGTCCACCACGCTGCGGCTGATGGCCGGGGCGGAGCTGGCCACCGAGGGCTTCCAGCCCGGGCAGGTCGGCTCGTCGGCCATGCCGCACAAGATGAACGCCCGGTCCTGCGAACGGGTCTGCGGGCTGGCCGTCGTCCTGCGCGGCTACGCCTCGATGGCCGCCGAGATGGCCGGGGCGCAGTGGAACGAGGGTGACGTCTTCTGCTCGGTGATCCGCCGGGTCGCCCTCCCCGACGCGTTCTTCGCCCTCGACGGGTTGATCGAGACGTTCCTGACGATCCTGCGCGACCTCGGTGCCTACCCGGCCGTCATCGCGCGGGAGCTGGAGCGGTACCTGCCGTTCCTGGCCACCACCAAGGTGCTGATGGCCGCGGTGCGCTCCGGGGTGGGCCGGGAGGTGGCGCACGAGGCGATCAAGGAGCACGCGGTCGCGGTGGCCCTGGAGATGCGGGAGCAGGGCCGCACCGACAACGACCTGGTCGACCGGTTGGCGGGCGATGCCCGGCTCCCGCTGGACCGGGACGCCCTCGTCGCGCTGCTGGCCGACCCGCTGTCGTTCACCGGTCTGGCCGGCAGCCAGGTCGACGCGGTGGTCGCGCAGATCTCCGAGCTCACCGCACAGGACCCGGCGGCGGCCGCCTACCGGCCCGGCGCCATCCTCTGACCCGCTCCCGGGACCAGGCTTGCCTTCACGGACCGGGGCAGGTTAGCCTTACCTTGGTTGAGGCCGCCAGGGTCGGATGAGCTCCCGCGGCGGGGACGAGGATCGACTTCTCCGTCCGACACCCGTGACGCCACCGACATCCGGTGCGCGGCTGCGGGCCTCACCGAGGTCGGTGGACGTGCCGCGGCGGGTGCGTCCACCGACCGACCAAGCCCCCGCGCCCGGCCCGGCCGATAGGCTGCCCGCGTGTCGAACCCGGTGCTGTCGGACTACCGTCACCTCTCCTCCGGCAAGGTCCGTGAGCTGTACGAGGTGGACGACGAGCTGCTCCTCATGGTGGCCAGTGACCGGATCAGCGCGTACGACCACGTGCTGGACACCCCCATCCCCGACAAGGGCCGCATCCTCACCGCGATGAGCGTGTTCTGGTTCGAGCTGCTCGCCGGCCTCGTGCCCGGCCACGTGGTGGCCGTCGAGGACCAGCGCATCCCCGCCGAGGTCCGCGGTCGGGCCCTGCTGGTCCGGCGGTTGGACATGGTGCAGGTGGAGTGCGTGGCGCGCGGGTACCTGACCGGATCGGGACTGGCGGACTACCGGCGGACCGGGGCGGTGTGCGGGATCGAGCTGCCGGCCGGGCTGGACGAGGCGTCCTGGCTGCCCGAGCCGATCTTCACCCCGGCCAGCAAGGCCCCCCTGGGCTCCCACGACGAGAACGTCACCTACCAGGCCGTGGTCGACGAGGTCGGTGCCGAGCGCGCCGAACAGCTCCGGGCCCTGACCCTCGCGCTCTACACCCGGGCGGCCGAGCACGCCGCCGGCCGCGGACTGCTGCTGGCCGACACCAAGGTCGAGTTCGGGCTGCGGGGCGACACCCTGGTGCTGGGTGACGAGGTGCTCACCCCGGACTCGTCCCGCTTCTGGCCGGCCGACGGATACGCGCCGGGTCGGGTGCAACCCTCGTTCGACAAGCAGTACGTCCGCGACTGGTTGACCTCCCCGGACTCCGGCTGGGACCGCGCCGCCGACGGCCCGCCGCCGCCCCTGCCCGCGGAGGTGGCCGTGGCCACCCGCGACCGGTACGTGGAGGCCTACGAGCGGATCTCCGGTTCGTCGTTCGCCGACTGGATCGGCTGAGGGGTCAGCGGGCGCGGTGCCGGCGCACTGCGGCGCGGTTGGCGCAGCGCACCGAGCAGTACTGCTGACGCCCGTTGCGGGTGACATCGACGACCACGCTGCGGCAGGGATCGCCGGGGTCCCTCCCGGCCCGGCAGCGGCCCAGCCGGTGCATGCCCCGGGTGACCAGGTGCAGCGCGGTCCCCACGCCGATCACCGCGGCCAGGATGCCGGGCAGGTCCTGACCCTCGTCCCGGTAGTGCAGGTGCCAGCCCTCCCCGTCGTGGTTGGTCATCCGCGGATAGGCCGTCACCGCCGCCATCTGCAGGTTCAGCTCCGCCGCCCGCACGTCCGGGTCGGGTGCGTCGACGACGCGGAGCCAGCTGTCGATCACGGTCCGAGCACCCGGGTGGTCGTACGGGGCCACCGGGAACGGGTTGGTCATCCCGAACTCCCGGGCGCGCCGGACGACACCGTCGCGGTCGCCGGGCCAGTCGTTGGCCAGGGAGGCGGCCAGCAGCACGGCGTACTCCCCGTAAGGGTTGAGATGCACAAGGGCATTACAGCACGGTGGGGGCATGACCGAACCCGACCTCCTGGATCCCCCCGTCTCCGCCCTCCGCCCGACCCCCCACGAACACGCCTGGACGACCGACTCGATCCACCGGGTCGTCGCCGGCTGGGTGCTGTACGTGCGGTGCGGATGCGGCGCCCGTCGGGTCGACACCCGTGCCGCCCCGGACGCCCCGCCCGTCGCCGCCAGCCGGACCGTGCCGGCCCGGTGGGCGCCGTCGACGACCTAGCCGAAGCCCCACACCGGCCGCGCTACCGTGACCGCGTCGGCCATCGGGGCCGGTCGGAGGGAGCGTCGTGGCCGGAGCGACCCCGACGGCCCCCGGGCAGACCGGACGGCTGCGGTCGGCGGCCGGTCAGGCGGGTCGGCAGGTCCACCGGAGCGCGACCTTCCACCGCTTCGTCGCCGTCGGGCTGTGCGCCTACGGCGTCGTCCATCTGACCATCGCGTGGATCGCGGTCCGGGTCGCGTGGATGGGCTACCGCGGGTCGGACACGCAGACCGGCGCGCTCACCGATCTGGCGTCGACCGGCTTCGGCGAGTTCTCCCTCTGGTTCGCCGCGGTCGGGTTGTTCGCCCTGGTCGTCTGGCAGGTCTTCGAGGCGATCTGGCGCCGGCAGACCGGCGAGCGGCCGTGGCGGGCGTGGGCCGGGCGGGCCGGTTCGATCATCAGTGCCGGGTCGTACCTGTACCTCGGCGTCAGCGCCGTCGGTGTCGCCCTGGATGGCCGGGCCCTTCGCTACGGCCGCGTCCGCGAGCACCGCGACCTGCTGACCCCAGCCATGGTCGCCGCGCTGGTCACCGTCATCGGAGTGGTCCTGCTGGTCATCGCCGGTCGGGCCGTCTGGCGGGGCTGGACCCGCGGCTTTCTGGAGGACCTGCGTCCGGGAGTGGGGCGCTGGGTGGTCGTCCTCGGCGTCGCCGGCTACATCGGCAAGGGCCTGGCGTTCGGCCTCATCGGTTTCCTGATGATCGTCACGGTGGTGCAGGGGCACCGCCCGCACCACCCGGGCCTGGATGCGGTGCTGCGGCTGATCGACCTCTCCCCGGCCTCCGAGGCCCTGCTCGCCCTGAAGGCCGCCGCCATCGGTGCGTTCGGCGTGTACTGCTTCGTGTGGGCGGTGGAGCGCCGGAGATGACGGTCGGCGCCACCGGGTCCGTGACGACCCGCCGTCCCGATCAGCCGCGCAGGGACTCCGTGAGCCGGGCGAACCCCGCGTCCAGCGGGACCTGCGGCACCCAGTCCAACGCCTGCCGCGTCCGCCGCTGGTCGAACCAGTGCGCGGTGCCGAGCTGCTCGGCGAGGAACCGGGTGAGCGGCGGGGTGTCCCGGCGACGCAGCACCGTCCAGGCCGCCTCGACGACGGTGCCGGCCACCCGGGCCAACGGCAGCGGCACCGACCGGGCGGGGACCGGGACCCCGGCGGCCAGGCAGATCCGGTCGAGGATCTCGCCGACCGGACGCGGCTCGCCGTTGGAGACGACGAACGCCTCGCCGTGCACGGGGCCGCAGGCGTCGAGCGCCGCGACCATCGCGTCGGCGGCGTTGTCGACGTAGGTGGTGTCGATCAGGGCGGCTCCGGTGCCGATGATCGGGAGTCCGCCGCGGGCGGCGCGCTGCACGATGCGGCCGACCAGCTGCGTGTCGCCCGGGCCCCACACCAGGTGCGGCCGGACGCTGATGACGGCGAGGTCGGGGGAGTCCGCCGCGAGGGCGAGCTGCTCGGCGCGGGCCTTGGAACGGGAGTAGTGGCTGCCGGCGGTCGCCGGGTCGGCGGGCTGGGCGCCCACCCCGACCAGGGGCTCGCCGGCGTGCGCAACCGACGGGGAAGACACGTTCACCAGCCGCCCGACCCCGGCGGTACGGCAGGCGTCCACCACGGTGGCGGTGCCCTCGACGTTGACCCGGTGGTACTCGGCGGCCGCGCCGACCACGTCCACCTTGGCCGCCATGTGCAGCACGGCGTCCTGACCGGCCACGGCCCGGGCGACCGCCGCGGGATCGGTGAGCGATCCCAGCACCTCGCGACAGTCGAGCCCGGCGGGGTTCCGCTGCAGCACGGTGACCTGGTCACCGCGGGCGATCAGCCGGTGCGCGGTGGCCCGGCCCATCATCCCGCTGGCCCCGGTGAGCAGGACCTTCATCCGCCCGCGACCGTCATCCGCCGGCCAGCTCGTCGGCGGCCCAGCGGGCCAGGGCCGAGCGGTCGATCTTGGAGTTGTGCCGGATGTCCACGGGCAGGGACTCGCGGCGCAGCACGGCGGCCACCGGGACTCCGGCGGCGGCCCGCACCCGGTTGGCCAGGCCCGTCCCGACCCGCAGCTCGCCGGGCCCGGACAGCACCACGACGACCTGCTGGGTGCCGGCCGGCCCGACACCCACGACCGCGGCCGGGGTGCCCTCGTCACCGACCTCGAGCTCGACGCGCTGCTCGATGCCGACCGGGGTCACGGGGCCGTCCGGGCCGGTGATGACATGGACGAACCGCCCCTGCACCCAGAGTCGACCCTGCTCGTCGAGCATCCCGACGTCGCCGGTGCGGTGCCAGCCCGGGTGGGCGGCCGCGAGCTGGTCGGTGAACCACAGCGCGTCGTAGCTGTCCTTGACGTGGGCGGCCCGCACCCAGATCTCCCCGGTGATCCCGGGCCGGTCGGTCAACTCGGTGGTGGAGACGCCGTCGGCGTCCAGCGGCGTGATGCGCACCTGCACCCCGGCCAGCGGGTGCCCGACGCAGACCCCGTCACCGCGGCCGGCGGCGTCGATGCCGGCCAGCGAGATGTCCGCGACCGGGAGGGCCTCGGTCATCCCGTACGGCGTGTGGGGATCGGCGTGCGGCAGCAGGTCGGCCAGGGCGTGCAGCACGTCGGCGGGCACCGGCGCTCCCGCACTCATCAGCAGCCGCACCCTGGCCAGGGCGTGGCGCTGACGGCGGTTGGCCAGCTCGGCGGTGGCCAGCACGTTGCGCAGCGCGGCGGGGGAGGCGAAGACGACGGTGGCGTCGATCGCCCGCGCCGCGTCGCCCAGGGCCCGCGCGGTGAGCGACCCCGGCTTGGTCACGTCGGTGGCGGGCACGGCCGAGCGGACCCCCAGCGCCGGCCCGTAGAGGGCGAACGGCGCGAACGCGGCGACCATCCGGTCGTCCGCGGTGAGCCCGTAGGTGCTGCGGATGAGCGCGAGCTGGGCCCGGAGCTGCCGGTGCCGGTATAGCACGCCCTTGGCCGGGCCGGTGGCGCCGGAGGTGAACAGGACGGCGGCCTCGGCATCGAGCTCGGGCTCGATCGGGTCCACCGGGTGCAGGTCCCCGTAGTGCTCCAGCCCGGGCAGGGTCCAGCTGACGGACCCGGCTCGGCGCACGACGCCGGACGGCTCGCGGACGCTGATCCGGGTGCCGGGCAGACCCATCGGGGCGGCGGCGAGCAGGCCGGGGGTGTCGGCGATGAGGTGGTCGATGCGGGCGCTGCGCAGCGCCCGGGCCATCCCCCGCAGGCCGAGCCCCTTGTCGGCGACGACGACGACGCCGCCGGCCCGCCAGACCGCGTACAGGGCGACGGTCAGCTCGATCGACGGCGGCACGAGCAGGGCGACCCGGTCACCGGTACGCAGACCGTGGCCGCGCAGACCGGCGGCGATCCGGGTGACCCGGGTGTGCAGCTCGCGCCAGGTGATGGAGCGGCCGCCGACCTCGGTGACGGCGGGTTCGTCGTCCTCGCGCCGGGCCTCCAGCCGGTCGAAGACCGACGGGGCGTCGGAGGGCAGCGCGGCGGGGATCTCCGGAGCACCGTCGAGCAGGCCGCTCACCCAGCTCACCGTGGCGTCGACGTACTGCGGGGCGTCCTCGGCGAGCAGATGGCCGGCGGTCTCGAAGCGGTGCAGCTGCGCCTGGGGCAGCCGGTCGAGTAGGTCGCGCAGGTGCTCCTCGCGGAACACCGGGTCCTTCGGCCCCCACAGCAGCAGGGCCGGTACGTCCAGGTCGCGGGTGCCCTCGGCGATGACGTCCAGGGTGGGCCGGCTCGGGTGGTCGGCGGCGAACGGCACGTCGGCGACGAACTCACCGACCGCGGCCCGCTGGGCGGGGGAGCGGTACGGCGCCGCGAAGGCGTCCCGGACGTCCTTGGGGGCCCACGGGCGGACCAGCGACGTGGTGGCCCGGACGAAGAGCGGGGTGGCCACGCAGGCCACCGCGTTCACGGCGGGGACGTGGGCGAGCCGGATGAGCGGGGGCCCGGCCGAGGTGCCCGGCTGGTGGACCGCGGTGTTGGTCAGTACGACCCCGGCCAGCAGTTCGGGGTGCTCCCGGGCCCAGCCCAGGGAGACGATGCCGCCCCAGTCATGGGCGACGGTGACGACGGGGCCGCGCAGGCGCAGCGCCTCGGTCAGCGCCCCGAGGTCGGCGACCCGGTCGGCGAGCACCCGGGGGCCGTCGAGCCGTTCGGACCAGCCCATGCCGAGCTGGTCCGGGGCGACGACCCGCCAGGTCGACGGGGCCTGCTCGACGAGCCGGCGCCAGAGGTAACTCCAGGTCGGGTTGCCGTGCACGCACAGCAGGGTGACCTCGGGGACGTCCGGGACGGGTCGGTCGGCCCAGCTGTCCAGGACGTGGAACGTGCGCTCAGCGCCCTTCGCACCGCCATCACTGCCGTCACCGACCCGTGCCCGGACCAGTCGCGACCACGCCGGGTCGAGCCCGGGCAGGCCGGCGGGCGGCCGGGAGGCGGAACGGGCGCGGAGGTGCCCGATCACCACACGATCTCGGCGAAGGAGGCGTTGAGGCCGGACCCGATGCCCATCAGCAGCACGCGGTCGCCCTGGGTGAGCTCGTCGGCCACCGTGGCCAGGGTGAACGGGATCGCCGCCGGCCCCATGTTGCCGCGGGTCGGGAAGGTCAGCGGGGCCTTGTCGGCGTCCAGGCCGAGCGCGTCGATGATCGACTTGGTGTGCACGTTGCTGACCTGGTGCATGACGTACCGGTCCATGCCGCCGTCCCAGCCGAAGTCGGCGGCCGACTCCTCCCACAGTGCGGTGGAGAGCTCCATGCCGGCCGTCATCAGGCCGGTGCTGTCGGTGCGCATGTCGTCCATGTCGCCGACGCAGAGCATGTGGTGCTCGCTGCCGGCGCGGGTGGCGCCACCGAGGAAGCGGTGCCCCTCGGGGTGCAGATCGGCCCGGCCGAGGACCATCGCGGCGGCGCCGGAACCCAGGGTGAGCGAGGCGAACTGGGCGAAGACCTCGCGGGCGTCGCCGTCGCCCTCCTGCAGGCGGCGGATGGTCGACTCGTGCATCTCGCGGGCGTCCTCGCCGTTGACCACGAGCGCGTAGTCGATCTGCCCGCTCTCGATCATCGCGGCGGCCAGCTGCATGCCGTTGACGAAGCCGAGGCACGCGTTGGTGACGTCGAAGTTCTGGCACGAGCTGGGCAGGCCGAGGGCGTGGTGCACGGCGACCGCGGTGGACGGCTCCAGGTGCGCGCGACTGACCGAAGTGTTGACCATCAGGCCGATCTGCGAGGGGTTGACGCCCGCCTCGGCCATCGCCTTGGCGCCCGCCATGGCGGCGCCGTCGGCGTAGGTGGTGCCCGGCTCCCACCAGCGCCGCTCGGCGATGCCGGCCAGGCGCTGCATCATCCCGGGGCGCAGGCTCACGCGGGTGTAGACGTCGGCGAGGCGCTCGTCGATCTCGGCGGAGGTGACCACGCGCGGGGCGTCGATGGCACACACGGCGAGCACGGTGGTGTTGGCGAACCGATGGATGGCATTGCCGGCCATGCAGATCCTCTCGAGGACAGAGACAGGAGGACTTCTGCGTCGGCCGGTGTGCACGACGAGTCCGGGGACCCACCGCCGTCTCTGGGGCAAGTCGGTGTCCACGGTAACGGGCGCGACGGCGGGCGTCGGCGTGGCGGGTGCCGCGAGTGGCACCGGTCACGTCGCCGGGGGCTGTTCGGGCGGTGTTCACCCGGCGTTCGGGCCGGATGCCCACCTTCCCGCGCGAGGGGCGAGCCCGCGGACGGATGGTTAGCATCCACAGGATGGCTGCTGCGCAGGCGTATCTGATCGATGCCGTCCGGACCCCGGTGGGCAAGCGCAACGGGGGCCTGGCCGCCGTGCACAGCGCGGACCTCGGCGCCCATGTGCTGTCCGCGTTGATGGAGCGGACGGGCATCGACCCGGCCGCGGTGGACGAGGTGATCCTCGGCTGCCTGGACCAGATCGGCCCGCAGGGCATGGACGTGGCCCGCACGGCCTGGCTGGCCGCCGGGCTGCCGGAGACCACCCCGGGGACGACGATCGATCGGCAGTGCGGGTCCTCGCAGCAGGCGCTGTCCTACGCCGCGCAGGCGGTGATGAGCGGGACCAGTGATCTCGTGGTGGCCGGCGGCGTGCAGAACATGTCGACCATCCCGATGATGTACGCCACCACCGCGGCCGCCGGGTTCGGCCACCCCGATCCGTTCTCCGGGTCCGTCGGCTGGGTCCGCCGGTACGGGGATGCCCCGGTGTCGCAGTTCCACGGGGCGGAGCTGATCGCCGAGAAGTGGGCGCTGACCCGGGAGGCGTTGACCGACTTCTCCCTGTCCTCCCACGTCAAGGCCCTGTCCGCGCAGGCGGCAGGCTTCTTCGACGCCGAGATCGCCCCGTTGGCCGGAGTGAGCGCCGACGAGGGTCCGCGGCAGCCGAACAGGGCCAAGGTCGACTCGCTGCCGCCCATCACCGCGGGCGGGCGGATCACCGCGGCGATGGCGTCCCAGATCTCCGACGGGGCCGCGGCGATCCTGGTCGCCTCCGAACGGGCGGTGGCCCAGCACGGCCTGACCCCGCGGGCCCGGGTGCATCACATCTCCGCCCGGGGCGACGACCCGATCCTCATGCTCACCGCGCCGATCCCGGCGACCGCCCACGCCCTGGCCCGCACCGGCCTGAGCATCGACGACATCGACCTCATCGAGATCAACGAGGCGTTCGCCCCCGTCGTGCTGGCCTGGCTGGCCGAGACGGGAGCCGACCCCGACCGGGTCAACGTCAACGGCGGCGCCATCGCGCTGGGGCATCCGCTGGGCGCCACCGGGGCCCGGCTCACCACCTCCCTGCTCGGGGAGATGGAGCGTCGTGGCGCCCGGTACGGCCTGCAGACCATGTGCGAGGCCGGTGGGCAGGCCAACGTCACCATCCTCGAACGGCTCTGACCTCCGCCCGTCGGAATGCCCCGGGGGTGGGCGCCGTTGTGACCGAGGTGAACATCGACATCTGGTCCGACGTCGTCTGCCCGTGGTGCTACATCGGCAAGCGCCGGTTCGAGACGGCCGTGGCCGCCTTCCCGCACGCCGACGAGCTGCAGATCCGCTGGCACTCCTTCCAGCTGGATCCCTCCGCGCCGGCCGAGGAGGCGGGCACCCAGGCCGAGCGGCTGTCGGCGAAGTACGGCACCGGGCTCGCGCAGGCGGAGAAGATGCTGACCGACATGACGGGCACGGCGGCCGCCGAGGGCCTGGACTTCCACTTCGACCGGCTGTGCGGCGGCAACACCTTCGACGCGCACCGGCTGCTCCACCTGGCCTGGGCCCGCGGCGTGCAGAGCGATCTCGAGGAGCGTCTGTTCGACGCGACGTTCTCCCGCGGCCTGCCCGTCGGCGACCACGCCACCCTGACCGAGCTGGCCGTCGAGGCCGGGCTGGACCGCGACGAGGTCAGCGCGGTGCTGGCCGGTGACGATTACGCGACGGACGTCCGGGCCGACCTGGCCCAGGCCCGGCAGTTCGGCATCACCGGGGTGCCGTTCTTCGTCATTGACGGCAAGTACGGCGTTTCGGGTGCCCAGCCCGCGGAACTCCTGGGGCAGGCCTTGACCCAGGCCTGGTCGGAGCGGCAGCCCGCCCCGCTGGCCATGGTCGCCGCCGCCGGCTCCGCGCCCGGCTGCGAAGGCGATTCCTGCACCGTCTGACCCGCCCCACCCGATCTCTCCCGAGAGGCTCCGCCCGCATGCTCGCTGCCGTCCTGCACGCCGCCCGTTCCATCTCCGCCGACCAGGTCCCCGACCCGGAGCTGATCGACCCGACCGACGCGATCGTGCAGGTGACCGCGGCCTGCGTGTGCGGGTCGGACCTGTGGCCGTACCGCGGGGTGCGGGAGGCGTCCGGCCGGATCGGCCACGAGTTCGTCGGTGTGGTGCAGGAGGTCGGTGCCGAGGTGCGGACGGTCAAGGCCGGTGACTTCGTCATCGCCCCGTTCGTCTGGAGCGACGGCACCTGCGCGAACTGCCAAGCCGGCATCCAGACCTCCTGCCTGCACGGCGGTGGCTGGGGCGCCGACGACCGCAACGGCCACCTGGTCGACGGCGGGCAGGGCGAGTTCGTCCGGGTGCCCCAGGCCGACGGCACCCTGGTCTGGGCGCCGGTCTCCGCGGACAGCCCGTTGGTCCCCGCTCTGCTGAGCCTGTCCGACGTGATGGGCACCGGGCACCATGCGGCGCTGGCTGCGGGGGTGACCCGGGGCAGCACCGCGGTCGTCGTCGGTGACGGCGCCGTCGGGCTCAGCGCCGTGCTCGCCGCGTCCCGGTTGGGGGCCGAACGGATCATCGCGCTGTCCTCGCACGCCGACCGCGCCGAGATGGCGACCCGGTTCGGCGCCACCGACATCGTCGGGGTGCGCGGGGACGAGGCGGTGGCCGCCGTCCGCGAGTTGACCGACGGCCTCGGCGCGGCCCACGTCCTGGAGTGCGTCGGCACCACCCAGTCCTGGGACACCGCGTTCGGCGCCACCCGCCCCGGCGGCACCATCGGCTACGTCGGAGTGCCCGCCGGGTTGACCGAGTCGTTCCCGATCCGCAAGGCGTTCGGCGGCAACATCGCCGTCCGCGGCGGCGTCGCACCGGTCCGCGCCTACATTCCGGAACTGCTCGCCGATGTTCTGGACGGCACCCTCGACCCGTCCCCGGTGTTCACCCTGGAGCTCCCGCTCACCGAGATCGCCCAGGCCTACCGAGCCATGGACGAGCGGACGGCCATCAAGGTTCTCGTACGCCCCTGACGGCGGCCACGGCCGGCCGGTGCCGGCCCCCCGCCGCCGCGTGGTGCGGCGCCGGCTCCTAGCGTCGGACCCGCGGGGCCACCGGCGGTCCCGGACACGACGCGACGACGGAGTCGAGGTGACGGCATGAGCGGATCACGTTCGGTGGCGGACAGGAGCCGCCCGGTGGACGGCAAGCGGGTGGTGGTGACCGGCGCGGCCTCGGGGATCGGCAAGGGGGTGGCCACGGCGCTGGTGCAGGGCGGCGCCCGGGTGGTGCTGCTGGACCGGAACGTCGACGCGGTGACGGCCGTGGCGGACGAACTGGGCGCCACCGCGATCGGCTGCGACGTCACCGACGAGGACCAGGTCCGTGCGGCGATGCGCGGGGCGGCCGAGCACCTGGGCGGTCTGGACGGCGCGGTCAACAATGCCGGGATCGTGCTCAACGAGCCGGCCGAGTCGATGAGTCTGGTCGACTTCAACCGGGTCATCGCGGTCAACCTGACCGGGGTGTTCCTGTGTGCGCGGGAGCAGTTCCCGTTCCTGGCCGACGGGGGCGGGAGCATCGTGAACACCGCGTCGATGTGCGCGGGCATCGTGGTGCGCCCGCAGCCGCAGGTGTCCTACAACGCCTCGAAGTCGGCCGTGGTGGGGCTGACCCGGAGCCTGGCCGCCGAATGGGCCGACCGGAACATCCGGGTCAACTCGGTCAGCCCCGGCTACACCCTCACCGAGCTGGTCCGCAGCCCGGAACTCGCGCCACAGCACGAACAGTGGTCCTCGCTGACCCCGATGAAGCGGCTGGCCGACATCGACGACCTGGTCGGCGCCTACCTGTTCCTGCTGTCCGACCAGGCGGGGTTCATGACCGGTCAGGACATCGTCATCGACGGTGGTTACACGGTCTGGTGACCCGGCGGGCCCACCCACGACGGTTCCGCCACCAGCGCCCGGAAATCCTCGATGAGCCGGGCGGTGTGGAACCCGTCGGCGACGGCGTGGTGGGCCTGCACGGCCATCGGCAGTAGGGTGCGGCCCTCGCGTTCGGTGAACTTCCCCAGGGTGAAGACGGGCGTGAGGGAGTTCCAGCCGCCGGCGATGTGCAGGGTGAAACCGGTGAACGAGGTCCACGGCAGGCTCGACACGTCGACGATGTTGGCGGGTAGATCGTCCTGCGGGGTGAAGGTCTCGGCGTCGCGATGGGTCCGGAGGACCTCGGCGGCCCGGTCGTGGAACACCGCGAAGTCCTCGTCCCAGGGCGACCAGACGATGGCGAACGTCTCCCGGGCGGGGTTGAAGACGGTGAACGCCGGGTGCACCACGTTCCACACCGCGGGCGCCCCGTCGACCATCGTCATCCGGAACTCCGGACGCCGATTGACCACGGCCGCCACCGCCCAGACCTGGCCGAGATACGTCTTCCGCCCGGCCGTCCTCAGCGCGGCCCGCAACTCGGTGACGTCCACCTCGACGGTGATCGTGTACGAGACCGCGACCTCGCCGGTGTAGTACGCGAACTGTTCACGGCGGGGCCAGGTCTCCAGGTCGACGGGGGTCGTGTGATCCATCGGTCCATGATCCGCCGTCGGCGGCCCCGCGCTCACACGGTGACCAGGCCCCGCTTCGGCGTCAGCAGGAACGCCAGCCCGTAGAGCACGGCGACGACGATGAGCAGGTTGCGGTAGCCGGTGAGCAGCGCGAAGTACTCCAGGCAGCCGCCGAGCATGGCGCCGAGCAGGTTGATGCCGAACGCCGACGGGGCGTCCGCCGGGTCCTCGGTGGCCCCGAACCGCTTGGCGAAGGCGATGTTCGCCAGGTAGATCGGGACGAAGGCCAGGAGCACCGCGCCGATGAGCCGGGGGACGAACGGCCAGCTGAGCAGCCAGTCGGGTTGCACCAGGTACGCCACCGCGAGCGCGGCGGCGATGGCCCCGTAGACCACCGGCAGCGGTGGCGTCCTGAGCCGTCGGGTGGTCTCCACCGCGGCCAGCACGATGATGAGCACGCCGCCGAAGACCAATGCGTTGACCACCCAGGTGGTGCCGAAGAGCAGCGCGAAGGTGGCGATGTTCTTGGTCTCCAGCAACAGGAACGCCGCGCCCATGAAGAACAGGTCGGCGTACGGGCGCATGGTGCGCAACGGACCGCCCAGGGCCCGCACGCCGATCAGCGACAGCAGCAGCACCCCGGCCAACGTCCACAGGTAGATCGGCGGGATCGCCCCGCCCTGGTAGTAGAGGAACGGTCGGTCGTCGGTGGCCGGGGCGATGACGGCGCCCGCCGGCACCCACGGCGTCCCGCACGCCTGGTTGGCCTCGTCCAGCGAGGCGGTGACCACGGCCTGTCCGGCGCCGACCTTGTCCACGCAGGGCGCGTGGCCGAAGGCGGCCTGAGCGGTCCCGGCCAACCGGTCGATCAGCCAGTCCTCGCGGTAGTAGTTGTACATCGCGAACGTGCCCTGCTCGGTGAGGTGTTCGCGGGCGGAGGCCAGCGCCTGCTCGGTGAACAGGAAGCTCTCCAGCCGGATCTGCGAGGCGCCGGTGACCAGGGCGAGGGAATCGGGCAGGGCGAAGAGGATCAGGTCGTACTTCGTGTCGGTCGTCTGCAGGAACGCGCGGCCGTCGTTGACGTACCGGGTGACGCGGGAGTCGGAGTACGGCTGGTTCGGGTTCTGCTCGGCGCCGATCTGCAGGATGCGCGGGTCGATGTCGACGGCGTCGATGTGCTGGGCGCCCTTGGACAGGGCGATGGCCACGTCCGAGCCCGACCCGGCCCCGATGATGAGCACGTTGCCGAGCGGGTTGCCGGGGGACCGTTCGTACGGCAGCCCGTACTGGGACTCCTCCTCCAGCTTGAGGTTCGCGTCCCGCATGAGCTGGTGGGGCACCCCGTTCACGGCGATGTTGACCCAGTTCAGGCTGCCGTCGGCGTTGTAGTTCTCCTCGGTGGTGACCTTGTAGTACGGCGACCAGGACACCCCGGAGGTCAGCGTCTCGACGAGCAGGATCGCCACCATGCCGCCGCCGGCGACCACGGCCAGGATCCGCGGCCAGCGCCGGATCAACGCGACGAAGCCGATCGCCACGACCAGGCCCCACACCACGGACGGCGCCCGCACGAAGGACAGCGCGGTGAACGAGGCGATGCCGATGACGGACCCGACGAGGTCCCAGCGGTAGGCGGTCAGCGGGGTCAGCTTGCTGAAGCAGCGCCCGACGACCTCGGCCGGCCCGGCGAGCACCGCGGCGACCAGGATGAAGATGAGCGGCAGCACGGCCCAGGCCGGTGGCCCGGACGTCTCCAGCGACGTGAAGTAGATGATCTGGTCGCCCGCGCGGTCGATCGTGACCGGTTCCAGATACACGCCGATCACCAGGATCGCGAGGATCACCGGCGCGGCCGGCAGGATCGACCAGCTCTTGCGGGCGATGAGGAAGCCCAGCCCGATGCCGAGGAACGAGCCGAGCAGGACGAAGTTCGAGAAGTAGCTCAGATGGACGACATTGGCGCCCAGCCAACGGATCAGGGCCAGCTCGAGGAACAGCATGAGCGCGCTGCCGGCGACCAGCCGGACGACCACCGCCCGGTCCGCCGGCACCACGTCCCGGCTGTCCCCGGCCGACCGGCGGAACCACGACCGCGCATTCCCCTCCGGCGCATCGGCGATCCGGGGGCTGGTGCGGTCGGCCATGGGGTTCTCCCTACCGCCGGTCGCGGGAAGCGCCGGGCCCGCCGATCATCGCGTGCACCCCCGGTGGCGGCAAGAGATCCGCGAGGATGCCCTGGAGGCGGGTGCAGAGCCTTGCGACTGTCGGAGCGAAGCGCGGGCCCGGGGAATGGATCCCCCTGGGGGATGTGAGGCCGGTCGTCCTGGGTGGGAAGCTGCATCATCACGTGAGGGGGCGGGGGACCCGATGAGCACCACCGGTGAGGAACGGACCCGGGCGGCACTGGATCTGCTGTCCGACCAGCCCGGGCCTCGTTCCGAGGACCTCCGTCGCGACGGCACACGCCGCACTCGGCTCTTCCTCTGGGGGAGCCTGGTCCCGCTGGTGGTTGTGGGGGGTCTGGGTGGCGTCCTGCTGGCTCGGGCGGACGAGCGCGCGGGCCGATGGGCGCACCAGCCCGCCCCGTGGCAGACCACCGTTGGGCTGATCGTGGCGGGTCTCGGTGTGCTGATCGCCGTCGGCGGGATCATGGCCCGCGCGGTCAGCAAGCGACGCCACGGCGCTCCCCCGGGATGGAACTCCCCACTGCTCGCACTGACCTCCCGCGAACGTCGAAGGCTCAACAAGCAGGTGATGGGTCAGGCGCTGATCGACATGAGGACCCTCCCCCTGGCGCGGCTGCTTGCCCACACGGTCCGTCATGCACGGTTCGCGGCCTGGTCCCAGGTCGGGCTGACCGTGATGTTCCTCGGCCAGATGCTGCTCAACGCCTCGCCTCTCCTCTGGGCGGTCTTCGGGATCGGGGCGGTGATGACGGCTGTCGGGGCGGTGGCCGGGTTACGTCACTCCGCCCTGGCCGACCGCTTCCTCGCTCGGCACCCCTCGGACGACCCGCCCTCCACGGCGTCCGCCGACCCCGCTTGACCAGTCAGCGGTCCCGTCCGGCCCATTCCAGCAGTTGCTCGACGGGCCAGGTGTTGACGATGCGATCGACAGGCACTCCGCACTCCTCGGCCCGCTCGCAGCCGTAGACCTGCCAGTCGAGCTGGCCGGGGGCGTGGGCGTCGGTGTCGATGCTGAACAGGCATCCGGCGTCCACCGCCTCGCGGAGCAGTCGGCGCGGCGGGTCGAAACGCTCGGGCCTGCTGTTGATCTCGACCGCGACCCCCCGCTCGGCGCAGGCGGCGAACACGGCGGCCGAGTCGAAGTCGCTCTCCGGGCGGGTGCCGCGCCCACCGGTCACCAACCGCCCGGTGCAGTGCCCGAGGATGTCGATGTGCGGGTCGTCGATGGCGCGGAGCATCCGGGTGGTCATGGTGCGGGAGTCGGCCCGCAGTTTGGAATGCACCGAGGCGACGACGATGTCGAGCTCGGCCAGCAGCTCGGGCTCCTGGTCCAGGGTGCCGTCCTCGTTGATGTCGACCTCGATCCCGGTGAGCAGCCGGAAGCCGCTGTTCTCCTGGTCCAGCGCGGCATTGACCGCCCCGACGACGCCCAGCTGCTTGCGCAGCCGGGCCGGGGTGAGTCCGTTGGCCACGGTCAGCCGGGGGGAGTGGTCGGTCATCGCCTGGTACTCGTGCCCCAGTTCGAGCCCGGTGACGGCCATCTCCTGGATGGGACTGCCGCCGTCCGACCAGTCGCTGTGGGTGTGCAGGTCGCCGCGGAGCGCGCCCCGGATCTCGTGCCCCGCCTCGGTCAGTTCGCCCATCTCGTCCTGCAGACCGACCAGGTAGGCGGGTGTGTCACCGGCGGCGGCCTCGTAGGCGACAGCCGCCGTCTTCGGCCCGATGCCGGCGAGCTCGGTCAGGGTGCGCGCGTGTACCCGGGCATCGAGATCCTCGACGGTGAGGTCACCCAGGATCGCCGCTGCGGTCCGGAACGCCTTCACCCGGTACGTGGGCTGCCGTGACCGCTCCAGCAGGAAGGCGATGCGGCGGAGCGCGGTGACCGGGTCCATCAGGGCAGCGTAGGACGGCACCGCGGGCACGTCGCCGCCCGGGCGGATCAGGGAGGGGGGAGCGGGGTGGTCACGGCGCCGTCGAGGTGCGCAGGCCCCGGTCGACGAAGTCGACCATCCAGCTGAAGCTCTCGTCGACATCGGTGGACATCTGGAAGCCGTCCGATGCCTCCAGGGTCGCGAACCCGTGCAGGATGCTGCGCAGCATCCGCAGGGCGTGGATGCGGTCGCGCGGGTCCAGCCGGTATCCGTGCAGGACGGCGGCCAACGAGGCGAGGGTGCGTTCCAGGGCGCCGGTGAGCGGATCGTCCGGGCCCGTCGGACGGATGCCCACCGTCGCGGCGTACCGGCCCGGGCGCCGCTTGACGTAGGCGCGGATGGTCTCGGCCGCGGCGGTGAGCGCCTCGCCGCCGGCCCGGCCCTGCATGGCCTCCCGGAGCTCGTCCCCCAGCTCGGTCGCGGCGAGGATGGCGATGCGGTGGATGAGGTCGGTCAACCCGTCGACGTGCTTGTACAGCGACGGCCCGCGCACACCGAGCCGTTCGGCGACCAGGCTCATGTTCAGGTGCGCGAGGCCGACCTCGTCGGCCAGTGCGGCCGCAGCGGCGGTGACGATCGCGGGGTCCAGGCCCGCCCTAGGCATGGTCGACCGGGGCGGTGTCCGTCAGCGTCCGGCGCAGGAAGGGCAGCAGCAGGGCGACGACCTGGGCGGGGGTCTCGGTGTGCGGGTAGTGGCCCGCGCCGTCGATGACGGCGATCTCGCCCACTCCGTCCGGGAGGTCCCCGAGGATCTTGACCGCTTCGGCCCGGGGGTCGGCCCAGTCCGGGTCGGCGCTGCCTTCCACGATCAGGACGGGGCAGTGCACGTCGGCCAGGCGGGCGCCGGCGTCCTTCGGCGAGGTCCTGGTCATCGCCCGCAGGGCGGCCATGCGCTCCGGCCTGCGCAACGCGGTCTCGATCCGCCCGCGTTCGGCGGCCCAATCGGCGGGTTTCGTCGGGATCGCCGCGTCCAGGTAGGTGAGCCAGCCCGGCAGGCTGCCGGTCATCATCACCTTGGCGAGCTGGACGGTCCCCGCGCGGTGGCGGCTGTTCCGGATCAGCCCGACCAGGTCGACCGACTGTGCGCGGGTGAACGGCGCGAGCTCCACGATGCCGACGACGACATCGGGGGCGGTCGCGGCGGCGATGGTGGCGGCCCCGCCGCTGATGGACTGACCGACGACGACGGCCGGACCGCCCAGCTTCCGCACGACGGCGACGAGGTCGCGGGCGATGTCGGCGCGCTGGTAGCTCGGCCATTCCGCGGTCGAGTCCCCGCATCCGCGGATGTCGACGTTGGCGACCCGGTACCCCGCCGCGACGAGCTCGGGGACGACGAAGCGGTAGGAGTGACGGCTGTCGCCCATGCCGTGGGCCAGGACCACGAGCGGCCCGGCTCCGCTGACCTCGTAGACGATGGTGCCCTCGGGGGTCTCCAGGTGATCGATCACGACGTCCTCCATTGGCTATTGGCTGTAGCTAAAAGCTAGAGCACGTAGCCAAAGCGGTCAAGGGGTCTGCCGGACCTCGACCCCGTGCTCCGCGCACCAGTCCCGGACCTGCTCGTTCGCCACTTCGGTGACCAGCACGTCGATGCGGTCGAGACCGCAGACCCCGACGAAGTCGGTGATGCCGAACTTGCTGCTGTCCACGGCGAGCACGACCTTGCGGGCCCGGTCGAGCACGGCCTGTTTGATCTGCGCCTCGCCGAGGTCGGCGACGGAGATGCCCGCCCCGGTCACCCCGGTGGCCCCGAGGACGGCCACCCCGACGGTGAACCGGGCCAGGTTCTCCAGGGCGATCGGGCCGGTCACCGAGTCGCCGAGGGTGCGCAGCTGTCCGCCGAGCAGGGTGTGCCGCACGTCGGCACGGTCGGCCAGCACGCGGGCCACCCCCACCGAGTTGGTCAGCACGTTCAGGCCGGGCTGGGTCAATCGCGCGGCCACCGCCTGCACCGTGGTGCCGGTGTCCAGGAAGACCGCGTCACCGGCGCCGATCTCGGCGGCACAGGCCACGGCGATGGCGTCCTTGGCGATCCGGTTCCGCCGGCTCCGGTCGGTCACACTGGGCTCGGCATGATCCGTCCCGACGGCGATCGCGCCACCGTGGGTGCGGCGCAGCAGGTCCCGCTCCTCCAGCACGCTGAGGTCCCGGCGGATCGTCGGTTCGGTGACGCCGTACTCGCGCACCAGGTCCGCCAGGCGCACCCGGCCGTCGGCGGCCACGGTCTGCGCGATCCGCCGGCGACGCTCCTCGGCGAAGGCGTCGGGTCGCGGCATGGCGGTCAGCGTAGGCCGCGGGCCACGGCGACCCGCACGGCCGCGAGATGGTCGAGCTGACCAGCGGGATCCGGTCCCTTGGCCGGCACCAGCACCAGTTCCGCGCCGGGGATCCACCCGGCCAGGGTGCGGGCGAGCGCCTCGGGGTGCACGGGATCGCCGGGCGCGGCGACGACCGTGGTGGGGACACCGAGCTGAGCATGGGCCGCCGCGGTCGCCGGGGCGTCCACGGGCAGGGTGGCCAGCACCCGGCGGCGTGCCACGGCGTGCGGGCGGTCGAACTGACCCAGCAGGGACGCGGCCATCGTCGGCGAGACAGCCCGCACCGCCGCGAATTCCTCGGTCCGGGTGAACGCCTCGGCGCCGGCCCCGGGGCCGAGGGTGCCGAGGAGATCGGCCACCACACGGAAGACCGCCAGATGGGTCGGCGGCCGGTCGAGCCACGCCGGCCGGACGAGGATCAGCCGGTCGACCAGGTCGGGCCGGGCGGTGGCCAGGGCTACCGCGACACCCGCGCCCATCGACACCCCCACGACGGGCACCGGCCCGGAGATCGCGAGATCGCCCAGCAGGGCGGCGGTCAGGTCGGCGAACGGCGCGAACCCGACCGGGCGGTCGTCGAGGTCGGTGTCGCCGTGCCCCGGGAGGTCGGGAGCGATGCGGGTGGCCCGCAGATCCGGCGGGAGGAGATCCAGGGCCTGCCGGTGATCCCCGCCCAACCCGTGCAGCACGACCACCGGGGGGCCGTCCCCGACCACCCGGAACGACACACCGCCGAACGCGCCGCCTGTCACCGTCCGGCCTCGTCGTGCCAGCGCAGCAGGTCCCGGCGGACGCGGGCGGCATCCTGCTCGCTCGCGTCCTGCACGATCAGGGGCACCGCGGGCCCCCGGGCCAGCTGCCGGAGCACCGCCGGGTAGTCCAGCATCCCGGCCCCGGCGGCGGAGTACCCCTGGGCCACCACGTCCTTGGCCTGGGCGCCGATCAGTCGGTCACCGAGCAGATCCATGGCTTCACGGAGGATCTCGTCCTGCTGGGCGATCGTCCCCGGCGTGATCAGGTTGGCCGGATCCAGCACGATGCCGAGGGGAGCGTCCGGCCCCAGCTCGGCCAGCAGTCGGGCCGCGCGAGCCGCGTCGGTGATCACGTTGCCCGGCTCGGGTTCCACGCCCAACCGGATCCCCGCGTCGCGGGCGGCCTCCAGCAGGGGGTCCAGGGTGCGGCGGAGATCGTCCCAGGCGTCGGGACCGGAGTTGCCCGGATGGGCGCGCCACATGTCGTCGGCGTCCCGGGTGCCCGTGCACAGGGTGAGCACGTCGGCGCCGAGGGCGGGGACGAGCCCGATGAGCCGTACCGCCGACCGCACCTGCGCCGCCCGCAGCTCGGCGTCCGGGTGGATGACGTTGAACGTCCCGGAGACGCTGGGGATCCCCACCCCGGCCGCGTCGAACGCGGCGCGCACCCCGGTCACCTCGTCGGGAGTGACGCCGTCGGCCAGGGTGGGCCGGCCGATCGCCGCGAAGTTCCAGTGCGCCAGGGGGTATCCCGCGTCGGCCACCGCCCGGGCCACCTGGTCGGGGGTCGCGCGCCGGAAGGTGCGGGCGAAGATGCCCAGCCGGTCGGCCCACCCGCCCCCGGGCGTGACGCTCAGCACCGGATCTCCCGGCCGGTCTCCGCCGCCTGCGCCACGGCGTCGATCAGGTCGACCGCGGCGAGACCGTCGCGCACGTCGGGCACCGGACGCCCGCCGGAGCGCACGGTGGCGGCGAACGCCTCGGCCTGCCGCTCGTAGGCGTCGCCGTCGACCAGTTCCGGCACCACCGTCCGACCGGCGGAGTAGGCGTGCACGGTGGAGGCCCGCCGGTAGAACGGGAAGTGGGTGTCGACGCGCACGGTGCCGTCCGACCCGAACACCTCGATCCCCTCGCTGGGCTGCCCCGGGACGTCGACGGTCAGCGAGACGGTGCCGATCGCCCCGGTGTCGGTGATGAGGATGATCTGCCAGGCCTGATCGGTCCCGTCGTCCCGGTGGCGGGCGACGACGGACGTCACCTCACCCGCGAGATACCGGACCGTGTCGAAGATGTGGGCTCCGTGGGTGGCCAGCAGATAGCGGCTCCTATCGGCCTTGAAGCCGGCCTCGACCTGCCGCACCCCGGCGTCCGCGTACACCCGGGGGAACAGGGTGGCCTCGATGCCGGCGCGTAGATCACCGATCCGGTACCAGGCGGTGAACGTCCGCACCTGCCCCAGTTCCTCGGTGACGAACCGGCGGGCGAACTGCATGCCCGCGTCGTGCCGCTTCATCGCACCGACCTGCAGCACGAGCCCGGTCCGGTCGACGAGGTCCACCAACTCGCGGGCCTGTTCGACGGTGGAGCAGAGCGGCTTCTCCACCAGGACGTGCTTGCCGGCGGTCAGCGCGTCGGCCGCGAGGGTGTGGTGGAAGCGGTCCGGGGCGGCGACCAGGACGGCCTCGATCGTCGGGTCGTCGAACACCTGCCGCGGATCGCTGTACGCCGCGGGCACCGCGTATCGCGTCGCCACCGCCCGCGCGATGTCCTCCGCGGGGTCGCAGACGGCGACCAGTTCGATGCCGTCCGCCTTCTCCAGGGCGGGGAAGTGGGCGATCTGGGCGATGCGGCCACACCCGATCACGGCGAGACGGACAGGTGCGGTCACGGCAGCCTCCGGGGGCGTTGACAGGGCGGTCCCCGCGCTGATCTGATGCGGGAGAACCGAAAGAAGAAGAACACAACCGAAACAGAAGCAAAGTCAGCTGTCAAGCGATCCGGCTGTCCGGCCGGCGCACCCCGACCCCCGGAGGATCCCCGTGCAGGCCTACGTCTCGCTCTGGTCGGCCGACCTGCTCGACCTCGGCCGGGCCGTCGATCTCGTCGGCCCCGTCGCGGACGGATTCCACGTCGACGTCTTCGACGGGCACAACGTCGACGAGCTGCTGTTCGGCCCGGACCTGGTCGCCGCGCTGCGTCGCCGGACCGATCTGCTGTTGGACGTGCATCTCAACGTCACCGACCCCGACCGCTGGGCCCGGCGGTTCATCGACGTCGGCGCCGACATGGTCACCGTGCAGACCCGGCCGTGCCCGGATGTGCACGCCACCCTCGACGCCATCCGTGAACAGGGGGCCCGGGCGTCGCTGGGGGTCGAGGTGGACGAGCCCGTGGTCGGCGCGGTCGCTCTCGCCGGTCTCGTCGACCGTTATCTGCTGATGGGCACCGCCATCGGGATCAAGGGTGTCGGACTGGACGCGGCCACGCCCGAGCGCATCCGGGAGCTCCGCCGATCGGTCACCCGGCCGGTGTTCGTGGACGGCGGCATCCGCGCCCACACCGTGGCCGGGCTCGCCGCGGCCGGGGCGGACGGGGTGATCCCCGGGTCCCTGGTGTTCGCCGACGCCGACCCGGTGGCGGCGATCGGTCGGCTGCACGATCTGCCCGGGCCCACCGCCGTCCGGTAGGCGTCCCGACGGCGGTCGTCGTGGGCGGATGTCATGATCGGAGACCGGAACGCGCCGCGGCCACCGCCGGCCCGGCCCGCAGACGAAGGAGCAGACGATGATCGTCATCACGGTGCGCTTCAAGGTGTTGCCCGAGCACGTCGACGGGTGGCTCGATCGGGTCGCCGACTTCACCACCTCCACCCGCGCCGAGCCGGGCAACCTGTGGTTCGACTGGTCGCGCAGCATCGACGACCCGAACGAGTTCGTCCTGCTCGAGGCGTTCCAGGACGACGCGGCGGGTGCCCACGTGAACTCGGCGCACTTCCAGCAGGCCATGAAGGACATGCCCGAAGCGCTGGCCGAGACCCCGCGCATCATCAACTTCACCGTGCCCGGTGAGGACTGGGGCCGGATGGGGGAGCTCGAGGTTCCCGACCGCGGCTGACCCCGGACCGGGTCGGGGGTGCGCCGCGGCCACCCCCGACCGGGCGGTCAGTGTCCGATCGGCGGGGTCCGGCTGCCGGCCGGATTGCTGGCCCCGTGCCGGCGCTGCACGATCACCCCGCAGGTGATCACCACCGCGGCCGACAGGGCCGAGAGTCCGACCGCGGTCCGTTGTTCCGGGAACACCACCATCATGATCAGCACGAACACGATGAACCCGATGGCCAGATAGGTCAGCCACGGGAACAGCCACATCCGCACCGGCGCCCCCTCACCGCGACGGTCCATCCCCCGGCGGCTGATTAGCTGGGTGACCGCGATGGTGAGGTAGACGAAGAGGGCGACCGCGCCGGTGGTGGCGAGCAGGTAGCCGAAGAGGGTCTCCGGCAGGACGTAGTTGCCGATCACCCCGAGGAAGCCGAGCACCATCGAGATGAGCACGGCGTTGCGCGGCACCCCGTTGCCGGTCACCCGGCTCAGTGCCTGGGGCGCGTCACCCCGCTGCGAGAGCGAGAACACCATCCGGGATGCGGTGTAGAGGCCGGAGTTCAGGCACGAGGCGACCGCCGTCAGCACGACCACGTTCATGATCTCGTCCGCCTGCGGGATGCCCATCACGTTCAGCGCCGACTGGTACGAGCCCACGGCCGGGTCCAGCGTGTTCCACGGCACCAGGCAGACGACGATGAAGATCGAACCCAGGTAGAACAGGCCGATCCGCCAGATCACCGAGTTGGTCGCCCGGGTGATGCCCTTCTCCGGGTCGGCCGACTCGGCCGCGGCGATGGTCACGATCTCGGTGCCCATGAACGAGAACATCGTGGTGAGCATGGCCGCGATGACGGCACCGAAGCCCAGCGGCATGAACCCGTCGGTGTCCCACAGATGGGCGATGCCGCTGGTGTCGCTGCTGGGCAGCAGGCCCAGGATGGCCGCCAGTCCGAGCGCGATGAACGCCACGATGGCCACGACCTTGACGAGTGCGAACCAGAACTCGAACTCGCCGTAGTTGCCCACGCTGATGAGGTTCGACGCGGTGAGCGCGACCACGATGACCAATGCCCACAGCCACTGGGGGCCACCGATCCAGTGGTTCAGGATGAGGGCGCCGGCAGTGGCCTCCACCGGGATGACCAGCACCCAGAACCACCAGTAGAGCCAGCCCACGGAGAACCCGGCCCAGCGCCCGAGCGCGCGTTCGGCATAGGTGGAGAACGAGCCGGTGTCCGGGTTGGCCGTGGCCATCTCGCCGAGCATCCGCATCACCAGGATCACCAGCGTGCCGGCGAACAGGTACGACAGGATCACGGCCGGCCCGGCCATGTTGATCGCGGTGGCCGAGCCGACGAACAGCCCGGCCCCGATCACCCCGGCGATCGAGATCATCGTGACGTGACGGGGTTTCAGACTGGTACCGAGCGATCCCGCCGCCACGTCCTTCGCCGGATCCACCTGGACCATCGCGTTCTCCTCCCGACGGGGTGCGGGAGCGTCCCCGGTCCCGGACGGAGTAGACACCCGGCTCGGCACCGACGCATGTCGGTGCCGATCATCGTGGTGCCGCCCGCCGGGACGAATCGTGCGTCCGGGGCGGAACGGTCAGAGTTCCGCGGGCTGCCCGTCGTCGAGGTCGAGCCAGCGGGTGTCGGCCGGGGCGAACTGCTGCAGCAGGCCGTAGACCATGCCGGTGGCCGCCAGCACCTTCTCGTGGATCGGCACGGCGACCTGGGGGTCGACGGCGCGGAGGTAGTCGATGGCCTCCTTCACGGCCATCCACGGCGCGGAGACGGGCAGCGCGAGGATCTCCACGGGCTGGTCCGGCACGACCAGGGAGTCGCCCGGGTGGAAGAGCCGGCCGCCGACCAGGTACCCGGCGTTGCCGATGACGGGCATGTCGCGGTGGATCACCGCGTGCTCGCGCCCGACCACCGTCAGGCTCGTCCCGATCTCGTCGGGGTCGAGGCTGTCGCCCTCGGTCAGCGTGCGCACCCGGGCGCCCGCCTCCGTGAGCACGGCCGCGCTGTCGGCCTCGGCGAGCACCACCGCGTCGGGGTTGGCGGCCAGCAGGGGGAGCACCCGGTCGACGTCCAGGTGGTCGGGATGCTTGTGGGTGATCAACACCGCGGTCAGTCCGGTCAGCTGCTCGAATCCCGCCGAGAACGTGCCCGGGTCGATGAGCAGGTTGGCCCGGTCGACCTCCACCTGCAGGCAGCTGTGGCCGTACTTGGTGATGCGCATGGCTGTTCCTCTCGATGACCGGTGGGCGGCGGCCCGATCGGGCCGACGTCCGACCCGATACTGCCCTGCCCGCCGGGCCGGTTGCCCCGCCGGTCGCCGTCAGAGCGGTCGGCGGCTCCGCCGGTTGCCCTCGGGTTCGACGACCTCGAGGACCAGGCGTCCGAGCAACGCGTTCGAGGCCTCCGCGCGCATCACCAGCACCTGGAACACGATGGGGCCGAGGATGCGGGCCACGACCATGTCGTCGACCACGAGGCGCTGCGGGGAGATGGCCTCGTCCAGTGCACGGCGCTGTGCGGTGGCGTAGTTCAGCAGGTTGTCGGCGCTGATGGTGTTGCGCGGGGCCCGGCCGACCAGCTCGGCCAGTGACGCCCCGCCGATCGGGGTGTCCTGCAGCTGTCGCCGCAGTCGGTCCAGGAACTCGAAGAGCCGCCCGGCCTCGGTGGCCCCCGCGCCGCGGGGATCGGTGATGCGGGCGTAGTCCAGGGTGTCGCCCACCAGGTCCTCGCGGGACTGCCAGTGCTTGCGGACGGTCGGCGGGGAGACGTCGGCGCGCTGCGCGGTGGTGGTCACCGTGACGGCACCGGGTCCCTCCCGCAGCAGCAGGTCGCACGCCACGGCCAGGATGTGCTGGCGCTTCCCGACCCGGCGGCGGTCCAGGCCGACCGCGATGACGTCGTTGACCGACAGTCGCCGGGCGGCCGGCTGCGTCGTGCGGGAGGGGGTGCTCACGCGTGGGCCCGACCGTGGTGGGCGGTGGTGGGCTCGATGACGGACGACGGGTCCGGGTGTCGGGCGGTCGACGTCATACCAGCTCCTCGGGTGCTCGATCACGGCCGTCCGGCGGACGGTGGGTCGTGCTCCGGACGGAGGACGGCGCCCATCTTCAGCTGTGACGGAGAGTGATGCAGAGACTACCCACCTGGGGGTCTCGTGACCATAGGTGGTCGCTCACATGCCCTCGGTAGCCAAGAGTGGCGCGATTTGTCGGGTTCTCACCCGAAGGGCGCGATCACCCGTCCGGACTCGGTCAGGACGCACCGGCAATCTTCGCAACGAGGATCAGGGACATCAAAGGTTCACCCGGACGGGGCAGGCGCCGTCGTGACGGCGTCCCGGGACGGACGGCGACGGATCGTGCGACACGCCGGAGAATCGTCCCGGATGCGCCCCCTCGGGGGAGTCGGACGTCAGTGGATGATCAACCAGGCGACCAGGAACCCCAGGGAGTTGGTCGCCCAGTGCAGCAGGATTGTCGTCTTGATGCCCTTGCCCAGGCGCACCAACGCGCACATCGCGATCCCCGCGGCGATCATCGAGACCACGGCCAGCACCGTCGTCACCAGCTGGCTCCCGCCGAGCGCATCGGCCACCGCGGCGTTCCCGGTGTTCATGCCCAGCGACGGCAGGATGTGCCACAGGCCGAACAGGGTCGAGGCGCCGAGCACCGGTCCCCACCGCCACCGCACCGCGGGCGAGGCGCCCATCAGGGCGGGGAGCACGCCGCGGAACGCGACCTCCTCGAGCAGCACGGTGCCGAGCGGGATCCGGACCAGGGTGTTGTAGAGCATCCCGCCGACCCCCCACTCCTGGACCCGGCGGTCGATGAACGCCTCCCGGGTCGCCGGCAGCACCATGGCCACGGCGAAGAGCAGGGCGGTCAGCCCGGCCAGCGCGAGACCGACCGCGACCGGCCGGTGCCAGTGCCGGACGCCCAGGCCCACCGCGCCCAGTCCGGCGCCGCCCGCCCGGGCCAGCACCAGCAGCAGCACCGCCACGCTGACGTTCCAGGGCACGTAGGCCCAGGTCGGCAGCACGCGATTGGACATCACGTTGCTCAGGGCGAGGACGGCGATGACGACCGCGAGCATCCACCAGCGCCGTCCGGCGGTGCCGGTGGCGGGTGCGCGGCGGGCATCGAGGAGAACTCCCATGCTCCTATGGTGAACCCGTCGGCGGGGGATCCGCTGCACGCCCGGTGGGGCGGGAAGGTGGGAGGGTCGGCCGATGAGCGAGTCCACGGACGCTGCCGTGCCGGCCGGGTCCACCCCGTCGCCTGCCGCCGTCGGGGACGCCGCCCCGCCCGCCCGGCCCCGTCGCGATCCGTACGCGGACTTCCTGCGGTCCTTCTCGCTGCTCGTTGTCATCCTGTGGCACTGGTGCTTCACGATCCTGATCTGGGGAGACGACGGTCCGTTCGCGACCAGTCCGCTGGGGTTCACGTCGGGTCTGTGGATCGCCACCTGGCTGCTGCAGGTGCTGCCGGTCTTCTTCATCACCGGCGCCTACGTGCACCTCAAGTCGTGGGAACGGTCGTCGGCCCGCGGGGAGCGGTTCTGGCACTTCGCCCGGCGCCAGGCCGGCAGTCTGGCGGTCCCGTCCGCAGCCCTGCTCGTCACCTGGGTGGTGCTGGGCATCGTGGTCGGGACGGTCTTCGACCTGGACTGGATGGGCCGCGCGGTCCTCATGGTGGTCTCACCGCTGTGGTTCGTCGCGACGTACCTGTTCTTCGTGCTGATGATGCCGATCACCGTGTGGCTGCACCGCCGGTACGACTCACTGGTGCTGGTCGTCCTGGCCGGCCTCGCGGTGGTGGTCGACCTGCTGCGCTTCCGCTACGACATCCCGTACGTCGAGTGGCTCAACATGGTCTTCGTCTGGGGCTTCTGCTTCCAGCTCGGGTACTTCTACCGGCGGGTGACGGGCCTGGACTCCGCACCCCGCGACGTCGACGGGACGGTCGACTGGGCGGCGCAGTCGCCCCGGGCCCGCCAGGGCTCCCGGGTGTTCACCCTGTCCGGTCTGTTCGCGTTGGTCGGGCTGGTCTTCTCCGGGCTGTACCCGGGCTCGATGGTCGGCGTGCCCGGCCAGGGCTCCAACATGGCTCCGCCGACCGTCTGCATCCTGGCCCTCGCGGTGTTCCAGCTGGGCGTGGCCGAGTGGATCCGGCCTCGGGTCGTCCGTGCCCTGGGCCACGGCGGCCTGTTCGCCCGGACCACGGCCCTGTTCACCCGCTTCGCCCTGCCGCTCTTCCTGTTCCACACCACCGGGATGGCGCTGTCCCGGGCCATCGAGTGGACCATCTTCGGCCGGGACACCGAGATGACGGTGCCGACGCTGTCGTGGTGGCTGATGCGGCCGGTGTCGATCGTCGGACCACTGCTCTGCACGCTGCCGGTCATCTACCTGTTCGGCCGCCGGTGGCGGACGCGGCGGGCTGTGCCGTCGGGGGCCGCGGGTGCGCCGGTGGGGGACAGGACCCGGACGGGCTGATCGTCGTCAGCGGGGTGCCGGGGGGTCGCGGTCAGTCGGTCTCGGGGCCCAGGCAGAACGGGCAACCCGGGTCGCAGGACAGGTCGTGCGCGACCACGGCCGGGGCGGGATCGGTGACGGCGGAGTCGAGGGTGCGTGTGCTGGTGATCGGGGTCATGGTCTTCGGACGCCCGTCGCCCGGGTGGGGATGCCCCGTGGCCCGCCCGGGTCGGGTGTCCTGGGTCACACGCGGGCGGAGAGACGGACGGTGACCTGCGACCTGCCGCCAGTCACACAGCGGGGCGGGGACACTGGAGGGATGGGACTCCGCAGGCCGTCCGCCCCGGGCCGCCCCGTGCGTCGGCCGGGCCGGGTGCTGGCCCTCGTCGTCGCCGTCCTCCTCGCGGTGGCGGGGTGCACCACCGACGGCACGCCCAGTGCGGTCGCGATCGAACCCCCGCATCGGCTGACCGCCGAACAGGCCGGCCAACTGGCCCAGATCCGGTTCGTCAACTACACCACCGGCACCCGCGGCGTGCGGGTGCAGTTGCCCGCAGCCACCGACCAGCCGGCCCTGGACGTGGTCGGCTACTACGACTTCACCCAGCACCTCGGCTACGCCAAGGTCGACCAGATCCAGGACGAGGTCCGCTCGGTGCTCGGCCTGGTCAGCTGGACCCCGGCGACCATCGGGGTCGCCGACGCCACCCGCGACGACCTGCCGCTGCCGATCCCGGACGAGGCCACCCCGCTGACCCCGCTCGACCCGACCACCTCGACGCTCAACACGATGCTCGCCGTCATCACCAACCTGGGTGCCGATCAGCCGGAGAACGCCGATCTGCTCGAGCAGTCCGACGCCCTGTGGTTGCGGTCCGAGCTGCTGAACGGGGTCCCGGTGGCGGTCTACGCCGGGCCGAGCGCCGACGCCGAGACCGGGGTCGCGTCCTCACCCGCGGAGTCGGCGACGTCCCCGACCACCGCCTCGCCCGCGGACCCGTCGGCGGTCCCCGCCCCCGCCGACGACCAGCCGCTGGAGTACTGGGTGACCTCAGCGGGCGAGCTGCGCCGGGTCCAGAAGGTGGTCGACCTCGGGGGCGGGACGACCGGCGTCGCCGTCATCGACTTCCTGTCCGCCGACGGGGTGAGCCTGGTCGAACCGACCGGCACGGGGACCACGGGCGCATCGACCGGCGCCGTCCCCACCGATGCCGTCCCCACCGAGGAGCCGTCGACGGATGCGGCCACTGGAACTGCGCCGACGGAGGAGCTGCCGACGGAGGAGCTGCCGACAGGGGAGCTGCCGACAGGGGAGCTGCCGACCGGGGTGCTCCCGCCGGAGGAGGCGTTCCCCGGCGGCCAGCCCACCGACCCGCGCTTCGGCGACGCGCTGCCCCCCGACGCGTTCTCGCCCGAGGAGCCGCCGCTCGACCAGCCGACCGATCAGGAGGGGCCGGGCTGAGCCAACTCCTTGGCGAAGCAGAACGACTGCGGCATGGTCCGGTCGTACGGCGGGTACAGCGGGATGGACCGGTACCCCAGCGAGCGGTACAGCGCGACGGCCTCGGGCTGACGGTCCCCGGTGTGCAGGACGACCCGGGGCGCGCCGGTCGCCCGGGCTGCCTCCTCCAGCGCCGTCATCACCGCGGCGGCCACCCGTTTCCCGCGGTGCTCGGCGTGCACGATCACCCGCTTGATCTCCACCTCGGGCCGCCCGTGGATCTGCAGCCGGCGCAGCGCCCCGTGCCCCACCGCCGTCCCGTCCGGCAGCACGGCCAGGATCGTGGTGATCACGTCCGCCCCGTCGACCGTCAGTGTCGCCTTCAGCGGATCGTCCGCGGGCCGGGCCGCCATCTCCGGGTACCGGATGTCCAGTTCCGCGGTCATCGCGACGCGGAGGGCCTCGGCGCGGGGATCGTCCCAGGGGACGGCGATGCAGGCGACGGGTACGCGGGTGACGGACATGCCCCTGAGTATGTGCGGCTTGCGCGACCGGACGATGGCGCCCACCCTGGCGTGATGATCGCTTCGAGCACCGCAGAGATGAGCACCCCCGGCGCGTGACCGGGCGTCGACGGAGATCCTCCGTCGTCCTCCCCGTCCTGGTGGGTCCGGCCGAGCACGCGTGCTGCGGCCCGCCGCTGTTCCTCGGAGCCCCGTTCCGAGTGTCCCTCGGCGCTGATCCGGACTGGGTCGTCGTCCGGGCCGCGGCCGGACCGCCGCTGCTCGCCGGGACGTCGGACTGTTCCGTGCACCGCGACGAGGCCGGCCGGGTGGCCGTCCGAGCCCGGATCGGCGGTGCGCACGTCGTGGCGCGCAGTCCGGTCCCGGTCCCCGCGACGATCGAGATCCACGGAGCGCTGATCCACCACCAGCATCCGATCACCCGGCCCGTGGACGGGTCGGCGACCTGGGGCCACGTGCGCCGTCTGCAACTGGTCAGCACCCCGTCCGGCGGCTGGCCGCGCGACGACGACGGGTCCGGTCGCCCGTACCGGCTGACCCCGGTGCAGCACGTCGCCCGCTCGGTGCTCTGGGCCGAACCGCTGGGCGGGTGGCGGCTCTCCTCGGTGCTGGTCGACCTCGAGGTGCCCGACGATCAAGGCCGGCTGGCTGCCGCGGGGGTGGCGCGGTACCGCCGGGAGCGGGGGCTGGACGCGCCCGGCTGAGCCGCGCCGGCGCGTCCACCGGTGTTCGCGCCCGGGATACGTGAACGCGCCGGAAGCGCGGGACGCGAACGGTCATCCGGGGCGCGTCCGTAGGATGCGCCGACACCGCGGGCGCGGGTGGCGAAGGGGCGATGTCCCGGGACGCGGGTGCCTTCGGCTCACACCTCGAACCGGTACCCCTGCCCGGGAGCGGTGATCAGGTAGCGCGGATGCCCCGGGTCGGGTTCGAGCTTGCGGCGGAGCTGGGCGAGATAGACGCGGAGATAGTGGGTCTCGGTGGCGTAGGCGGGGCCCCACACCTCCTGCAGCAGGTCCGTCTGGGTGACCAGGCGGCCGCGACGGCGCACCAGGATCTCCAGCATCGACCATTCCGTGGGGGTGAGGTGGACGGGCACCCCGCCGCGCAGCACCCGCTTGGTGGCCAGGTCGACGGTGAAGTCGGCGGTCTCCACCGGGTCGTCGCCGCCGGGTGGTGCGGCGACGGCGGCCCGGCGGACGGCGGCGCGCAGCCGGGCCAGCAGCTCGTCCATGCCGAACGGCTTGGTGACGTAGTCGTCCGCGCCGGCGTCCAGGGCGTCGACCTTGTCGGCGCTGTCGGCCCGGGCGGACAGCACGATGACGGGAGTCCGCCCCCGGCGGCGGATCTCGGCCAGCACCGCCGTGCCGTCGATGTCCGGCAGCCCGAGGTCCAGCACGATGACCTCGGGGTCGACGGCGTCCAGCGCGCGCAGGGCGGACGCGCCGTCGGCGACGGTGGTCACCGCGAAACCCCGGGCGGACAGGTGGATCCGCAGGGTGGACAGCAGGGCCGGCTCGTCGTCGACGACCAGGACCCGGGTCATCGCGCCGCCCCCCGCCAGTCCGCCGCGGACGCCGCGGGCAGGTCGACGAGCATGGTCAGTCCGCCTCCGGGGGTGTCCTCGGCGGTCAGCGTGCCACCCATCGCCTCGGTGAACCCGCGGGCCACGGCCAGGCCGAGGCCCACCCCGGTGGAGGTGTCCCGGTCGCCGAGTCGTTGAAAGGGCTCGAACAGGTGGTCGGCGGAGCCACGGGGCAGGCCGTGTCCGGTGTCGGCGATGCGCAGGGTGACCCGGCCGCCGAGCTCGGCCGCCGAGACGGTGATGGCGGCGTCGTCCCCGGCGTACCGCAGGGCGTTGGTGAGCAGATTGGCCACCACCCGCTCGAGCAGTCCGGGGTCGGCGAGCACGGCGGGCACGAGCTCGTCGTCGGTGCTGCCGGTGACGTCGTTGCCGCCGTCGATGACGATCCGCTCCCGATCGGTGCGGCGCAGCTCCAGCAGGGTGCGCTGGACGACCTCCTCGCAGGACACCGGGACGGCCTGCGGGGTCAGTACCCCGGCCGCCAGTCGGGAGGAGTCGAGCAGGTTGTCCACGAGCGCGGCGAGCTGGTCGGTGGAGGTCTCGATGCCGGCGAGGATCTCGTCGGCGTCCTCGGGTGCGAGGGCGACGTCGGTGCTGCGCAGGCTGGACACACTGGCCTTGACCGCGGCCAGCGGGGTGCGCAGGTCGTGGCTGACCGCGGAGAGCAGGGCCCGGCGCAGCCGGTCGCCCTCGGCGACGCCGGCGGCGGAGTCGGCGCGGCGGGCCAGCTCGGCCTGCTGCAGGAGCCCGACGGCCTGGTGGGCGACGGACCGCAGCACCCGGCGTTCCCGCCCGGAGAGTTCGGGGCCCCGCAGGGTCAGGTGGTAGGCGCCGTCGAGCAGCTCGGTGCTGGTGTCGGCCGTCTCGACCGGGACGGGTCCGGTCGGGCCGGTCGTCGCGGCCACGGTGAGCCGCCCGTCCTCCTCTCGCCGCAGCAGGCTGACCGCCTGCTGCCCGTAGGTCTCCCGGACCCGGTCGAGCAGGGCGGACAGGTCGGCGCCCCGCAGGACCGAGGAGGAGAACAGGGTGAGGAGCTCGGCCTCCCGGGAGGCGGCCCCGGCCTCCCGGGTGCGCCGGGCCGCCGTGTCCACCAGGGCGGCGACCGCCACGGCCACCACCATCAGCACCAGCAGGGTGACCAGGTTGTCGGGCTGGGCGACGGTGAAGGTGTAGCGCGGATCGGTGAAGAAGTAGTTCAGCAGCAGCCCGGAGAACGCCGCCGCCAGGACGGCCTGGGGGATCCCGCCCAGGAGGGCGACGCCCAGCACGACCAGGAAGTACAGGACGCCCTGGCTGGCGAAGGTGGCGACCTGGCCGAGGCCGAGCAGCACCCCGGTCATCGCGGCCGGGCCGGCCACGGCCGCGGCCCAGCCCAGCAGCCGGCGGCGGCGGGGACGCCGGGGGATGGCACGTGCGGAACCGGCCTGGTCGTGGGTGACCAGGTGGACGTCGATGGGCCCGGAGTTCTGCACCACCCGGGCGCCGACCCCCTCGGTGAGGATGCGGGCCCACCGGGACCGCCGGGAGGTGCCGAGCACCAGCTGGGTGGCGTTGACCCCGCGGGCGAAATCGAGCAGGGCTCCGGGGATGTCGTCCCCGGTGATGGTGTGCGTGGTCGCCCCGAGGGCGTCGGCGAGTCGGCGGATGCGCCCCATCGCGGTCGGCGGCGCGCCGGCCAGGCCGTCCCCGCGGACGATGTGCACCACCAGCAGTTCCGCGCCCGCCCGGGAGGCGATGCGGCTGGCCCGGCGGATCAGGGTCTCGGACTCCGCCCCACCCGTCACCGACACCACGACCCGTTCCCGCGCCTCCCAGGTCGCGGTGATGTGGTGCTCGTCGCGGTAGCGGGCCAGTGCGGTGTCCACCTGGTCGGCCACCCAGAGCAGGGCCAGTTCGCGCAGTGCGGTCAGGTTGCCGGCCCGGAAGTAGTTGGTCATCGCCGCGTCGACCTGCTCCGGGCGGTAGACGTTGCCGTGGGACAGACGGCGCCGCAACGCCTCCGGGGTGATGTCGACCAGTTCGACCTGCTCGGCCCGGCGGACCACGTCGTCCGGCACCGTCTCGCGCTGCACGGTGCCGGTGATCCGGGCGACGACGTCGTTCAGGCTCTCCAGGTGTTGCACGTTGACCGTGGACAGCACGTCGATGCCCGCGTCGAGGAGGGTCTGCACGTCCTGCCAGCGGAACGGGTTCGTCGAACCGGGGGCGTTGGAGTGGGCGAGTTCGTCGACCAGGGCCACCTGAGGCCGCCGGGCGAGGACGGCGTCCAGGTCCATCTCGGCCAGGGCGACGCCGCGGTGCTCCACCGTCCGCCGCGGCACCATCTCGAGACCGTCGAGCAGACCGGCGGTCTGGGCCCGGCCGTGGGTCTCGACCACGGCGACCACGACGTCCGCCCCGCGCTCGGCCCGGCGGTGGGCCTCACCGAGCATCGCGTAGGTCTTCCCGACGCCCGGGGCGGCGCCCAGGTAGATGCGCAGTTCGCCGCGAGCTGGTTCCCCCCGAGCCGTTTCACCGCGAGACATGGGTGCATCCTGCTCCGCCGCGCCGGCTCCGGTGGTCACCGGCTCACCCGGTGCAGGTCGGGGCGGTGAGCCCCAGCGCGACGTTCAGTGCGGGCACGTCCACCCGCTCCTCGCCGAGGAAGCCGAGCTGGCGTCCCTGGGTGTGCTCGTCGACCAGCGCCTGCACCCGGTCGGTGGGCAGGCCGGTCACCCGGGCCACCCGCGCGACCTGCAGCGTGGCGTAGGCCGGGCTGATCTGTGGGTCGATGCTCGATGCGGAACCGGTCACCGCGTCGGCGGGCACGGCGGCGGGGTCGACGCCCTCCCGGTCCGCGATGACCTGGCGCCGTTCCTGCACGAAGGCCAGCAGGGTGTCGTTGTTCGGCCCCATGTCGTTGGCGTCCGCGGCGGACGGATCGCCGGGGGTGAGCGCGCCGACAGCGGTGTCGTCGGCGGTCGGGTCGCCGTCGAGCCGCAGGTGGAAGTACGGGTCCGGCGTGCCCGCGGGGACCTGCGGGTCCACGCCGATGAGCTCGCTGCCGACCACGCAGCCGTTGGAGTCGCGCAGCGGGGCACCCTCGGCGGCGGCGGTGCCCAGGCGGCTCGCGCCCCAGACGAACGCCGGGTACAGCACGCCGAGGACGACGGTGAGCAGCAGCAGCACGCGGAGGGCGCCGCCGAGCTGTCGGAGTGCGGAGGTGATGCGCATGGTGTCAGCCGATCCCGGGGATGTGCCGGACGAGCAGGTCGATGAGCCAGATGCCGACGAACGGCACCAGTACCCCGCCCAGTCCGTAGAGGAGGAGGTTGCGCTGCAACAGCTTCGCTGCCGTGGTCGCCCGGTAGCGGACGCCCTTGAGGGCCAGCGGGATGAGCGCGACGATGATCAGGGCGTTGAACACGACGGCGGAGACGATGGCCGAGGTGGGGCTGGCCAGCCGCATGACGTTCAGCGCGTCGAGCTGCGGGTAGATGCCGGAGAACAGCGCCGGCAGGATCGCGAAGTACTTGGCCAGGTCGTTGGCCAGGGAGAACGTGGTGAGCGCGCCGCGGGTGATGAGCAGCTGCTTGCCGATCTGCACCACGTCGATCAGCTTGGTCGGGTCGGAGTCCAGGTCGACCATGTTGCCGGCCTCCTTGGCCGCCGACGTCCCGGTGTTCATGGCCACGCCCACGTCGGCCTGGGCCAGGGCGGGGGCGTCGTTGGTGCCGTCGCCGGTCATCGCGACGAGCCGTCCGCCCTCCTGCTCCTTGCGGATCAGGGTGAGCTTGTCCTCCGGGGTGGCCTCGGCGAGGAAGTCGTCCACCCCGGCGGTCTTGGCGATCGCCGCGGCGGTGAGCGGGTTGTCGCCGGTGATCATCACGGTGCGGATGCCCATGGCCCGCAGGTCCGCGAAGCGCTCGGCGATGCCCGGTTTCACCACGTCGGACAGTTCGATCACCCCCAGGACGCGGGCGCTCCCGTTCTCCAGGACGGCCACCACGAGCGGCGTTCCGCCCCGCTGACCGACCTGGTCGGCCACCTCGCGCACCTCCGGCAGGTCCGCCGATGAACCACCGGCCTCCTGCACCCACGAGACCACCGACCCGGTGGCGCCCTTGCGGATCTGCCGACCGTCGAGATCCAGTCCGCTCATCCGCGTCTGCGCGGCGAACGGGACGAAGGTGCCGACCGCCTCGGCCGCGGTCGCCTCCGCGGGCAGGTCGAACCGTTCGGCGACCAGGGCCACGATGCTGCGGCCCTCGGGGGTCTGGTCGGCCAGCGACGACAACCGTGCCGCCTGCGCCAGCTCGAGATCGGTGAACCCGGCAGCGGGGTGCAGGGCGGTCGCCCGCCGGTTGCCGAAGGTGATGGTGCCGGTCTTGTCCACGAGCAGCACGTCGATGTCGCCCGCGGCCTCGACGGCGCGACCGGACATGGCCAGCACGTTGCGCTGCACCAGGCGGTCCATGCCGGCGATGCCGATGGCCGACAGCAGCGCGCCGATGGTGGTGGGGATGAGGCAGACCAGCAGGGCGATGAGCCGGATCGGGTCCTGCAGTTCGCCGCCGTACGCGGCCATCGGCCCGACGGCCACCACGGCCAGCAGGAAGATGATCGTCAGCGCGGCGAGCAGGATGTTCAGCGCGATCTCGTTCGGGGTCTTCTGTCGGGACGCCCCCTCGACCAGGGCGATCATCCGGTCGACGAAGGACTCCCCGGGCCGGGTGGTGATCTGCACGACGATCCGGTCGGACAGCACGGTGGTGCCGCCGGTGACGGCGCTGCGGTCACCGCCGGATTCCCGCACCACCGGTGCGGACTCGCCGGTGATGGCGGACTCGTCGACGGTGGCGATGCCCTCGACGATGTCGCCGTCGCCGGGGATCACCTGGCCGGCCACCACCACGACCCGGTCGCCGAGGCCCAGGGATGACCCGGGCACCTCCTCGGTGCTGCCGTCGGCGCGCAGCCGCACGGCCACGGTGTCCTGCTTGGCCTGGCGCAGGCTGGCGGCCTGGGCCTTGCCGCGACCCTCGGCGACGGCCTCGGCCAGGTTGGCGAACAGCACGGTGAACCACAGCCAGCCGGTGACCAGCCAGGCGAAGACGCTGGGCTGCAGCACGGCCAGCACGGTGGTGAGCACGGAGCCGACCAGCACCACGAACATCACCGGGTTGCGGGCCTGGTGGCGCGGGTCGAGCTTGCGGAAGGCGGTGGGCAGGGAGGCGACGAGCTGGTGCGGGTCGAACACCCCGGAGGGCGCCCGCTTGTCACCGGCTCCGTCTCCGGTGGCGGTGCCGGTCGGGGACGGGTCGAGGGTGGTGGTGCCGGTCATGCGAGGGCCTCCGCGATGGGACCGAGAGAGAGGGCGGGGAAGAAGGTGAGGGCGGCGACGAGGACGACCACGCCGACCAGCAGCACGCCGAACAGCGGGCCGCGGGTGGGGAGGGTGCCGGCGCCGGCCGGGGTCGGCTTCTGGGCGGCCAGCGACCCGGCCAGGGCCAGGACGAACACGATGGGCAGGAAGCGGCCGAGGAACATGGCCAGGCCCAGCGCGATCTGGAAGAAGTCGTTGGTGACGGTGATGCCGGCGAACGCGCTGCCGTTGTTGTTGGCGGCGGATGCGAAGGCGTACAACACCTCGGAGAAGCCGTGGATCGAGCCCGGGGTGCCGGTGTCCCCGGAGTTGCCCAGGGCGCCGGACGTGGACGGCAGGAACACGGCCAGGCCGGTCCCGACGAGGACGAGGGCGGGCATGACCAGGACGGACAGGGCGGCGGTGGTGATCTCCCGGCGGCCGATCTTCTTGCCCAGGTACTCCGGGGTCCGGCCGACGAGCAACCCGCCGATGAACACGGCCAGGATCGCGAGCACGAGCATCCCGTAGAGCCCGGTGCCGACACCGCCGGGGGCGACCTCGCCGAACAGCATGTTGAGGATGAGCCCGCCGCCGCCGGCCGCGGTGAAGCTGTCATGCATGGAGTTGACCGCACCGGTGGACGTCCCGGTGGTGCTCACCGCGAACAACACCGAGGACGGGATGCCGAAGCGGGTCTCCTTGCCCTCCATCATCGCGCCGGCAGCCAGCGCGGCGGTGCCGCGGGGGCTGCTCTCGGACCAGGTGACCAGGGCGAGCTGCGCGGCCCAGAGGAGGGTCATCACGCCGAGGATGGTGCGGCCCTGGCGCTGGTCGCCGACCATGGTGCCGAAGGTCCGGGTGAGGGCGACGGGGATGAGCAGCAGGGCGGCGATCTGGGCGAGATTGGTGAGCGGGGTGGGGTTCTCGAACGGGTGGGCGGAGTTGGCGTTGAGGATGCCGCCGCCGTTGGTGCCGAGCTCCTTGATCGCCTCCTGCGAGGCGACCGGGGCCAGCGCGATCTGCTGCGCGGTGCCGTCCAGGCCGGTCGCGGTGAACGAGGCGTGCAGGGACATGATCACGCCCTGGGTCAGCAGGAACAGGGCCAGGACGACCGAGAGCGGCAGCAGGATGCGCAGGCAGCCGCGGGTCAGATCGACCCAGAAGTTGCCCAGCCGGCCACCTCCGGCGCGGACCAGGCCGCGGATCAGCGCGACCGCGACGGCCAGCCCGACCGCGGCGGAGACGAAGTTCTGCACGGCCAGCCCGACGAGCTGGGTGAGGTGCCCCATGGTGGTCTCGGGGACGTAGGACTGCCAGTTCGTGTTCGTCACGAACGAGACGGCCGTGTTGAACGCGACGGCCGGGCTGACCCCGGACAGGCCGTTGGACAGCGGCAGCACGCCCTGGATCCGCTGCAGCCCGTAGAGGAACAGCATGCCGACCACGGAGAACGCCAGCACGCTCGCGGCGTAGGCGCCCCAGGTCTGGTCGGTCTCCGGGTCGACCCGGGTGATCCGGTAGACCCCCCGCTCGATGCGCAGGTGCCGCGGGCTGGTGAACGTCCGTGCCATGTGGTCACCCAGCGGGGCCCAGGCGATCGCGAGAACGGCGACCAGCAGGGCGATCTGGAGGCCGGCGGCGAGAGCGGGGCTCATCAGAACCGGTCCGGCTGCAGCAGGGCGATGACCAGGTAGACCAGCAGTGCGGCCGAGACGACGAGCAGCGGCACGGTGACCGCGGCCCCGGTCACCGGGCGTCCGTGCGGGTCGGGCCGCCCAGTGCGCGCAGCACCAGCAGGCAGGCGAGGTAGCCGATCAGGATGATCAGCACGAACAGCAGGTCGGTCACGGTGGCTCTTCCCGGGCTCTGGACAGGGTCTCGACACCCCGCTGCGGGGTGTCTCCCAGAGCCTTCGCCCGGTTCGGGCCCACCGGGGGCTTCTTGACGCGATCCTGACGCCGCCGGCCCCGATCCTGACGCGTTCCTGACGCCGGGCGGGTGGTGCCCGCCGGGGTCAGCCGATGGTGTCCGAGCCGGGTGCAGGCACGTGGGTGACCTCGACCCGCTCGCTGCGCACCGCCGCGGTCACGTCCCGCATCTCGGTGACGGGGGTGACGTCCAGCCGGACCCGTTCCACCGGCACCAGGTTCTTGGTGACGACGACCTGCTCCTCACTCAGCACCAGCCAGGGACCCTCCGGCCCGGCCGGACGGGCGGCTCCGCGGTCGTCGACGTCCGACCCGGCGGTGTCCCGGTCGATGACCAGGCGCACCTCCTCGCGGACGACATCCACGGTGAAGGTGCGGGTCTCGGTGACCCGGATCTTCTCCAGGCGGGCGATCCCGGCGACCACGCGACGGGTGGTCACCGCGAGCCGCTCCTCGGAACGGATCAGCACACTCTGCTCGCGGGCGGGGCCGTCGACCGGGAAGGGGGGTCGGTCTGTGGGCATGGCAGATCCTCTCGAGTTCCTGGAACAGCGGACGCACCGTGGCGGGCGGGCCCGTAGGCGCAGAGACAGGTGTGGCCGGACCCGAGGGTCCGGCCACACCTGGTGTCGTCTCACGACGTGCGGGGCCGGGCCCCGCGGGCATCAGCGCTGGGTGCGGGAGGTGTCCGTGTCGCGGGGGTCGACGTCGGCGGCGGTGTTGGTGACGTCGCCCATCTCGATCTGCTCCTTGCGGACCTGCTCGGTGACCTGCTGCTGCTCGGTGACCGTCTGGGTGTCCAGGCGGACCTTCTCGACGCCGACGACGTCCTTGTCCACGACGACCTGGTCCTCGTGCAGGGTGACCTCGATGGCGTCGTCGCCGATGGTGGCGCCGTCCAGGGAGTCGCCGGGCTGGATCGGCTCGCGGACGATGCGGACCTCCTCGTGGCTGACCGGCACCGTGACGGTCTGCTCCTCGGTGACGACGAACTTGCGGAGGCGGGCCTTGCCGGCCTCGCGGGTGGTGGTGCCCACGCGGAGCTGCTCCTCCGAGCGGGTCAGGTAGTCCTCGGCCCGGGGGGTGGCGTCGGTGGTGTCGCCGGCCACGGCGGTGTCGACGACCGGCGCCTGGGTGGTGACGGTCTCGGTGTCGGTGGTGCCGGTGGTGTATCCGGCGTTGCCGACGCCGTAGTAGGAGTACAGATCGTTCTCCTGCTCGGGGTTCAGGGCATCCCCGGCGTCGGAGGAGTGGGGGGCGTCCTTGATCTTGGACTTGTCGTAGGGCACGGTCACGGTGTCGCCGTCGACGGTGGCGTTGTCGGTGGGCACGAAGGATTCGCTGGAACCGAAGAAGCCGGTCTTGACGGTCACCCACGTGACGTCGCCGGACTCGTTGTCCAGGTAGACCTGGCCGATCTTGCCGATCTTCTCCCCGTCGCTGCCGACGACCTCTCCGCCGTCGAGGAGCTGCTGGGCCTGGTTCTGCTTGATCATGGTGATCCTTCTGCGGGTGGGGCGAACCTGCGCCGGACGGCGGCAGGGATGGCGCTATGTGCAGGCCCGGGTGGGGCCGTCAGGCGCTGCGGTCAGCGTGGGGGCTGCCGCAGCACATGACGGGACTGGGTGCTGGTGTCAGCGGGTGGGGCGGGCGCCGGGCTTGCGGTCGGCCTGGTCGTACGCCTGCTGGGCCTGGTCCTTGGCCTGCGCGGCGACCTCCTTGGCGCTGGGCCCGGACTGCGCCTGCTGCTTGAAGTTCGGCGCCTCTTCCTCGGCCTTGCTCAGCAGGGTCTCCCACCGCTGCTGCATCGGCTTGATGAGACCGCCGCCGGCCCCGACCACGATGACGCCGCCGACGATGGCCAGGATGGTGATGAGGATCGGGGTGGTGACCGTGGTGGCCACGCCGATCTGGTTGAGAGCGGCGATGATCCCGAGGAACAGGATGAACGCGCTGGCGACGTTCGCGAGCGTCTTGCCGTAGGACAGGCCCCCGAGGGTGCCCTGGATCAGCGTCTTCACGGCGGCGGCGATCGCCGCGGCCACGATGACGATCACGATGGCGACGATCAGCGCCGGGATGAAGGCGATGAGCCGGGTCAGGAGGTCCGAGATCGGGTTCCGGCCGAAGACGCCGAACGCCAGCTGCAGGACGAACAGCGCCAGGGCGTAGTAGACGATCTTGGCGACGATGTCCGAGGCGTCGAACTTGCTCTTCTCCAGGGCCTTCTTGATCCCGCCGCGCTCGACGGCGCGGTCGAAACCAACCCGGGTGAGCAGCTTCGACAGGGCCTTGGTGAGCGCCTTGGCGATCAGCAGGCCGATGATCAGGATGGCGAGGAACGCCAGCAGTTTGGGGACGAACGTGACGATGTTCGACAGGGCGGCGAGCAGGGAGTCTTTCACGCGAGCTCCTCGAGCAGAGGCAGAAGGGATGCACGCCGACGGGAGCCTGTTGCTCGACTCGACCGGGACCCGGCGTGCTTTATGGGATAAAGCTACACATGCCGAGGTCCCATTTACAAGCTAAAGACGGAAACTACTTGCGGTGGACGGATCTCACTGTGCGTCGATGACCGCGGTGGTCCCGAACGCCTCGACCCGGGCGATGAGATCGGCCAGTGCCGCGTCGAAGACCGGCTGCGAGCGGTCCTCGCGCATGGGTGCCTCCATGTCGGCGAGCGTGGGATAGCCCGTCAGGTCCTGCGCCGCCTCGGGCTCGGGCGCCTCGCCCGGTTCCACCGGAGCGGCGTCCACCCCGAGACCGACCACCTCCAGGAGCAGGTGCCCGAGCAGGAAGCTCGCGAACGACCGGTAGACCGCGACCGTCGCCTCGGCCGAGAAGCCGAACCCGCGCAGCGTGGCGATGAACGACTCCATCCAGTCCAGGCTGCGCAGGGGTGGACGCACCCACGGGGCCTCCGGGGGGCGGGTGGCCACGAGCGGGAAGATCTGCGGGTGGGTCAGGGCCATGTGGCGGATGCCGTGGGCCGACCGCCGGAGGAAGCTCTCCCAGTCCGGGTCGTGCTCCACCTCGTCCCCGGGTAGCACCTCGACCAGGACGGCGGCCACCACGGCGTCCAGGAGCTGCTCCCGGCTTCCGGTGTACGGGTACAACGCCATCGTCTGCACACTCAGTCGTTCGGCGACGGCGGCCATGGTGAACGCCCGCAGGCCGGAGTCCTCGATCAGGTCGATCGTCGTGGTCACGATGCGCTCGCGGCTCAGGCGCTCCCGCCCGGCCGAGCGGGCGGTCCCGCCGTCGCTGCCCCGGCGGTCCTCGGGTGGCGGTCCCATGGTGTCCCCGTCCGACGGTCCCGGTGTCCGGTGCGGTGCTCTCCGGCGCGATGAATTCTCCCTCACCGGGATGGCATCCTGCCGGGACACGGACTCGATCTTGGGCGAGGCTGCGGATTTTAACACGTAAGGTCGACCGGGTCGGAGGGGGGAGTCGTGCAGGATCCGGACACTCCCCATGCCCGCGGCGCCGCGGCCGCCGTCATCCCCGCGGCCGCGCCGGGCGAGGGTTCCCCCCGCCTGGACCGGCGCCGCATCCTTGGCTCCGCCGTCGAGATCATCGACCGGGACGGCCTGCGGGCCTTGACGATGCGGCGTCTCGGAGCCCATCTGGGCGTCGAGGCCATGGCGATCTACCACCACGTCCCGGGGCGCGAGGCCCTGCTCGACGGCATCGTCGAGGTGGTGGTGGACGAGCTCTACGGCGACCCCGAGGTGCACCTGGTCTCCAGCGACTGGGCGCGGTACCTGCACGAGCTGGCCCACGGTGTCCGGCGGATCGCCCTGGCCCACCCGCAGGTGTTCCCCCTGGTGGCGACGCGCCCGTCGGCCGCGACCTGGGTCCGGCCACCGCTGCGCAGCCTGCGGTGGATCGACGGGTTCCTGCTGACCCTGCGGCAGTGCGGCTTCTCCGACCGGGCCGCGACGGACGCGTACCAGGCGTTCAACAGCTTCCTGGTCGGTCACCTGCTGCTCGAGGTGTCCCAACAGGGTGCGGACATCGGCCCGGTCGACGATCCCGACCCGGGGAAGCCCCGGCGCTCGGATCTGGCGGACTACCCGCTGCTCGCCGAGCTCGCCCCGCAGCTGGCGCAGGACCGGTCGGCGGAGGAGTTCGAGGAGACCCTGCAGGCCCTGATCGAGCGGCTGGCCGCCGACCGGGCGGCCGGGTCCACGCCCGCCGGCCCCGCGATAGGCTGACCTGCGGCTGCCCGGGTCGCTACCGCCCGCCCGATGTCGTGCCCGACGACGGTGTGCGCCCCCGGCGGTCGAGCTCGCTCATCCGTGACCAGCCGACCCAGGAGTTCCGCCGTGGCCCGCGTGGCAGTCGACGTCGTCATCAAGTCCGAGATCCTCGACCCGCAGGGCAAGGCGATCACCGCCGCACTCGCCCGCACCGGGCACCCGGGAGTCACCTCCGTCCGCCAGGGCAAGCACTTCGACCTGGAGGTCGACGGGACCGTCAGCGACGCCGACCTGGAGGAGATCGCCGGGACGCTGCTGGCCAACCCGGTCATCGAGACCTGGACGGTGACGCGGCTCGACCCGGCGCCGTCCGCGGTCGCTGCCGGATCCGCCGAGGCCGAGCCCGAGGCCGCCCTGTGACCCGGTTCGGCGTCATCACCTTCCCGGGAACCCTGGACGACATCGACGCCGCCCGCGCCGTCGAGTACGCCGGGGCCACTCCCGTCCCGCTCTGGCACGCCGATGCCGATCTCAAGGACGTCGACGCGGTCGTCGTCCCCGGCGGTTTCTCCTACGGCGACTACCTGCGGGCCGGGGCCATCGCCGCCCAGGCGCCCGTGCTGCGGTCGGTCGTCGACCGGGCCCGCGCCGGCATGCCGGTGCTCGGCATCTGCAACGGGTTCCAGGTGCTCTGCGAGGCCGGTCTGCTGCCTGGGGCCCTCCTGCGCAACGCCGGGCTGCGCTTCCTGTGCCGCGACCAGTGGCTGCGGGTGGAGAACACCACGTCCACCTGGACCACCCGCTACGAGCCGGGGGCCGAGATCCTCGTGCCGATGAAGAATGCCGAGGGCCGGTTCGTCGCCGACGAGGCCGTCCTCGACGAGCTCGAGGGCGAGGGGCGCGTGCTCTTCCGCTATGTCGGAGACGGCCCCACGCAGGGCAATCCCAACGGTTCGCTGCGCGACATCGCCGGCATCTGCTCCGCCGACGGCCGCATCGCCGGCCTGATGCCCCACCCCGAGCACGCCATCGACCCGTTGACCGGCCCCACCGACGACGGCCTCGGCCTGGTCTACTCCGCCGTCGACGCCCTCGCCCAGACCGTCGGAGCGACCCGATGACCGCACCCGAACCCGGCGCGCTGCACCACCCGGACGCCGCCGAACTCCTCGACATCACCGACCCGGTCGGCGCCGTCGAGCTCGTCGAGCCCCCGGCCGGCCCCGGCCCGATCGACACCGTCGAGCGCGCGGAGGGCAGCCCCGACGAGGAGCAGCCGTACCGCGAACTGGGGCTCAAGGACGACGAGTACGCCCGCATCCGGGAGATCCTCGGCCGCCGGCCCACCGCCGCGGAGCTGGCCATGTACTCGGTCATGTGGTCCGAGCACTGCTCGTACAAGTCGTCCAAGGTGCACCTGCGCTACTTCGGTGAGACCACCACCGAGGCGATGAAGGCGCAGATGCTCGCGGGCATCGGCGAGAACGCCGGCGTGGTCGACATCGGCAACGGCTACGCGGTCACCTTCAAGGTGGAGTCGCACAACCACCCGTCGTTCGTCGAGCCGTACCAGGGCGCGGCCACCGGCGTCGGTGGCATCGTCCGGGACATCCTGGCCATGGGTGCCCGCCCGGTCGCCGTCATGGACCAGCTCCGGTTCGGCCCGGCCGACGCCCCGGACTCCCAGCGCGTGGTGCCCGGGATCGTCGCCGGTGTCGCCGGGTACGGGAACTCGTTGGGTCTGCCCAACATCGGCGGCGAGGTCGTGTTCGACCCGTCCTACGCGGGCAACCCGCTGGTCAACGCGGCCTGCATCGGCGTGCTGCGCAGCGCGGACATGTACACCGCTCACGCCTCGGGCGCCGGCAACCAGGTCGTGCTCTACGGCTCGCGCACCGGCCTGGACGGCATCGGCGGGGTGTCGGTGCTCGCCTCCGACACCTTCTCCGGTGATGCCCACGCCGGTGGAGGGAGCAACGCCCGCCGCAAGCTCCCCAGCGTGCAGGTCGGCGACCCGTTCGCCGAGAAGGTCCTCATCGAGGCCACTCTCGAGGTCTTCGCGGCCGGGTTGGTCGTCGGCATCCAGGATCTGGGTGGGGCCGGGTTGTCCTGCGCCACGTCGGAACTGGCCGCGGCCGGTGACGGCGGCATGCGCATCGATCTGGACGCGGTGCCGCTGCGCGCCGACATCATGAGCGCGGCGGAGATCCTCTCCAGCGAGTCGCAGGAGCGCATGTGCGCGGTCGTCCCGCCGGAGAACGTCGAGGCCTTCCTCGCCGTCTGCCGCAAGTGGGAGATCGAGGCCGCCGTCATCGGCGAGGTCACCGAGGGCGGCCGACTGGTCATCACCCACCACGGGCAGACCGTGGTGGACGTGCCGCCGCGCACCGTGGCCCACGAGGGTCCGGTGTACGAGCGACCGGTGGCCCGGCCGGACAGCCAGGACGCGCTGATCGCCGACACCACGGCGGGTCTCGCCCGGCCGTCCTCCCCGGACGAGCTACGTGAGCTGCTGCTGACCATGATCGCGTCGCCCAACCTGTGCTCTCGGGCGTGGGTGACCGATCAGTACGACCGGTACGTGCGGGGCAACACCGTGCTCGCGCAGCCGGCCGACGCCGGGATCATCCGGATCTCCGAGGCGCTCGGCGACAGCCCGGCGACCACGCTGCTGGACGGTCCGGAACGCGGCATCGCCATGGCCACCGACTGCAACTCGCGCTACACCATGCTCGACCCGTACACCGGGGCGCAGCTCGCGCTGGCCGAGGCGTACCGCAACGTGGTCACCACCGGCGCCGTGCCGACCGCCGTCACCAACTGCCTGAACTTCGGCAACCCCGAGGACCCGTCGGTCATGTGGCAACTGAGCCAGGCCATCCACGGTCTCGCCGACGGCTGTGCCGAGCTCGGGATCCCGGTCACCGGCGGCAATGTCAGCCTCTACAACCAGACCGCCGGGACGAACATCCTGCCCACCCCGGTGGTCGGCGTGCTCGGCATCATCGACGACGTGCGCCGCCGCACCATCCCCGGTATCGGCCACGACGACGGCGAGACCCTGCTGCTGCTCGGCGACACCCTCGACGAGTTCGACGGGTCCGAGTGGGCCCGGGTCGTGCACGACCACCTCGGCGGGGTGCCGCCGCGGGTCGACCTGGCCGCCGAGAAGCGGCTCGGCGAGATCCTCGTCGCCGGCTCGCGTGACGGGATGATCTCCGCCGCGCACGACCTGTCCGAGGGCGGGCTGGCCCAGGCCGCGGTCGAGATGTGCCTGTCCGGGGAGACCGGGGCCCGCCTCGTGCTGCCGACCGGATCCGATCCGTTCGTGCAGCTGTTCTCCGAGACCACGGCCCGGGTGCTCGTCGCCGTACCGCGGACGGAGGAGCTCCGGTTCACCGAGATGTGCACGGTGCGCCAGCAGCCCTTCACCCGCATCGGCGTGGTCGACGCCAACGACCCGGCCGGGCACGCCCTGGACATCCAGGGCGTCGGCCGGTTCGAGCTGGCCGATCTGCGGGCCGCCTGGTCGGGCACGCTGCCGGCACTGTTCGGCTGACGGTCACGACGGGCGGGGTGGGGGGCTTTCGATGCGCATCCTGGTGCTGAACGTCAACACGACGGAGTCGATGACGGCGGCGATCGGCCGGCAGGCGTCGGCCGCCGCCGCCCCCGGCACCGAGATCGTCGCGCTCACCCCGGGTTTCGGGGCGGAGTCGGTGGAGGGCAACTACGAGAGCCATCTCGCGGCGATCGCGGTGATGGAGACCGTGCGCGCCTACCCGGAGCCGTTCGACGCGGTCATCCAGGCCGGGTACGGCGAACACGGCCGGGAGGGCCTGCAGGAGCTGCTGGACGTCCCCGTCGTGGACATCACCGAGGCGGCGGCGAGCACGGCGATGTACCTGGGCCGCTCGTACTCGGTGGTCACCACCCTCGACCGGACGGTGCCGCTCATCGAGGACCGGCTGCTGCTCGCCGGGCTGTCCGCGCGCTGCGCGTCGGTGCGGGCCAGCGGGATGGCCGTGCTGGAGCTGGAGAGCGACCCGGCGGGGGCGGTCGAGGCCATCGTCGGGCAGGCCGAACTCGCCGTCCGGGACGACCGGGCCGAGGTCATCGTGCTCGGCTGCGGCGGCATGGCTGGCCTCACCGAGCAGGTCGTCGCCCGGACCGGGGTGCCCGTCGTGGACGGGGTCGCCGCCGCGGTCACCGTGGCCGAGTCCCTCGTCCGGCTGGGGCTCACCACGTCCAAGGTGCGCACGTACGCCCCCGCCCGGCCCAAGGCGTTCCGCAACTGGCCCCCCGGTGCCGCACCGCGGTGATCGCCCTACCCTGACCCGATGATCGACGAGGTCCACCGGTGAACGAGCCGGTGCACCCCGGTGCACGCGGAGCGGCGGCGGGGTCGGACTTCCGCGACCCCGGGCCGGTCCCGGCCACCGGGCGGGCGAACTTCCGCGGGCTGCCGAACCTGGTCGGGCGGGACCGGGACACAGCCCGGTTCATCGGGGTCGGTCTCCTCCTCATCGCTGTCGGGTTTCCGCTGCTGATTTTCCTCGTGACGCCGGCACGGTCGGCGCATGCCTTCGGCTATGCCCGCCCGACCGTCGTCACCGTCGAGCAGGTGACTGAAAAACCCCACCGCAAGCGCCACCACGATCCGTCCTGGCGGGTCGAGGTGAGCTGGACCCAGGACGGCGTGGAACGGACGGGAGAGGGTGTGCTCCGCGGGCCGGTGCAGCCGACGCAGGTCGGAGACCGGCTGGACGCGCAGGTGTCTGGTACCGGGGGTGGCGAAGGTTCGGTCTCCTTCGCCTCTGCCGCCGACGACCGGGCGCTCGTCTTCGGCGTTCTCGCTGCGTCCGTGGCGAGCGCGGTCGGCGGGGTGATCCTGTTCCGCAGCTCGGGAGAACGCAAGAAGCTGCTCCGGGTCGTCGGTCGGTCCGCCCCGCGGCGGGCCGTGGTCCGGGCGGTGGAGCGGAACCCGTTCGTGTGGGAAGACTCCGGTCCCACTCGGGTGGTGTCGCTCGTCGAGTTCGGTCCGACGCCCGGGCCGGGAGGTCCGGACCGGCCGGCCGGCCCCGGCGGCGCGGGCCACGTCGTCCTCCGATCCGGCGAGGTCGACCTCCTCGACCCGGGCGACGTCATCGACATCTGGCGCAACGCCGGACGCGGTGAACAACAGGTGGCCGTGCGTCGGGCGAGCGACGGCACCTGGTGGGTGGGGCGGGGGAAAGCACCCACGACGTGAGCCCGACCCGGGAGACCGTTCGTCGGCGGTCGGGCACTTCCTCTCGTCGGCACGGAGGGCCGACGTGCACCGCACACCCACCCGGCCGGGTCCGCACGGGTCCGCCGTCCGGACCGAGTGGCCGGAGGGTCCGCCTCGCGTGGGTACGGTGGCGAACGGCACGGCACCCGCCCTGCGGCGGGTGGGCCCCACGGCCGACCGGCTCAGCGCGGAACCGGTCCACCCCGACCACGGGCGGCGAGCACGACACGTCCTGGTCCGCGCACCAGGAGGAGCCCCATGCAGGAGACCGCGTCCGCCCCCGACAGTCCCGCTCCCACGTCCTCGGCGATGCGGCGGGCGCTGCGCCGGGCCCGGGACGGCGTCACCCTGGACGCCGTCGAGGCCGGAGTCCTGCTGCACGCCCGCGGGGACGACCTCACCGAGCTGTGCCGCATCGCCGCGGCCGTGCGCGACGCGGGTCTGGCTGACGCCGGCCGCCCCGGCGTCATCACCTACTCCCGCAAGGTGTTCATCCCGTTGACCCGGCTCTGCCGGGACCGCTGCCACTACTGCACGTTCGTGACCGTCCCGGGCAAGCTCACCGCGGCCGGGCACGGCATGTTCCTCTCGCCCGACGAGGTGCTGGACATCGCCCGCCAGGGTGCCGCCCTGGGCTGCAAGGAGGCGCTGTTCACCCTGGGCGACCGGCCGGAGGACCGCTGGCCGGAGGCCCGGGAGTGGCTGGACGCGCACGGCTACGACTCGACGCTGGACTACGTCCGGGCCATGGCCATCCGGGTCCTGGAGGAGACCGGTCTGCTGCCGCACCTCAACCCCGGCGTCATGACCTGGCAGGAGCTGCAGCGCCTCAAGCCGGTGGCCCCGTCCATGGGCATGATGCTGGAGACCACCTCCACCGAGCTGTTCACGCAGAAGGGTCGGGCCCACTACGGCTCCCCGGACAAGGACCCGGCCGTCCGGCTGCGGGTGCTCGAGGACGCGGGACGCAGCACCATCCCGTTCACCACCGGGATCCTGGTCGGCATCGGGGAGACCTTGGCCGACCGGGTCGAGTCGCTCTTCGCCATCCGCCGGACCGCCCGTCAGTTCCGGGCCATCCAGGAGGTCATCGTCCAGAACTTCCGGGCCAAGCCGGACACCGCGATGCGCAGTGCGCCCGACGCCGACAGCGGTGAGTACCTGGCCACGCTGGCCGTGGCCCGGCTCGTCCTGGGCCCCTCGATGCGCATCCAGGCCCCGCCGAACCTGACCGACCCCGACGAGCTGGCCGCGCTGATCGCCGCGGGGGTGGACGACTGGGGCGGGGTGTCCCCGCTGACCCCCGACCACGTCAACCCCGAGCGGCCCTGGCCGCAGGTCGACACCCTGGCCGAGCTGACCGCTGCCGCCGGTTTCCGGCTGCGGGAGCGACTCACCGCCCAGCCCGGCTACATCCTGGCCGGGGAACCGTGGATCGACCCGCGGGTGCTGCCCCACGTCCGTGCCCTGGCCGATCCGGCCACCGGACTGGCCGTGGAAGGCGCACTGCCGCAGGGCATCCCGTGGCAGGAGCCGGACCCGGACTGGGGTTCGGCCGGCCGGGTCGACCTGCACACCGAGATCGACACCGACGGGCGGCTCACCGACACCCGGAGCGACTTCGACGCCGCCTACGGGGACTGGGACGTGCTGCGCGAGGAGATGGTCGACCGGCGCGCGGCCGACAGTCGTTCCCGCACCGCACCTCTCGACTCCGAGGTGGTGGCCGCGTTGCGCGCCGCCGAGCGCGACCCCGGCGGGTTGAGCGAGGCCCACGCGCTGAGCCTGATCCACGCCGACGGCGCCGAGCTGGACGCGCTGTGCGCACTGGCCGACGACCTGCGCCGGCAGGTGAACGGGGACGACGTCACCTACGTGGTCAACCGGAACATCAACTTCACCAATGTCTGTTACACCGGCTGCCGTTTCTGCGCGTTCGCCCAGCGGCGCACCGACGCGGACGCCTTCACCCTCTCCCTGGAGGAGGTGGGCAAGCGCGCCGACGAGGCGTGGGAGGTCGGCGCCACCGAGGTCTGCCTGCAGGGCGGCATCCACCCCGACCTGCCCGGCACCGCCTACTTCGACATCGCCGCCGAGATCCGCCGCAGGCAGGCCGATCTGCACATCCACGCGTTCTCGCCGATGGAGATCATCAACGGCTCGGCCCGGACGGGGCTGTCCATCCGCGACTTCCTGATCCAGGCCAAGGCGTCCGGGTTGGACTCCATCCCGGGGACCGCCGCGGAGATCCTGGACGACGACGTCCGCTGGGTGCTGACCAAGGGCAAGCTCCCGACGGCGCAGTGGATCGAGGTCGTCAGCACCGCGCACGAGGTGGGCCTGCCGTCCAGCTCGACGATGATGTACGGGCACGTCGACACCCCCGCACACTGGGTCGCCCATCTCCGGCTGCTCGGTGAGATCCAGGACCGGACCGGCGGTTTCACCGAGTTCGTGGCCCTGCCGTTCGTCCACCAGAGCGCACCGATCTATCTGGCCGGAGTCGCCAAGGCCGGGCCGTCGCTGCGGGACAACCGCGCTGTGCACGCGATGGCGCGGATCCTGCTGCACGGCCGGATCGACAACATCCAGACCTCCTGGGTCAAGCTGGGCGAGGCCGGCTGCCGGTCCGTCCTGCAGGGCGGCGTCAACGATCTCGGCGGGACGCTGATGGAGGAGACGATCTCCCGGATGGCCGGCTCGCAGAACGGCTCGGCCAAGACGGTCGCCGAGCTGGAGGCCATCGCCGCAGGCATCGACCGGCCGGCGCGGCAGCGGACCACCGGCTACGGTCCGGTGCCCGCCGAGCGGATCGAGGCCGGCCGCCGGGGTGGCCGGCTGCGGCTGCCCGTGTCGGCGGTCTGACCCGGCGCTCAGCGGGCCCGGCCGCCCCAACCGGCGGCCACCCCGGCATGGCGCAGCACCCGGTCGACGGCATCGGCGGTCAACCGGTGCCAGGTACCGGCCCGGCGGATCATCGAGTGATCGGTGCGGGCCAGCGTGGTCCGGTGGATGCGGGCGCCCCGGCGTTCGGCCTTGCTCAGCCACGGAAAGGCCTGGGGCGGCGGGGCGACGGAGTCCGTGTCGGCCTGGATGGCCACGATGAGCTGGTCGTCGGTGCCCTCGGCCGGATCGTCCTCCGAGATCCACGGGCTGAGCAGCACCGCGCCGCGCACCGCCGGGTCGGCCAGGCCGAACAGTGCGGCCCGGGCCCCCATCGAGTGGCCGACCAGGACGACGGGCAGGCCCGGCGCGCGCACATGGATGCGGCCCAGGGCCCAGCGCAGGTCGCGGACCGGATCGCGGCCGTCGTTCCAGGTGGTCACCGCGAAACGCAGCTGCACCACCGCCGCGTGGGGGAGGTGGCGGGCGATGGCCCAGTCCAACGGGTGCATCCGCAGCACGGCCGGATACCACCAGCCGGTGCGGATGGAACCCGAACCCTCGCCGCCGCCGTGCAGCAGCAGCACCACCGCCCGGGCCCGCTTCGGAATGCGGCGGATGGACAGGCGTGCCCCGTCCGGCGACTTCGTGCTCATCGGGCCCGTCCCCCGCCGCGGCTAGGGTGGATTCTCGTGGCGAAGCGAACGGTGACGGCGGACCAGGCGTTCGCGGCGGTACGCCGCTCGGCCGAGGTCGATCCGGCCGCGCTGACCCGGCCGGAGATCGCCGATCTGGTGCGGACGACGTTGCTGTGGCTCGCCCAGGTCCAGCCCGGCCGATCCGTGGAGATCCGCGTCCCCCCGTTCGCCGCGGTGCAGGCCGTCGAGGGTCTGCGGCACACCCGGGGAACCCCGCCCAATGTCGTGGAGACCGACGCGGCGACCTGGCTGGCCCTGGTGTCCGGCCGGCTGACGTGGGCCGCGGCACGAGCGGCCGGGCGGGTCAGCGCCAGCGGCACCCGGGCCGATCTGGCCGCGTTCCTGCCGTTGCGGACAGGGGTCTGAAGCAGCTGAGCGTCCACGACGCATCCTCCTGACCGCTCCGCACCCGGGCCGGACGGGGGTCCGGCCGGTCGTCGCGCCGACGGTACCCATCACGGCTGTGCCGGCGGGGGACGGGTGGCCGGGCCACCCGCCCCCGGGTGCCCGGCTCAGGTGACGGGCGAGCCGCCGGTCACGCCGAGCACCTCGGCGGTGATGTAGCTGGATTCCTTCGATGCGAAGAACACGTACGCCGGGGCCACCTCGGCCGGCTGCCCGGCACGCCCCAGCGGAGCCTTCTCCCCGTGCGACTCGACCTTCTCCGTCGGCATCGTCGCCGGGATGAGCGGCGTCCAGATCGGGCCCGGGGCGACCACGTTGACCCGGATGCCCCGCTCGGCGAGCTCTCCGGCCAGGGCCTTGCTGAAGTTCAGGATGCCGGCCTTGGTCGTCGCGTAGTCCAGGAGCTCCGGCGAGGGGGTGACGGCCTGGACCGAGGAGGTGTTGATGATGGTCGAACCGGGCTCCAGGTGGGGCAGGGCCTTCTTGCACAGCCAGAACATGGCGTAGAGGTTGGTCTTGAGCACCCGGTCGAACTGCTCGGTGCTGATGTCGGCGATGCCGCCCATCTGGGCCACCTGGTACGCGGCGTTGTTGACGAGCAGATCGAGCCCGCCGAGTTCGCGGACCGCGGTCGCGATGAGCTCGTCGCAGACCCGTTCGTCGCGGATGTCGCCGGGGAAGGCCACGGCCTTGCGGCCGGCCCGCTCGATCCACCGGACCGTCTCGTCGGCGTCCTCCTGCTCCTCGGGCAGGTAGGAGATCAGCACATCGGCACCCTCCCGGGCGAAGGCGATGGCGACCGCCCGGCCGATCCCGGAGTCCCCGCCGGTGACGACGGCGCGGCGCCCGGTCAGCCGGTCGTGGCCGACGTAGGACTCCTCGCCGTGGTCGGGTTCGTCCCGCATGTCGCCGGTCAGCCCGGGGTGCGCGATCTGCTCGCCCTCCCGGTCGGGCTCCGGGTGCCGGGTGGTGGGGTCCTCCTGCGAGGGCCGGGACTGGCTCATCTGTCCTCCGTGCGGGTCGGGGCCCCGATGCGGGCCGACGGTCGTGCTGATCGAGTACCCCGTTCCGGGGGGGTCACTGCGGGGGGTGTCCCCGGTGGCGGCGGCTCGGCGCATCGGCCCAGGTCGGCGAGGGTGGGGCGGGAGGGGGTGCCCGACCGGGTACCATCGGGTACCGCTGCACTTCCCTCACACGATGCCTCGTAGAGGAGCACGGTACGTGGTCACTGGCTCAACGCCCGACTCTCACCCGTACCCGGTGGCAGGCGCGGTCCACTCCCGGCGGTCCCTCCCCCTCACTGCGGTGTCCCCGCTGTCCGGGGCGGCCCCCGTCGACCCCGAGATGGATGCGGCCACCGACCAGGGACCCAAGGAGGAGTGCGGCGTCTTCGGTGTCTGGGCCCCCGGTGAGGAGGTCGCCAAGCTGACCTACTACGGCCTCTACGCACTGCAGCACCGAGGCCAGGAGGCCGCCGGCATCGCCGTCGCCGACGGCAGCCAGATCGTGGTGTTCAAGGATCTCGGCCTGGTCTCCCAGGTCTTCGACGAGCAGACGCTGTCGTCCCTGCAGGGCCACATCGCCGTCGGGCACTGCCGGTACTCCACCACCGGGTCCTCCACGTGGGAGAACGCCCAGCCCACCTTCGCCATCACCGACGTCGGGTCGGGCATCGCCCTGGGCCACAACGGCAACCTGGTCAACACCATGGAACTGGCCGCCCGCGTCGCCGCGCTGCCCGGCCGCAACGGTCGGTCCAAGTGCACCACCGACTCGGACATCCTGACCCGCCTGCTCGCCGCCAAGTCCGCCGATGCCGGACTCGAGGCCGCCGCCCTGGAGCTGCTGCCCTCCCTCGAGGGCGCGTTCTGCCTCGTCTTCTCCGACGAGCACACCCTGTACGCGGCCCGCGACCGGCACGGCGTGCGCCCGCTGGTGCTCGGTCGGCTGGACCGCGGCTGGGTCGTCGCCTCGGAGACCGCCGCGCTGGACATCGTCGGCGCGTCCTACGTGCGCGAGGTCGAACCGGGTGAGCTGCTGGCCATCGACGCGGACGGCCTGCGCAGCGAGCACTTCGCCCCGCAGGAGCCCAAGGGCTGCGTGTTCGAATACGTCTACCTGGCCCGGCCCGACACGACGATCTCCGGTCGGGGCGTGCACGCCACCCGGGTGGAGATCGGCCGGCGGCTGGCCGGCGAGGCCCCGGTCGAGGCCGATCTGGTCATCCCCACCCCGGAGTCCGGCACCCCTGCGGCCATCGGCTACGCGCAGGCCTCCGGTATCCCGTACGGCCAGGGACTGGTCAAGAACGCCTACGTCGGGCGCACCTTCATCCAGCCGTCGCAGACCATCCGTCAGCTCGGCATCCGGCTCAAGCTGAATCCGCTGCGCGACGTCATCCGCGGCAAACGCCTGGTGGTGGTGGACGACTCGATCGTCCGCGGCAACACCCAGCGCGCCCTGGTGCGCATGCTCCGCGAGGCGGGGGCCCTCGAGGTGCACGTGCGGATCGCCTCACCGCCGGTGCGCTGGCCGTGCTTCTACGGCATCGACTTCGCCTCCCGGGCCGAGCTCATCGCGAACGCCGGTGACGTGGAGGCCGTCCGCCGGTCGATCGGTGCGGACACCCTGGGCTACGTGTCCCTGGACGCCCTCGTCGCGTCCTCCGAGCAGCCGAAGAACCGGCTGTGCACGGCCTGCTTCACCGGCGAGTACCCCATCCCGATCCCCGACCAGATCGGCAAGCACGTGCTGGAGGGGATCGCCCGCGGTGTCGCCGGCGATGCCGCACCGGTCGCCGGCGCCGGGTACGGGGCGGCCGACGCCCTCAGCCGTCCCTGAGTCGCGGGCGGCAGCACGACCACCACCACGAGCAGTTCCGGACACGAGACGGGCGCCACCACGGCCGCCCACCGCAGGGGAGCAGGACCGCAGATGACCCGCCATTCCATGGGCCCGGGGGCCACCTACGCCGGCTCCGGTGTCTCGATCGCGGCCGGCGAGGCCGCCGTCGACCTGATCCGGCCGTTCACCGACCGCACCCACCGGCCCGAGGTCGTCGGCAGCATCGGCGGTTTCGCCTCGCTGTTCCGTCTCCCGGTGCACAAGTTCCGCGACCCGCTGCTCGCCTCGTCGTCCGACGGCGTCGGCACCAAGACGGCCATCGCCCAGGCCATGGACGTGCACCACACCATCGGCATCGACCTCGTCGCGATGGTCGTCGACGACCTGGTCGCCTGCGGCGCCGAGCCGCTGTTCCTCCAGGACTACATCGCCTGCGGCAAGGTCGAGCCCGAGCGGATCGCGAGCATCGTCTCCGGCATCGCCGACGGCTGCGTCCAGGCCGGCTGCTCACTGGTCGGCGGGGAGACCGCGGAGCACCCCGGACTGATGGCCGACGAGGACTACGACCTGGCCGCCACCGCGGTGGGCGTGGTCGAGGCCGACCTCGTGCTCGGACCGGACAAGGTCCGTCCCGGCGACGTCGTGCTGGGTCTCGCTTCCTCCGGCGTGCACGCCAACGGCTATTCGATGGTCCGGCACGTGCTGCTGGACATCGCGCGCCTGCCGCTGGACGGACACGTCGAGGAGTTCGGCCGCACCCTGGGGGAGGAGCTCCTCGAGCCCTGCCGCATCTACGCGCTGGACTGCCTGAACCTGGCCCGGGAGACCGATGTGCACGCCTACGCGCACATCACCGGCGGCGGCCTGGTCAGCAACCTGGCCCGGGTCATCCCCGCCGGGCTGACCGCGCGGTTGGACCGGCAGAGCTGGACCCCGCTGCCGGTTTTCGGCTACATCGCCGGGCATGGCCGGGTCGGCCGCGAGGAGATGGAGCAGGCCTTCAACATGGGCATCGGCATGGTCGCCGTGGTCGGGGCGGACGACGTCGACCGCGCCCGGGCCATCCTCACCGCGCGGCATCTACCGGCCGTCGTGCTGGGCACGGTGGAGAAGTCGGACGACGCTGCCCGGGTCACCCTGACCGGAGAGCACCCCCGCTTCTGACCGACCACGCCCCGGGCGGGGCGGGCGGGCCGGTGGCACGATGCCGGCCATGGGCATCGAGGTGCGACCGGCGACGGACTTCGACGATGTCCGCACCCTGGTCGGGCCCAAGCGCCCGGACGCCAACGTCTGCTGGTGCCTGAGCTACCGCATCCCGTCCGCGGAGAACCAGGCCCTGACCGGGCCGGCCCGGGGCGACCGGGTCCGGCAGCTCCTGCAGGAGGAGATCCCGCCCGGCGTCCTCGCCTACGACGGCGACGAGGTCGTCGGTTGGGCCGCCGTGCACCTGAGGGCCGCCACCACCTTCGCCCGCAACCGACGCATACCCCTCCTCGACGACCTGCCGGTCTGGTCGCTGTGGTGCGTGCGGGTGCGCCCCGGCCATCGCGGCACCGGTATCGCCCATCACCTCATCGCCGGCGCGGTGGCCTTCGCCCGCGAGCGCGGGGCGCCGGTGGTCGAGGCGTACCCGGTGGACAACGAGGGCCGCACGGTCGACCTGACGATGGCCTACGTGGGGACGAGGGCCATGTTCGACCGGGCGGGATTCACCAAGGCGGCGGACACCGGCTCCGTGCTGAACGGATTCCCCCGCGTCCTCATGCGCCTCGACCTCCGCTGAGCTCGCGGCGCCACGGACGTCAGCCGACCCGACGACCGGTCCGCAGCTTGTCCCGACGCCGGTGCGGGAACGGCCGCCCCTCGTTCAGCTCGTCCTCCTTGGCGTGCATGAAGGCCAGGAACGCCTGCTCCATGAACTCCCCGACGGTCCACTCCGGACCGAGCGCGACCAGGGTGTCCCGCACCTGATCGGCGATCGCGGGGTCGATGTACCCGCCGAACTTCACCGGCTTGCGCGGTGGGCCGGCCGGTCCTTCCCCGGCGTCCCCGGTGGGGGGTGCGGCGGGTGCGGGTGTCGCCACCGCCGGCTCGGTGTCGGCCGGCCGGGAGTCGGCCGCCACGGGGGTGTGCGGCTCCGTGGCGGGCGGCTCCGGGGTGGGCGGCAGGGCCGCCGGGTCGGGCACCAGGGTGGCCAGCGGGTTGCGGGCCAGGCCGCCGCGGCGGTGTGGACTCATCCGGTTCTCCCGTCCAGCAGCGCGTGGGTGGCTGCGCGGTAGTCCTGCGTGATGTCGTCGTCCGGGGCGTAGACGGTGATCGGCTGCTGGGCCGAGGCGGCCTCGGCCACCGTCACCGCGTCCCGGATCGGCGGCAGCACCCGCTCCCCGAAGCGACCGCGGAGCACCTCGAGCACGTCCAGGCTCATCCGCTGCCGGTGGCGCACCTTGATCGGCAGCACCCCGGCCAGCCGCAGCCCGGGGTTGAGTCGACGGGTGGTGAGTTCCACGGTGGGCAGCAGGGTCGTCAGGCCGTCGATCTCCAACGAGCCCATGGCCACCGGGACCAGGACCTCGTCCGCGGCGACCAGGGCCCCCACCGTCAGCAGGTTGAGGGACGGCGGGCAGTCCACCAGCACGAGGTCGTACCGGTCGGCGACGGTGGCGATCGCGGTGGCCAGTCGGCGCTCGGCACCCACCAGGTTGCCGAGGGTGCGTTCGGCCAGCACGAGATCCGTGTCGGCCGGGGCGAGATCCAGGCCGGGGACACCGGTGGTGCGGATGATCGCGTCCAGCGGCAGGGCCCCGGTCAGCACGTCCATCACGGCGCCGTCGTCCGGGGAACCGGCCAGCCAGTGCGTCGAGTCGGACTCCGGATCGGTGTCGACCAGGAGCACTGAGCGACCGGACTCGGCAGCGCAGGCGGCCACCGAGACGGACGTCGTCGTCTTCCCGACGCCGCCCTTCTGGTTCACCACGGCGATGACCCGACCCACCGGGAGCTCCCTCCGGGCCCACCCGCGTCCGGCGGATGCAAGCCGGGATCAGGGTACGTCCGGGGCTGGAACCAACAGAACCAGCGGAACTAGATGCCCAGGTGGGGCGCCGGTGCGGTTGTGCCGGGGGTGGTCATCGGGCCGCCAGGGTGACGGTCCGGGTGGCGGGTGGTCCGTCGCCGGCGGCGGTGACGGCGCGGACGGTGAGGGTGTACGGGGTGCCGGGGGCGAGGTTGACGAAGGTGCGGGTGCGGGCGTCGGCTGGCATCCACGCCGACCAGGCGGGGGTTCCGGTGGAGCCGGTGCCGTTCCGGGAGACGCGGTAGCCGGTGACGGGGCGGCCGCCGTCGGTGGCCGGGGGTGCCCAGGTCAGGGTGGCCGTCCCGGCGGCGTCCTGACGGGTGGCGGTCACCTGGGTCGGCACGCCCGCGGTGCGGGCCATGGTGACGGTCCGGGTGGCGGGTGGTCCGTCGCCGGCGGCGGTGACGGCGCGGACGGTGAGGGTGTACGGGGTGCCGGGGGCGAGGTTGACGAAGGTGCGGGTGCGGGCGTCGGCGGGCATCCACGCCGACCAGGCGGGGGTTCCGGTGGAGCCGGTGCCGTCACGGGAGACGCGGTAGCCGGTGACGGGGCGGCCGCCGTCGGTGGCCGGGGGTGCCCAGGTCAGGGTGGCCGTGCCGGCCGTGTTGTCCTGGCGGGTGGTGACGCCCGTGGGGGCGCCGAGGGCGGCGGCGGTCTGCACGGTGACGGTCGCGCCGGTCGCGTCCACCTGCGAGGCGGTGAACGTGTAGCCGTCGGGCGACCGCCACGAGCGGCCGGCGCCCAGGGTGCAGTCGGTGAGGCTGTCGGTCGTCGGCGTCATGTCCAGCAGGACCGGTGTGGAGGCGTACCCGGGATCCTCCATGCGCAGGATCAGCCCGGAGGTCAGGCCGGGGTCCAACTCCGCATCCAGGCCGATCGGCTGCCGGTACTCGACCCAGTACCGGCGCCCGGTCGGTGTGGTCAGGACGGCGGCGTTCCGGGCGGACCCGGTCTCCAGCGGGGTCAGGCGGGCCGACGTCCCCGGGGTCAGGGTCACCGTCCGGCCCGCCAGCCAGCCGACCCGGTTCTTCTGCGGTGCACTGAACTGCGACCGGCCCGACGCCCCCATCAGCTCCGTCGGGTCGTCGGTGAAGGAACAGGACGCGACCGGCGCCAGCGCCACGGGCACGTGGGTGACCGGATCGGTGCAACGGGCTGCCCGGGAATGGTCCAACCCGTCGAGGTGCCCGAACTCGTGCACCACGGTGTCCGGCAGGGTCCAACCGTCCAACCAGAGGTCCCGGCCGCCGACGACGGCCCACCCCGCGGGATCGGCGGCGTCGTTGCAGGCGGCACGGGGGAAGTAGATGGCGGTGCGGTCGTAGCGCCCGGCGTCGTACCCCTGGGTCAGGGCCGCGGCCAGCGCCTGGTCCCGGATGGAGTAGGTGTCGGAGTAGCAGGAGTCGCTGTTCACCGGTCCGGTGATCCGCACCCAGTCCGGGATGACATCACCGGTGAAACCCGAGCTGCCGTAGGACATCTCGCGATACCACGCGTTCGGGGTGTCGATGACGGCGGTGCGTGCCTGGGCCGCGGTCAGCGAGTCGGGGGCCGTCCAGTAGGCCCGGATGACCAGGACCGAATGGACGCCCACCGGGTCGGCGGTCACGGCCGCCGTGCCCTCGGCGTCGGCGTCGGCCGCGATCGACAGGACGGTGTCCGTGGTCGACGTCGTGCCGGGTACTGCGTCGGTGGGCGCAGCCTGTGCGACACCGCCGCCGGCCAGGAGCACGGTCAGCACGGGGACGAGCAGGGAACGAATGCGCACGAGGACTCCCGACCACGCACCGGGGTGTGCGCGGACCGAACCTAGTGCCCCGTGCTCACGCCGGACTCACGCATGGCCCGCGGGTTCCGGACAGGTGCGGGCTGTTCGGGGGCGAACACGACGAATGGGCCGCTCCAGTCGGAGCGACCCATTCCTCGGTGATGTGCCCGCTCGGGGAGCGGGGCGATGTCTGCTCAGCGAGCCTGGGTCCGTCGGGGGATCAGGCTGTCGGCGTCGTCGTCGTCCTCACCGACGTCGTACCGCGAGGCGAGGGAGGCGTACAGATCCTCTTCCTCGTCTTTGTCGGGAACGACCGGTGGCGGTTGGTGGACCGGGCCTCCGGTGAGCTCGCGCTGTAAGGCAGTCACATCGATGTTGTGCGAGGAGTACTTGAGCTCCCGCGCCACCTTCGTCTGCTTTGCCTTCTGACGGCCTCGCCCCATGGCGGACCCCCTTGCACGTAAGAAGCGGGGCGGCCACAGGTGGCGGCCCCGGGATCAGATATCTGTCGTGGTCACAACGATACAGGGTTTCCGCGTGCGCACACAGCATCCTCGCGACAGGCCCCGACCGGCTCCGTCCGGCGGGTCGGACGGGGGTCTCAGCGGACGGCCGGAGCGGCCTGGACGGTGCCCACCGGGCGCCCTCCGCCCAGCACGACCCCGGTGCCCAGCTCGTCGAGCAGGGCGGCCCCGGCCTCGTCCGTGGGCACCTCGAGCCGCCGCAGACCGGCGACCAGAACGGGCATGCGGGCCCGGTCGCCACCGTCCGCGATCTTCACCGCGACGGTGCTGCCGTCGGGCAGCGAGGCGCAGTGGACCCCCTCGGCACCTCCCTTGACCAGCAGTCCGGGGAGGCCGGCCATCAGCCGGGTGTCCTCGCGGCCGGTGCCGCCCACCATCTCCGGGTTGTTCCGCATGGCCGACGCGACGGTCTGCTCCACGGTGCCGGGCGCGGCCGCGTTGACCCGACCGAAGGCGCGGGCCAGTGCGGTGAGCGGGATGGCGAACAGCGGAGCCCCGCACCCGTCGATGCACACCGCACTGGGCTCCTCGTCGGCCAGTCGGGCCACCACTGCGCGGACGGACCGCTGCAGCGGGTGCTCGGGATCGAGGTAGGTGGCCGTGTCCCACCCCTGTGCGACGCAGGCCAGCAGCATCCCGGCGTGCTTGCCGGAGCAGTTCATGTAGACCCGCCGCGGTTCGCCCCCCTCGGCGAGCACCGCCCGCTTGGCCTGTTCCTCCATCGGCAGCGCCGGCGGGCACTGCAGGTCGTCCTCGGTGAGCCCGGCCCGTTCGAGCATGGCCAGCACCCGGGTCACGTGCATCGACTCGCCGGAGTGCGACGCGGAGGCCAGGGCCAGGTCGGCGCCGGCCAGATCGGCACCAGCCTGCAGCATGGCCACCGCCTGGAACGGCTTGTTCGACGACCGGGGGAGGACCGCGGCGGACGGGTCACCGGCCTCGTGCAGGATCGCGCCGTCCGGGCCGGTGACGACCATGGACCCGTAGTGGCTGCACTCGTGGAAGCCGGACCGCAGCACGTGCACGAGTTCGACGGGGGGACGGGACACGGACTTCCTCCAACAGCAGGCGGTACGGGACGGACGGTCGACCTCGAGGATCAGCTCCGGCTCAGGGCTGGGTGAGCAGGCGACCGAGCAGGGCGGGATCGATGTTCCCACCCGAGACCACCGCCACCGTCCGGCCGCCGGGCAGCCGGTCGGCGTGGTGCAGGTACGCCGCCACACTCACCGCGCCACTGGGCTCGGCCAGCAGCCGCGCCCGCAGGGCCAGCTCTCGGGTGGCGTCCAGGATCTCCTCCTCGGACACCGTGACGATGTCGTGCACCTGGGTGGAGATGTGCTGCCAGGGCAGCTCGCCGATGCTGAACGTGCGCAGGCCGTCGGCGACGGTGCGGGCGGTGTCGGCCGGCTCCCAGGCCACCCGGCGCCCGGTGCGCAGCGACTCGGCCGCGTCCCCGGCCAGCGCGGGCTCCACGCCGACCACCTTCACGTCGGGCAGCAGGGCGGCGACCGCCGCGGCCACCCCGGAGATGAGACCCCCACCGGACACCGGCACCAGGATCGTCTCGACCGGTCCGTCGGCGCCGGGGGTGGACGGGAAGTCCTCCACGATCTCCAGCCCCACCGTGCCCTGACCGGCGACGATGTCCGGGTGGTCGAACGGCGGGATCATCGCCTTGCCCGTCTGCGCCTGGAGTTCCAGCGGCCGGGAGAACCGCTCCGCCACGGGGACCAGTTCGACGGTGGCTCCCAGGTCCCGGGTGGCCCGGATCTTGCGCTCGGGGGCGTTGTCCGGGATGACGATGTGCGCGTCGATGCCGAACGCCCGGGCCACGAAGGCCACGGCCTGGGCGTGGTTGCCCGACGAGTGCGCGAGCACACCCCGGGCCCGGACCTCCGGGTCGAGGCGGGAGATGGCGGTGGCCGCCCCGCGGATCTTGAACGCGCCGATGGCCTGCAGGTTCTCCGGCTTGAGCCACAGCCCGGGCCACGGCGACGGCAGGAGCGGGGTGCGCACGGCGTAGGGCCGGATGCGTTCGGCGGCGTCCCGGATCGCGTCGATGTCGACGAGGCGGGGGGTGGCGGGTGCGACGGCGGTCATGCGCGTCTCCTCGTGGGGGGCGGGGTCAGGGACGGCGGACGGACCGCAGGGCGCGGTGGTCCACCGCCGATCGGGGTGCGGTCTCCGGCTCCGGGGCGTCGGCCGGGTCCATCACGGCGTCCACCCCACCGGCCAGCAACGGCACCCCCGGCTCGATGGCCCGCTTGAGCAGGGCGAGGGCGACCGGGCCGTCCTCGTGGTGGTGCACGACGGTGCCGAGCCTGCCGACGACCCGGCCCGCGCCGCTGACCACGGCGTCACCGGTCTCCGGGAGCCGTTCCATCGACCCGTCCAGGTTGAGCAGCACCAGCCGGCGGGGCGGCCGGCCGATGTTGTCGACCCGGGCGACGGTCTCCTGGCCGCGGTAGCAGCCCTTGTTCAGGTGCACCGCGGTGCGCAGCCACTCGACCTCGTTGGGGATGGTGCGCTCGTCGGTGTCCACGCCCCAGCGCGGCCGCCGGTCCAGCACGCGCAGGGCGTCGGCCGCCCAGGTGCCCGCCGGGCGGGCACCCGCCCGGACCAGCTGCGCGGCCAGGGCGGCGAGATCGCCGCGGGCCACGACCAGTTCGGTGCCCGCGGTGGTCCGCCGGAGCCACCCCTGGGGCCCGCCGGCGGGCAGCACGACAGCCGTGTCCGCACCCCCGGGGAGCTGCGTGCCCGCGCCGAGCACCTGGCCCAGCACCTCGGCGGTGGTCGGTCCGACGAGCAGGAGCCCACCGAGGTCGGCCGTCCGGTCGGCGATCTCCACCTTCGACCAGAACACCATGCCGGTCAGATAGGCCAGCAGGCCCTCGTGGGCGCCGGGCTCGGTGTCCAGGTGGACCGCGTCGGGCAGCACGGTGACGTTCATGTGGTGCTCGACGTGGCCCTGCGGGCTGAGCACCAGCGCCTGGGTCACCGTGCCGTCGGCCGCGGTGGAGAGGAACTGACTGGTCAGCGTGTGCAGCCAGGTGAGCCGGTCCGGTCCGGTGACGGTGAGCCGGCCGCGGGTGGAGGTGTCGAACAACCCGGTGCGCAGGGTGGTGACCCGCTGCTCGCCCATCGGGTCGCCGTAGTGCCAGGCCAGCCCGGTGTCCCGGCCGGTGCCGGCGACGGCACCCGGCAGACCCAGCAGGGGGGAGGGCAGCACGGTGGGAGCGGGGCCGGGCGCGGCGCCGTCCAGGACGGTCACCGGCAGCTCGGTGGTGACCGGCGGCGACGTGTCGGCCGGTGTCGCACCGTGCGAGCCGGGGCCGTCCGGGCCGGTGGGATCCAGTGGTGACGAGCCGGCGGCGGACGGGGTGACGGACATGCCCCGATGGTAGGTCGCCGGGGCGACACCGGGGCGCGGCCGTGCTCGTCCTCGCTGGTCACGAGGGGGTCGGGGGCCGTGGTGCGGGAGAGGTCACACCGCCGCGCCGGGTCTGCGGGGCCCGGCACCGGTTGAATGAGCCCCATGCCCGACGACGAGGCGGTGTCCGCCGCGCCGGACACCCCCACCCTGCCCGCTCGAGTCGGCGGGCACGCGCCCCGTGGCGGGACGGTGACCGAGCCCCGCCCGGGCCGCCGGACCGCCCCCGGCCGCCGACCCGTCTTCGACGAGGACCTCTCCCCGTTCGTCGACATGGACCGGGCGGAGTGGGCCGCGCTGGCCCGGGCCACTCCGCTGCCGCTCTCGGCCGACGAGCTGACCCGGCTGTCGGGTCTGGGGGACCCGATCGACCTCGCCGAGGTGGAGACCGTCTACCTGCCGCTGTCCCGACTGCTCAACCTCTACGTCGCCGGCACCGGCACCCTGCACCGGGTGACCTCGACGTTCCTGGGGGAGCGGGCCGCCCGCACCCCGTTCGTCATCGGGGTGGGCGGGTCGGTGGCCGTCGGCAAGTCCACCACCGCCCGGGTGCTCCGCGAGCTGCTGGCCCGCTGGCCGGACACCCCGCGCGTCGAGCTCATCACCACCGACGGGTTCCTCTACCCCAACGCGGTGCTGGAGGCGCGGGGGCTGATGGACCGCAAGGGTTTCCCCGAGTCCTACGACCGCCGGGCCCTGCTGCGCTTCGTGGCCGCGGTGAAGTCCGGGGCGGCGGAGGTGCGGGCACCGCGGTACGACCACCTGACGTACGACATCGTCCCGGACGAGGAGATCGTGGTGCACCGCCCCGATGTCCTCATCGTCGAGGGACTGAACGTGCTGCAGCCGGCCCAGCTCGACGAGGAGGGCGAGGCCGCCCTGTCGCTCAGCGACTTCTTCGACTTCTCCGTCTACGTGGACGCCGACATCGACTCGATCCGCCGGTGGTACGTGGAACGCTTCCTCAGCCTTCGGCAGACCGCCTTCGCCGATCCGCAGTCGTTCTTCCACCGGTTCGCCGCGCTGACCGACACCGAGGCCGTCGAGCTGGCCGAGCGGATCTGGGGCTCGATCAACGAGCCCAACCTGACCGAGAACATCCTGCCCACCCGGGGTCGGGCCTCCCTGGTGATGGTCAAGGGGCCGGACCACGCGGTCAGCCGGATCCGGTTGCGCAAGCTCTGACCCGGTTCCCGCGGCGCCGACCGGGCCCTCCTACAGTGGTTCGGTGCCTGCCGACGAGACCCGACCGACGACCCTGGTGGCGCTGCTCGACGGGACCCTCGTCCCGGTGACCACGCCGCTGCTGCGCCCGGACGACCTCGGGGTGCTGCGCGGGGACGGCATCTTCGACACCACCCTGGCCGTGGACGGCCGCCCCCGCGATCTCGACGACCACCTCGCCCGGTTGTTCCGGTCCGCGGCGATGATCGACCTGGTCCTGCCGGGGCAGGCGGACTGGCGCCGGGGGGTCGACGCGATCCTCCGGGCGTGGACCGGCGGCCGGGAGATGGTGCTGCGGCTCGCCGCCACCCGCGGGCCCGACGGCGCCGGGCCGACCTGCTATGTCACCGGGGCACCGTTGGCCGCGGCCAGCATCGCCCAGCGGGAGGACGGGGTGCGGATCGTGCTGCTGCCGCGCGGGTTCTCCTCGGCGGCCGGGGCCGATCACCCGTGGCTGCTGTCCGGGGCGAAGACCATCTCGTACGCGATCAACATGGCGGCGCTGCGGTGGGCGCACGAGCACGACGCCGACGACGCGGTGTTCAGCGCCGCCGACGGGCACGTGCTGGAGGCGCCGACCGCCTCGGTGGTGCTGGTTCCCCAGGACGCCCCGCGGACGCTGGTCACCCCGCCGGATCAGGGGGTGCTGGAGAGCATCACCGTGCGGACGCTGTTCGCCGCGGCCGAGCGCGCCGGCTGGCGGACGGAGCGGCGCCCGGTTCCGGTCGGGGAACTGCATGCGGCGCAGGGGTTGTGGCTGGCCTCCAGCGCTCGCCTGCTGGCCCCGGTGACCGCGGTGGACGGGGTCCCGCGCGAGGACACCGCCCTCGCGCGGGCATTGAACCGGGAGTTGGCCGATCTGCTCGACGTCCCCCGGTGAGCGCTGTCGGTGCCCGGTCCACCCGTCGGGGACGGCGGGGGTCGCGGCGGATTGAGCGGTCGGGCCCGCGCGCGACGAGCGACCGCCGATGAGCCGGCCCCCATCCGGGACGCCCCAGGGGGAGCGGCCGGGGAGCGGCGCCGCGTCGGCCCGCCCGCACATCGGCGCCCGCCTGGAGGACCGGGTGTTCGCGGTCGTCGGGACGCTGCTGCGGCGGCGCGGCTGGCGGCCGGCGATCGTCCCGTACAGCGGGTACGGCTCCGCCGGTGCCGTGGGCACTGGGGGCGCTGGGGACCCGGCGGACTCCGCCGGGTTCGCCCGCATCCTCGCGCGGGTGGTGTTGACCCCGCCGGGTGCGGCCGGGGCGGACCCCAGCGCCCGGGAGGCCGGGGACCCGCGGACGGCGGGGCGGCAGCGGGCCGCCCGCGGTTGGCGGCGCTTCCTGGCCGTGGCCGTTCCCGACGCCGAGGTCACCGTCCGGCTGGGTGGGCGGGAACACCGGCTGGTCACCGCCCGCGGCGGCTATCTGGACCGGACGGTGCCCGCCGCCCTCGGCCCGGGCTGGCACGAGGTTCCGCTCCGGCTGACCGACGGGCCGGACGCGGTGACCCGGGTGCTGGTGGTCGCGCCGGGTCCGCAGATCGGCCTGGTGAGCGACATCGACGACACCGTCCTGGTCACCCTGCTGCCCCGACCGCTGGTGGCTGCCTGGAACACCTTCGTCCTGCGGGAGACCGCCCGCCGGCCGGTGCCCGGGATGGCCGGCTTCTACGCCGACGTCCTGGCCCGGCATCCCCGAGCCCCGGTGGTCTACCTGTCCACCGGGGCGTGGAACGTGGCCGCCACGTTGACACGCTTCCTCTCCCGCAACGGCTTCCCCGAGGGCCCGCTGCTGCTCACCGACTGGGGGCCGACGAACACCGGCTGGTTCCGGTCCGGCCAGGAGCACAAGCGATCCGCGCTGCGCAGGTTGGCGCAGGAGCTTCCCGGCGTGCGTTGGCTGTTGGTCGGCGACGACGGGCAGCACGACCCCGCGCTCTACGCCGAGTTCGCCGCCGCGTGCCCCGACCAGGTGGCCGCGGTGGCCATCCGGCTGCTCACCCCGGCCCAGCAGGTGCTGGCCGGCAACACCCAGGCCGCGGACAAGCGGGTCCGCCCCGGGTCGGCGCCCACGGTGACCGCCGCGGACGGGGCCGGCCTGTCCCTGGCCCTCGCCGAGGGGGAGCTGTTGGGCCCGCAGGGCGCCCGGTGATGCCGGGATGCGCCCCGTCCGGTTCAATACCGGCATGGATCCACGCGCAGGACAGCCCGCCCAGGCCAGCGATCTGATCGATGTCGACGCCCTGCTGACGGCGTACGAGGACCTCCACCCGGATGCGAACGATCCGGAGCAGAAGGTCGTGTTCGGCACCTCCGGTCACCGCGGTTCGGCGTTCGACACCGCGTTCAACCGCGACCACATCCTGGCCATCACCCAGGCGATCTGCGAGTACCGCGCCGAGCAGGGCACGGACGGACCGCTGTTCATGGGGGCGGACACCCACGCCCTCTCCGGGCCCGCGCAGGCCACCGCGCTGGAGGTGCTCGCGGCCAACGGCGTCACGGTGATGCTGGACGCCTCCGACGGGTACACCCCGACGCCGTCGGTCTCGCACGCCATCCTCAAGGCCAACCGCAAGCGCACCAGCAGGCTCGCCGACGGCATCGTGGTCACCCCGAGCCACAACCCGCCCCGTGACGGCGGTTTCAAGTACAACCCGCCGAACGGCGGCCCGGCCGACTCCGACGCCACCGCGCAGATCGCCGGCCGCGCGAACGAGATCCTGCTCGGCGGGCTCGCCGAGGTGAAGCGGATGCCGTACGAGCAGGCACGGCGGGCCGACACCACCGGCTTCTACGACTTCATGGCCTCCTACGTGGGCGACCTGGAGAACGTGCTGAACATCCAGGCGATCAAGGACGCCGGCGTACGCATCGGCGCCGACCCGCTCGGCGGCGCGTCGGTCGCCTACTGGGGCGCCATCGGCGAGCGGTACGGGCTGGACCTGACCGTCGTCAACGAGACGGTCGACCCGCGGTGGGCGTTCATGACGCTGGACTGGGACGGCAAGATCCGGATGGACTGCTCGTCCCCGTCGGCGATGGCCTCGCTGGTCAAGCGGGCCTCGGAGTTCGACATCGCCACCGGCAACGACGCGGACGCCGACCGGCACGGCATCGTCACCCCCGACGCCGGGCTGATGAACCCGAACCACTACCTGGCCGTGGCCATCGACTACCTGTACCGGAACCGCGACGGCTGGTCGCCGGACACCGGGGTGGGCAAGACCCTGGTCAGCTCGTCGATGATCGACCGGGTGGTCGGCGACCTGGGCCGCCGTCTGGACGAGGTGCCGGTCGGCTTCAAGTGGTTCGTGCCGGGCCTGATCGACGGATCGATCGGCTTCGGCGGCGAGGAGTCCGCCGGGGCGTCGTTCCTGCGCACCCGCGGCACCGTGTGGACCACCGACAAGGACGGCATCCTGCTGGCCCTGCTGGCGAGCGAGATCCAGGCGGTCAGCGGCAAGTCGCCGAGCCAGCGGTACCGGGAGCTCACCGAGAAGTTCGGCGATCCGGCCTACGCCCGGGTGGACGCGCCCGCGTCCAAGGCGGAGAAGGCCAAGCTGGCCAAGCTCTCCCCGGAGGACGTCACCGCGGACACCCTGGCCGGCGAGGCGATCACCGCCCGGCTGGTCACCGCCCCGGGCAACGGCGCGGCCATCGGCGGGCTCAAGGTGACGACGGAGAACGCCTGGTTCGCCGCCCGGCCGTCCGGCACCGAGGACGTCTACAAGATCTACGCCGAGTCCTTCAAGGGGCCGGAGCACCTGGCCCAGGTGCAGGCCGAGGCCCGCGACGTGGTCTCCGCAGCCCTGAAGGGCTGACCGCAGGACGGACAGGAAGGGCGCCCACGGAGATCCGGGGGCGCCCCTTCTGCCTGTCGGTGTCCGGGGCCCTCAGGCCTCGGTCTCCGACTACTCCCGGCTCTCCAGGTGCTCCTCGACCCGGTCCTTGCCGGCGGTGGGGGAGTCCTTCCCCGCCAGGTGCTTGACCGCGGCGTTCAGGCAGGCCATCAGCGGGACGGCCAGCAGCGCGCCGACGATGCCCGCGGTGAGCACGCCGCCGGCGATGGCCAGGGCCACGGCCAGCGGGTGCAGGTGCACGGCCCGGCCCAGCAGGACCGGCTGCAGGACGTGACTCTCCAGCTGCTGCACGGCGATGACCACGGCCAGGATGATGATCGCCTTGACCAGCCCGACGGTGACCAGCGCGACCAGCACGGCGACGACCCCACTGACCAGGGCCCCGACGATGGGGATGAAGGAGGCCAGGAAGACCAGGGCGGTCAGCGGGACGGCGAGCGGCACCCCGACGACGAGCAGGCCGATGCCGATGCCGACGGCGTCCACGAACGCGACGAAGACGGTGGCCCGCACGTAGCCGGCCAGGGTGGTCCAGGCCTTCTGCGCGGCCCCGTCGATGCGGGTGCGGGCCTTGCGCGGGGCGAGCCCGACCAGCCACGTCCAGATCCGGTGCCCGTCGCGCAGGAAGAAGAACAGCACGAACAGCACGAGCACCAGCCCGGTCACCACGTGCCCGGCGGTGGTCGCCGTGCTCACCGCGCCGCTGGTCAGCGTGTCCTGGTTGTCCTTCGCGGCCTGCTTGATCGAGTCGAACGCGCCGGTCAGTTGGTCCTCGGAGAGCTTGAGCGGTCCGGTGACCAGCCAGTTCCGCACCTGGTCGATACCGGCCGTCACCTGGTCGGCCAGATCACGGGCGCCGGAGATGAGCTGCCGGACGACCAGGAAGATCACGCAGGCGACGAGCAGCAGACCGACCACGAAGACGGTGGTCGCGGCCAGTCCCGGCCGCCAGCCCTGGGTGATCAGGAAGCGCCGTACCGGGTTGAGCAGGGCACTGAGCAGCAGCGCGATGGCGATCGGGATGGTGATCTCGGACAGGAACGCCACCGCGTAGAGCACCACGGCCAGAGCGGCCACCACGACCAGGAACCGCCACGACCAGGCCGCGGCGATGCGCATGCCGGGGGTGACGGAGCCGGTGATGGTGTCCGACGAGGGTTCCGGCCGGGGCGCCGGCGGGAGCTCCGACGAGGGTTCCGACAGGAGTGCCGACGGCGGCTGGTCGGGCGGGGTGGGGGCGGGCACGTTCACGGCGACTCCTGGCGAGCGGGGCTGGACAGGCAACAGTCGCACGGAACCGCCCATCGGTGGCCATCCGTGGGAGCCGGTGGCACCCGGCGCACCTGCTTGACCGACCCGGCCGCGCTCAGCCGATGATGCGTTCCAGCAGGGCCGAGGTGTGTGGCTGCAGCTCGTGCTCGGCGGTCGCCCGCTCCTCCACGTACGCCAGCTTGCCGTCGACGATCCCGTACAGGCGGCTGGCCCCGGTCACCTCGGGGGCGCTGGCCGTCCGGATCACCGCATCGCTCCCGAAGGTCCAGGACGTCAGGGTGCGGGAGGTGCCGTAGAACAGCTCGACCACGCCCTCGGAATGGGCGATGACCAGTTCGATCGTGCCGTCCGGCTGGGGACGCCACCAGCCGACCTCGCGGGCGGCCGGCTCGGGTCGGTCAGCGGGCTCGGGCTTCTCGGCGGACTCGGCCGCCGCAACGTCGCCGGCGGCGGTCTCGTCGTCCCCGTCCGCCACCGGTGCCGGCACGGGCAGCAGCCAGGTGATCGCCTCGTGCCGCAGGAACTCCCGGCCGTCGTGGGAGATGGTGATCTGCTGGCCGTAGCGCCGGGGGACGTCCAGGGTCGGGTAGTTCCACTCGCCCTCGCCGCGCCATACCCCGACGAGCGGGAGCAGCACATGGCAGGCCGGGTTCAGCTCGGCGCCGAGGCGGAGGTTGGCGGTGTCGCCCTCGATCGGGAGGGTCGGCACGTCCTCCAGGTTGAGGGCGGCGGTGCCGGCCGACCGACGGAGGGCGGCTTCGACGGCGGCGTCACCGCTGCCGCGCTGAGCGCCGGGAGCGGGGTCGGTCATCGCTCCGGGGTCTCCAGCTGATCGGACTCCTGCAGCAGGGCGGGGATCGTGTCCCCGGCAGCGGGGTCGACCTCCCGCTCGGCCGCGTTGTGCGGTTCGACCGGAACGCGCTCGCCGGCCGTGGCCTCGGCGGCGACCAGGTCGGCCATGTCCTGGGCGGTCCGCGGGGGACCGGACTCGGGGGTGGTCATCGGTCCTCGCGCAGCAGCCGGTAGACGACGTAGCCCGCGAACCACATGACCGCGATCCCGACGACGACGAGGAGTCCGGTGTAGAAGATTTCCAGCACGGGTCCACCCTAACGGTCCAGGTGACGGGCGGGCCTGCGCGGTGCCCGGGCTCACCACCACGCGGCGGGTGCGGACACGCCGACGCCGCGGCATCCGGAGGGACACCGCGGCGTCGGACCCACCACCCGTGCCGGTGGCCGGGCGGTGGCGGGTCCGGTCGGGGTGGAGCAGGCCGGCCGGACCGACTCGATCAGTCCAGGACGACGTCGACCGAGTACACGCCGGTGGCGGTGGTGACGCTGGCCTGGCCGTTGCCGGAGCGGGACAGGGCGCGCACCGTCCACGAACCGGGCGCGGCGTAGAACCGGAAGTCGCCGGCGGGCGAGCTCACGACCTCGGCGGTGAACTCACCGGTGCCGTCCAGCAGTCGGACGAAGGCCCCGCCCACCGGGTCGGCGCCGTGCAGCACCTTTCCCTGCAGAACCGCCTGGTCGACGGTGTTGGTGCCGGGCGGCAGATCGAGGGTCTGTTCGGGTGCGCCACACATGTCAGGTCCTTCGGGTCGGTGCGGGTCGGGTTTCGGGAACGGGTCGGGCGGAATGCTGCCGGGCAGGGATCAGGACTCGGCGCCGGTCTTGACCGGCACCCCGATCAGCGAGCCGTACTCGGTCCAGGAGCCGTCGTAGTTCTTGACGTTCTTCTTCCCGAGCAGCTCGGCCAGCACGAACCAGGTGTGGCTGGAGCGCTCGCCGATACGGCAGTAGGCGATGGTGTCCTTGCTGTCGTCTAGCCCGACCGACCCGTACAGCTCGGCCAGCTCGGCGTCGGACTTGAAGGTGCCGTCCTCGTTCGCGGCCTTGGACCACGGGACGTTGAGGGCGGTGGGGATGTGGCCGCCGCGCTGGGCCTGCTCCTGCGGGAGGTGCGCCGGAGCGAGCAGCTTGCCCGAGAACTCGTCGGGGGAGCGCACGTCGACCAGGTTCTGGGTGCCGATGGCCGCGACGACCTCGTCGCGGAACGCGCGGATCGACAGGTCCTGCTCGGCCGCGGTGTACGAGGTGGGCGTCCGCTGCGACACGTCGGTGGTGAGCGGACGACCGTCCAGCTCCCACTTCTTGCGGCCGCCGTCGATGAGCTTCACCGCGTCGTGGCCGTAGAGCTTGAAGTACCAGAGGGCGTACGCGGCGAACCAGTTGTTGTTGCCGCCGTAGAGCACCACGGTGTCGTCGTTGGAGATGCCCTTGCTCGAGAGCAGCTTCTCGAAGCCCTCGCGGTCGACGAAGTCGCGGCGGACCGCATCCTGCAGCTCGGTCTTCCAGTTGATCTTCACCGCGCCCGGCAGGTGGCCGGTGTCGTAGGCGCTGGTGTCCTCGTCGACCTCGACGAAGACCAGGCCGGGGGTGTCCAGGTTGTCCTGGGCCCAGGCGGTGGTGACGAGGGAGTCCTCGCGGCTCATGGTGGTGCTCCGTTTCCTTGGGATCGGTGGAACTGGTGCGTGGACGCACGGCCGCAGGGCGCGGCCACGGGGGGAGGAGAGAGGGCAGACCCGGACGGTGAGGTCTCGGGGGTTCCGTCAGACCGCGCGTCGCCGGAGGGGCGGAAGCGGCTGCGGAGAGGTCGACCGGAGGGTCAGACCTGGTGCCCGGAGGGACAACAGAGCGCGCTGCCCACCCGCACGAGGTCGACGGCGCGCCGACTGGTCAGCAACGGGCCCATGGGGTCACGGTATCAGCCCCGGTCAGGGGGCCCCGCCACGGTCGGCGACCGGGCCGGTGGCGGCCGTGGCCCGAGGCGGGCCGGGACGTCAGCGCAGGTCGGCGGCGCGGATGTCGGCGGCGGCGGCGCTGAGCACCAGGTCGCCGTCGACCACGCTCGCCGTCGCGCCGGTGATCGGGAAGGGCAGGCCGGCCAGCGGCACGCTCAGTGAGAGATCCCCGTTCAGCGAGGCGGTGAGGTCACTGGGCAGCGCCGGCCCGTCGGCTCCGGCGCCCAGCCCCTCCACCCGCAGGGTGAGCACGTCGTCGACCACGCTCGCGTCGACCGTGGCGGTGATGCCGACGGTCTGGCCGAGAACCTCGGCGGTGGTGGTCACCGCGATGGCGCCGTCGGCGGCGGGGGCCAGGGTCAGGGCGCGTCCACCGGCGGCCGCGCTCAGGTCGGCCGCGGAGATGACCACCCGGGCCGTCCCCGTGGCGGCGGCCAGGTTGTCGGTGTTGCCCGACAGGGCGTCGGACAGCGGCAGCGTGATGTCGCGGAGGTCGATGGCGACGTCGGCGTTCCGGATCTGCGGTACCTCCAGCCGGTTCACGGTCAGCGTGAGGGCGTCGTAGTTCCCCTGCAGGGCCTGCCACAGGAAGGAGAAGCCGTGGATGCGGGTGCTGACCGGCTCGCCCACGGTCAGCTGGCGCTCGATGGCCTTGCTGATCTCCCGCTGGGCGATCAGCCGCCCACCGACGTCCGCGCCGACCAGCAGCACGAGCAGGACGACGGCGGCGACGATGAGCTTGCGCATGACTGATTGTGGCATCCCGCCGTGTATCGGTGACGTTCCGTGAACGCGCCCTCGGGTGGCCTGTGTGACTCGGCCGACTTTCCCCGCACCCCGGGGGTGGCGGGCCGGTCTGCGCCGGGACGGTGCGTCATCTGCCGTTAGACTTTCCGAAACGTCGCCGACCCGCGCCCACCCCGGTGGGCACCCCGCTCTCGACCGATCCGTCCCGAATCCGTGGACGAGGGGAGATGCTGTGGACCTGCTCCTCCTCACCGGTGACCCCACGTCCGCCGGCGTGCTGCCCGCCCTCGACCTGCTGCCCGTCCGGTTGCGCGCCGCGGCGCCGGAGGCCGCCTCGCTGGTCACCTCCGGTCCGTACGACCTCGTCCTGCTGGACGCCCGGCACGATCTCGCCGCCGCACGCACCCTGTGCCGCCTGCTCGGCGCGGACGGGCTGGCCGTGTCCATCCTGGCCGTCGTCACCGAGGGCGGGATGGTGGCGATCGGCCCCGAGTGGGGCGTCGCCGATGTCGTCCTGGCCAGCGCCGGGCCCGCCGAGGTGCACGCGCGGCTGCGGCTGCTCGCCGCCCGGACGGGGGCCTCGGCGAACGCCGGCCTGATCAGCCTGGGTGACCTCACCATCGAGGAGGACACCTACACGGCCCGGCTGCGCGGGCGCCCGCTCGAGCTCACGTACAAGGAGTTCGAGCTGCTCAAGTTCCTGGCCCAGCACCCGGGTCGGGTGTTCACCCGCGAGCAGCTGGTGACCGAGGTGTGGGGCTACGACTTCTTCGGCGGCACCCGCACGGTCGACGTGCACGTCCGGCGGCTGCGCGCCAAGCTCGGGTCCGAGCACGAGTCGCTCATCGGCACGGTGCGCAACGTCGGCTACAAGATGGTGCCGCCGGCGCGGAGTCTGCGTCGGGACGAGAGCACCAGCTCCAGTTCGTCCGCGTGAGCGTCGACTGGCGGAGTGGTGCCGAGCCCGGATTGACCGCCGAGGTGCGGGCCCTGGTGGCTGCGGCCCGCGACGTCGACGGCGTGGAACCGCTGGGCGGGCATCTCCTGGAAGCCCTGACCACCGACCATGCCCCGGCCCGGGTCGCGCTGCGTGCCGACGACGGGACGCTGCTCGGCCTCGCCGTCGCGCCCGAGCAGGATCCCGCCGAGCTGGTCGTCCACCCGGACCACCGGGGCCGGGGTCGCGGGGGTGCCCTGCTCGCGAGTGCCCTCGACCGCGCCGGTCGGGTCTGGGCCCATGGCAACCTGCCCGCCGCCGCCGCGTTGGCGGAGCGGTCCGGGTTGGTCCGGGTGCGCACCCTGCTGCAGATGCGGCGGACGGGCCCGCCGCCCGTCGCCCCCGATCTGCCGGCCGGAGTGCGCCTCCGGGCGTTCCGACCGGGTCGGGACGAGCAGGCCCTGCTCGGCGTCAACGCCCGGGCCTTCGCCTGGCATCCGGAGCAGGGCCGCCTCGACCTCCCCGGCCTGGAACTGGAGATGGCCCAGGACTGGTTCGACCCGGCCGGCCTGCTGCTGGCCGTGACCGACGACGACACCGTGCTCGGCTTCCACTGGACCAAGGTGCATCCCGTCGATCCCACGCCACCTCCGGCCGACGCGGCGGGGGCCGGGACGTCGGGTGGCCCGATCGGTGAGGTGTACGTGCTGGCGGTCGACCCGCTGTCGCCGATCCGCCGGCTCGGCGGGGCGCTCACGGTGGCGGGGCTCGACCACCTGGCCGGCCGTGGTCTGCGCACGGTGATGCTCTACGTCGAGGCGGACAACACCCGCGCCGTCGAGCTGTACGAGAGGTGGAGTTTCACCGTCCATCAGGAGAACGTGGTCTGGTCCCGGTCCGCGGGGGCTCCGGACAGCCGCTGACCGACCCGGGAACTGCGGACGGTGGCGGAATGTCACGCAACGCCCACTCCGGTCGTCCGGTTCCCCCGGCTCGGTGAACGCAGGGTGAACCTTGACTGCCTCTGGCCTCCCGGGCTTTCCTCCTGGGTGTTCCAGGCGGTAGAAGTAAGCGCCCGGAACGTCCCGGCGGCTCGTGTCCGGCCGCCGACGCCGATGTCGGGGCGGGTCCGTGCAGACCCTCTTCTTTCCCGGGACACTCTCCACCTCCCCGGCGTCTCCGCGCCCGGGTACCCCTGCGCGCAGAAAGAGACTTCGTGGACACCACGTTGTTCATCGTCTCGCTGGTGGTCATCACCGCCCTGGTGTTCGACTTCACCAACGGATTCCACGACAGCGCGAACGCGATGGCCACCTCGGTGGCCACCGGGGCGCTCAAGCCCAAGGTCGCCGTCCTCATCGCCGCCGTGCTGAACGTGGCCGGGGCCTTCCTGTCCACCGAGGTGGCCAAGACCATCTCCGGCGGCATCGTCGACGACGCGAAGGTGACACCGCTGATGGTGTTCGCCGGTCTGGTCGGCGCCATCGTCTGGAATCTGCTGACCTGGCTGCTGGGGATGCCCTCGAGCTCCTCCCACGCCCTGTTCGGTGGGTTGATCGGCGCCGTGCTGATCGGCGCCGGCGCCTCCGGTGTCCACTTCGGCACGGTGATCTCCAAGATCCTGCTGCCCGCCGTGGTCGCCCCGGTGGTCGCCGGGATCGCCGCCGCCCTGGCCACCTTCCTGGCCTACAAGATCGCCGCCCAGCGGGCCGACAAGCGCGCCGAGGCCGGCTTCCGGCACGGCCAGACGGTGTCCGCGTCCCTGGTCGCCCTGGCCCACGGCACCTCGGACGGGCAGAAGACGATGGGTGTCATCACCCTGGTGCTGATCACCGCCGGCTACCAGGCCAGCGGCAGCGGCCCGCAGTTCTGGGTGATCCTCACCGCCGGCCTGGCCATCGGACTGGGCACCTACTCCGGCGGCTGGCGCATCATGCGGACGATGGGCAAGGGCATCGTGGACATCCAGTCCCCGCAGGGCTTCGCCGCCGAGACCTCCTCGGCCGCCGCGATTCTCGCCTCCTCCCACCTGGGCTTCGGGCTCTCCACCACCCAGGTCACCTCCGGTTCGATCATCGGGACGGGCATCGGCCGCAAGCTCGCCGAGGTGCGCTGGACCGTGGCCCGCAAGATGGCCTACGCCTGGCTGCTGACCCTCCCGGCCGCCGCGCTGGTCGGTGCGGCCGCAGCATTCGTCGCGGACAAGGGGACCTGGGGCCTGATCGTGGTCGTCCTCGCGCTGGCTGCCGCGATCTTCACCATCTGGAAGTTCTCCCGCCGCAACCCGGTGGACGCCTCGAACGTGAACGACCACCACGAGGTGTCGGTCAACGCGAGCGACACCGCCCGTACGCCGGCCTCGGTCTGATCCCCCGGAAGACAGGACACCGCACATGAAGATCGACTGGGCATCGCTCGGCCTCGTGGCCGTCGTCACCATCGTGGCTGCCGCCCTGGTGGTCGGCATCTACTCCCTCGGCGTCGCCGCCCTGTCCACCGCGGACGCGCAGGGCGGTCGGGGTGCCGGGCGGGCCGCCAACCGGCCGTTGGGCTACGCGTGCATGACGGTCTCGGCGCTGATCGTGGCCTATGGCATCTACCTGATCGTCCCGGCATTCCACTGAAACATCTCTCTCCCGAGCCACCGCCGCTCCACGCCGAAGGGCCCCGACCGTCACGGTCGGGGCCCTTCGTCCGTCGGTGATCGTGTTGAGCCTGTCGCTCTCCGTGAGTGGGATACTCGGGTGGGGGCCTGTCACTGGCGTCGGAACACCGCAGATCGTGACGCTGTGTGCCACATTGCCGAAATGTGACGTGTCTACCAGTAGCCGCAGTGGCGGACCCTCGGGGCGTTTCACCCCGTTAACGCGGTAGACGCAGGCGAGAAGAAGACCGCTGGCGCGGATCTGACCGATGTTCTCGTTCACCTCCCGTTCACCAGACCCCGGCCGTCCGGTCACCGTGCCCTCCTAGCTTTCCCATCTGACGGGTTGACGTGAACGCCCGTTGCCTGCCGGGGATCGTGCATCCCCGACCGATCCGATGGAGGACAACCAGAGTGAAGACGAGATGGATGAGGGCTCCGCTGCTCCTCGCAGTGGTGACCACCGGGGCACTCACCCTGGCCGCCTGTGGCAGTGACAACAACGCCGCGCCGGCGACCTCGGCCGCCAGTTCCGCCGCGAGCTCGGCCGCCTCGGCCGGGAGCTCCGCGATGAGCTCGGCTTCCGGGTCCGCGAGCAGCTCTGCCGCGATGAGCAGCTCGGGTTCTTCGAGCTCGGCCGCCGGCTCCACCGCCGGTGGCGCCGCGCTGACCTTCGAGGGCGCCGGCTTCACCTGCGCCGAGGGCACCCTGCGCTCCTCGGGCTCCACCGCCCAGGGCAAGGTCATGGAGCAGTGGATCGCCGACTACAACTCCCTGTGCAACGCCGAGATCAACGCCTACGGCGGCGGCGGCTCCGGCAAGGGCATCCAGGACTTCACCGGTAACCAGGTCGACTTCGCCGGCTCGGACTCCGCGCTCAAGGAGGACCAGGCCGCTGCGGCCAAGGACTCCCGCTGTGCCGGCAACACCGCGATCGACCTGCCGATGGTCACCGGGCCGATCGCCCTGGCCTACAACGTGTCCGGTGTCAGCGATCTGACCCTGACCCCGGCCGTGCTGGCCGGGATCTTCAACGGCTCCATCACCAGCTGGGACGCCCCGGAGATCGCCGAGATCAACTCCGGTGTCACCCTGCCGGCGCTGGCCATCCAGGCCGTGCACCGCGCCGAGGACTCCGGCACCACGGAGAACTTCACCAAGTACCTCAAGGCCGCGGCGCCCGACGCCTGGACCTTCGACGCCGCCAAGGCGTGGGCCGCTCCGGGTGGCGTCGCCGCCCAGGGCAGTGACGGCGTCTCCAAGCAGGTCGCCGGCACCGACGGTTCCATCGGTTATGTCGAGTGGGGTTACGCCGTCGACGACGGCCTGAACGTCGCCAAGATCGACAACGGCGCCGGCGCGGTCGAGCTGACCGCCGAGTCCGCGGGTGCCGCGGTGGCCGCGGCCGAGGTCACCGGGACCGCTCCCGACCTCGCCCTCAAGCTCGATTACGCGACCCAGGAGTCCGGGGTCTACCCGATCGTCCTGGTCACCTACGAGATCGTGTGCTCCGCCGGCAACGGTGACAACGCCGCGATCCTGAAGTCCTTCCTGGGGTACACCGCCACCGACGGTCAGGCCGTGCTGACCGACCTGGGCGCCGCTCCGCTGCCCAGCGAGATCCAGACGCAGGTCGTCGAGGCCGTGTCCTCCCTGAGCTGACCCGACCGGCCCCACCCGCACAGCACGACGCGGGTGGGGCCGTTCCCCGGTCCGGCCACGCAGGTGGCCGGACCGGTGCTCCGGATCTCCGGAACGAGATTTCACCGCGGTGCGGGCCCCGATGCCCCACCATCTACTCCATGACCGCAGCCCCACCCGTCGCTCGCAACGAGGAGACATGGCGAACACCCCCGGGAAGGCGTCGATGACCGACGACAACGGTCGGCCCGACCCCGACCAGGCCGAGGCCGAGGCCGAGCTCCATCGCGCCGCGCAGGCGCACGAGACCGAGGCCACCGACGCGGTCGCCTCCCGCCTGGCCGCCACCGCAGGCGGTCACGGACCCGTGGCTGGAGCTGCGGCAGGCGGCACGACGCCGCCGGTCGTCCTCGACCGGCCCGGACAGCGGTCGGCCGACGGGTCCGGGCGCAGCACCATCACCGGGTCCTCCGTCCGGATCGGCGACAAGGTCTTCCAGGGCCTGGCGGCCGGGTCCGGCGGCATCCTGCTGGTGGTGATGGCGGCCATCGCGGTGTTCCTGGTGTGGAAGGCGATCCCGGCCTTCACCGACAACGAGGGCAACATCTTCACCACGCAGACCTGGAACCCGCAGGCCAGCCCGCCGGTGTTCGGCATGGCCGCGCTGTTCTTCGGCACCGTGGTCTCCGCGTTCATCGCCATGCTCATCGGCGTCCCGATCGCCATCGGCATCGCGCTCTTCATCTCCCACTACGCCCGCCGCCGGGCGGCCACCGCGCTGGGCGCGGTGATCGACCTGCTCGCCGCCGTGCCGTCCCTGGTGTTCGGCATGTGGGGTCTGTACTTCCTCATCCCGCAGACCCAGGGCTTCCAGAAGTGGCTCAGCGACTACTTCGGCTGGCTGCCCTTCTTCGACAACCAGACCGCCACGACGGCCGGTCAGTACGGCAAGTCCCTGCTGATCGCCGGCATCATCCTGGCCATCATGATCATCCCGATCGTCTCGGCGGTCAGCCGCGAGGTGTTCCTGCAGGTCCCGCGGGACACCATCGACGCGGCCTGGGCGCTGGGCGCGACCAAGTGGGAGATGATCCGCACCGCCGTCCTGCCCTTCGGCCGCGCGGGCATGATCTCGGCCGCCATGCTGGGCCTGGGCCGCGCCCTGGGCGAGACCATCGCGGTCGCCCTGGTGCTCAACTCCGGGTTCCGCATCAACTGGCACCTGACCGAACCGGGCGGCGACACGTTCGCGTCGACCATCGCCCTGAAGTTCGGTGAGGCGGGCGGCAGTCCCGTCGCCATCGCCGCACTGATCGCCGCCGGCCTGTTCCTCTTCGTCATCACCCTGGTGGTCAACTCCGCCGCCCGCATCGTGATCGCCCGACGCAAGGAGTTCACGTCATGAGCCGCCCCACCTCGACCCTGCAGCGCGAGGCCGGGGGCAAGCCGGTCACCTCCGACCTGGTGGGTGCGCGGATCCCGAACTGGGCCCCGTACGCGGCCGGTGGGGTCGCGGTGGTGCTCGCCCTGGGCATCCGCACCCTGCTCAGCTGGACCGGGTGGGGCACCGCCTTCTTCACCGCCGCCGCCCTGTTCATCATCGTGCTCACCGGGTGGTCGTTCTCGGTCGAGGGCCGCCGTCGGGCCAAGGACCGCTTCGCCTCCACCCTGATCTGCAGCTCGTTCGTGGCCGCGCTGGTCCCGCTGGTGCTGATCCTGAGCTACATCACCGTCAAGGGCGTCACCGTCTTCAACAGCGACTTCTTCTTCAAGTCGATGAACGGGGTGACCAGCCGCCGCGAGGGCGGCGGGCTCTACCACGCCCTCATCGGCACGCTGGAGATCGTCGCCCTGGCCGCCGTGATCGCCCTGCCCATCGGCATCTTCACCGCCATCTACCTCGTCGAGTACGGCCGGGGCGCGTTCGCCAAGGCGGTGACCTTCTTCGTCGACGTGATGACCGGGGTGCCGTCCATCGTGGCCGGTCTGTTCGTCTACACCTTCCTGCTGCTCGGATTCGGGATGCGCCCGTTCGGTGCGGCGGGCGCGATCGCGCTGGCCATCCTGATGGTGCCGGTGGCGGTCCGCTCCTCGGAGGAGATGCTCAAGCTCGTCCCGCGCGACCTGCGGGAGGCGTCCTACGCGCTCGGTGTGCCGAAGTGGCGCACGGTGCTCAAGGTCGTGCTGCCCACCGCGCTGTCCGGGTTGATCACCTCCGCGCTGCTGGCCGTCGCCCGCGTCACCGGCGAGACCGCCCCGCTGATCCTCCTCGTCGGCTACACCAGCCGGATCAACAACGATCCGTTCTCCGGTGACCAGGCCACCCTGCCGATGATGGTGTGGGACCAGCTCGGCAAGCGGGCCGGCACCACGTCCAACGACCTCACCGAAGCCCGCGCCTGGGGCGCGGCGCTGACCCTGGTGCTGCTCGTGCTGATCCTGAACATCGGCGCGCGACTGCTGGCCCGGGCCTTCCAGCCCAAGGCGCGCTGATGCGCGGCCCCGCACCCCTGACCCTGATCGCCTCCACACCCGCAGTCGCAGAAGGAATCTGACATGGCCAAGCGCATCGACGTCGAGGACCTGAACGTCTACTACAGCGACTTCCTGGCCGTGGAGGGCGCGTCGGTCAACATCGCCCCCAACACGGTGACCGCCTTCATCGGCCCGTCCGGCTGCGGCAAGTCGACCTTCCTGCGGACGCTCAACCGCATGCACGAGGTCATCCCGGGTGGCCGCGTCCAGGGCAAGGTCATGCTCGACGGCGAGGATCTGTACGGCCCGGGTGTCGACCCGGTGAACGTGCGGCGCACCGTCGGCATGGTGTTCCAGAAGGCGAACCCGTTCCCGACGATGTCGATCTACGACAACGTCATCGCCGGGTACAAGATCGCCGGCACCCGCAAGAACAAGCGCGAGCTGGACGACATCGTCGAGCGATCGCTGGTCGGCGCGAACCTGTGGGAGGAGGTCAAGCAGCGGCTCAACCGGCCGGGTGCGGGCCTGTCCGGCGGGCAGCAGCAGCGGCTGTGCATCGCCCGGGCCATCGCCGTGGAGCCCGAGGTCCTCCTCATGGACGAGCCCTGCTCGGCCCTGGACCCCATCTCCACGCTGGCCATCGAGGATCTGATCAGCGAGCTGAAGTCGAGCTACACGATCGTCATCGTCACCCACAACATGCAGCAGGCCGCCCGGGTCTCCGACCGGACCGCCTTCTTCAACCTGGCCGGCGTGGGCCAGCCGGGCCGCATGGTCGAGTACGACGAGACGGCGAAGATCTTCTCCAACCCGTCGCAGAAGGCGACCGAGGACTACATCTCCGGCCGCTTCGGCTGAGCCGGAACGCTCGCCCGACGACCGGGCGCATCACCACCACCGCAGCGGGGGACGGGCCGAGAGGTCCGTCCCCCGCTGTGTTCCTGCCTGCCCGCGCTCCGGGCCGGTTCGTCGCGCGGTGTTCATCCGTGCGGCGTTGATCGCCACCTCGGCGGGTCGCACCCTGGGGCGGCGCCCGGTGCGACGCGGCCGCCCGACACCCCGCCACGGCCTGCGCCCCCATCCGCGGAACGACTGGAGAACTCCCGATGACCGACACCCTGCCCGGCCCGACCGGACTCGACCGCTTCACCGACCTGTCGGGCTTCCGCGCCTTCGAGGTCGACTTCGACGAGGACCGCAGTGACGACCCCGTGCTGCTGGGCCCGGACGGCAAGCCCGTGCTGACCTGGCGGGAGGACTACCCGTACGACGAGCTGATGACTCGGCACGAGTACGAGTCGACCAAGCGGGCGCTGCAGATCGAGCTGCTCAAGCTCCAGCGGTGGATCAAGGACACCGGCCAGCGCGTGGTCCTGCTCTTCGAGGGCCGGGACGCCGCCGGCAAGGGCGGCACCATCAAGCGTTTCACCGAGCACCTCAACCCCCGTGGGGCGCGGGTGGTGGCGCTGGACAAGCCCTCCGAGCGGGAACTGGGGCAGTGGTACTTCCAGCGGTACGTGGCCCACCTGCCCACCGCGGGGGAGATGGTCCTGTTCGACCGGTCCTGGTACAACCGCGCCGGGGTCGAGCGGGTGATGGGCTACTGCACGCGGCTGCAGTACCTGGACTTCATGCGTCAGGCGCCGGAGTTCGAGCGGATGCTCGTCGACAGCGGCACCCACCTGATCAAGCTGTGGTTCTCGGTGACGCAGGCCGAGCAACGCACCCGGTTCGTCATCCGGCAGATCGACCCGGTGCGGCAGTGGAAGCTCAGTCCGACCGACCTGGCCTCGCTCGACCGGTGGGACGACTACACCGCGGCCAAGGAGGCGATGTTCTTCTCCACCGACACCCCCTACGCCCCGTGGACGGTGATCAAGAGCAACGACAAGAAGCGGGCCCGCATCAACGCCATCCGGCACGTGCTGGCCACGCTCGACTACGCCGACAAGGACAGGGATCTCGTCGGCCGGCCCGACCCGTTGATCGTCGGCTCGGGGGCCGACTCGGTCGAGGCGGGACCGAGCGCACAGTGGGCGCACCCGGGGAGGTGAGCCCCCGGCCGGTCCGCGGCGGGGGAGTCCGGGCCGGTCCGGTCCTGCGGACCGGCCCGTCGGACGGTGGGCCACCAGGCCGGTGGTCGCATCGGCCGGGCTCTCCCGGTACCGGCGATCGGACGTCCGGTGAAGGCCCACCAGGCGCGTTGCCATCTCGTCACACCATCTCCTGCACGCGACCCCCGCCGTGAGGATGGCGAAGACGATCGACGGCGTGGTGAACGGCGCGTGGACGCGGGGCGGTCGGCCGGCGAGGTCTCACTCGTCGAGCACCCGCGGCGTCCAGACCAGTCATGCACCGACTCTGGTCGCCCCGCAGGGTGACGGCATCTGCGTCGGGAATCGGCACGGTGCGCATTGCGCCCCGGGCCGCGTCGGAGCCGCTCGGGGTCGCGTCAGCCGGTCGGTGCGGGCCGGTACACCCAGCGATGCGTGTCGTCGGAGATCTCCCCGCGGCGGTACTGCACGGTGACGACCTTGGCGTCGGTGTGGTTGTCGACCTGCACCATGACGCTCGCCGCCGGCAGACGGGTCTCCGTCGAGTCCGGTGCGACCCGGATCTGCCGGCCGTTCGCCGGACCACCCTGCACGTCGCAGAGGATCGGTTCGTTGCTCTCCACCGGGTTGTCCCATTCGCTCCCAGTGATCGTGACCGTGGGCAAGCTACAGCCCCGAGGTGAACGACCACGCCACCCGAACGGACGCAGGACGGGGCCCCGGGTCAGTGCTGGGTGACCGAGAACGCGCTGCTGAAAGCGGACCCGTCGTACCCGCCGGGCGGTGCGGCCAGACCGAACATGGGCCCGACGGTGGGGGCGATGTCCATCGTGCAGACCCGTTGCTCGACCACCCGACCACGGCGGACGGCCGGATGGCCGCCGGCGACGAGGAACGGGATGGGCTCGGTCGCCGGGTGCCCGTGGTTCCCCGGTATGGGGTTGGACAGGGGCGTCGGGTCGGTGAACCGCCAGCCCGGCCGGCAGTACGCGACCAGATCACCGGCCCGGGCGCCGAGCCGCAGCTCGGCCGGGGTCCGCACGGACAGCACGCCCGGGTGCGCCGTGACGAGCCGGCGTATGTCCGCGAGTGCCGCCGGACGGGAGGCCGACGACCCCAACCAGTACAGGAGATCCGCCCCGCCGTTCTGGGCGATCCGGACCCCGGCCTGCAGGTCGGGGCGGGCCTGCAGGATCTGGTTCACCGAGATGAAGCTGTCGGGCCGCGACCAGTCCATCGAGTGGTCGGCCAGCACCAGCAGCACCGAGCGCTCCCAGCGCCCGGTCGCCTGCAGGTGGTCGACGAACCGGCCGACCTGGGTGTCGGTGTTCAGCAGGGCCGCCGTGCGCGCCGCCGTCACGGTGGTCCCGGTGACATCGCTGTGCCCGACCCGGTCGGTGTCCCCGAGGTTGACGAAGACCAGATCCGGATCGACCCCGTCGACCATGGCGAGGAGCGCGTTCGTGGTCGCGACATCCGGGGCGTGCTCGGTGATCGGCAGGAGCGGGAACGGCTCCCAGCGGGTGGTGGCCCGGGTACCGAAGATGCCGAACAGATCCTTCTTGGACAGCACGGACCCGGTCGTCCGGCCCGTCGCCGCCACCCGGTCGAGCAGGGTCGGGAACTGCAGGTCGGACGGGCGATCCAGGTCACGGACCACGTTCTCGGCGCGGTCGAACACCGCATTGGCCGGGACGCCGGACCGGTCGGGCCGCACCCCGGTCATCATCATGACGTGGTTCGGGATGGTCTCCATGACCGGGAGCGAACGGGCGTTCGGGAACCAGGTGCCCTCCGTGCGCAGTCGGTGCAACCGGGGGGTGAACACCGGGCCGATCTCGTCGGGCCGGGTGCCGTCGACGACCACCACGTACACCCGGAGCCCGCCGGCGACCCCGGCCGCGGCGGCCGGGGTCGCGGTGGAGAACAGCACCGCCGCCCCGCCGAGCGCAGCGGCGCGGAAGAAGTTGCGCCGCAGCGGATCTCGCGGACCGGGTTCGCCGGTTGCGTCGTGTGCGGGTGTCTGCGGGGTCGTCGACATGTTCTCAGCCCTGTCCGGGACGCCGGGCCGGGCGCGGGTCGTCGCGTCGGGCGCCGAGCTGGGCGACGGGCCCGGTGACCCGGCGGGAACCCTTGAGCGACACGTACGACGTCTCGTACCCGACGGTGGCGTTCGGATCGAGGCGGGGGTCGACGGCCAGGCCCTTGTCGCCGTTGCTGCGGATGGAGAAATAGTCGGTCTGCACCCGCTCCGGGGTGACGTCCAGGACGGCGAACCCGTGTCCGATGCCCTCCAGGAAACGCACCCACGGGTTGACCGTCTGGAACGCGGCGGTGGCGCCCTGGGCGGCGGCCGCCGACCCCAGCGCCTCCTTGAAACCGTTGCTGGTCACCGAGGGGCAGACGAACTCCACGCCGACCGAGTTCCGGTCAACCGGGTAGGTCGTGGTGTCCCGAGGTAGGTCGTTGGCCCACGAGGAGTGGATGTCCCCGGTGAGCACGACCGGGTTCGTGGTCGCCCGTCCCATGGCGGCCAGCAGGGTGGCCTGGTCGGCCTGGTACCCGTCCCACTGGTCGGCGTTGAACACCTGGCCGGGGAGGACCCCGGTGCGGGGGACGGCGTAGACCTTGGCGAAGACGGTCTGGTTGCCGATGAGATGCCAGCACTTGCGAGACTTCTCGACCCCGGCGGTCAGCCAGGCCAGCTGGTCCGGTTCGGGCAGATGCCGCTTCGGGTCGGCCAGCGCCGGGTTGACCAGCCCGTTCGCCGTGGTGGGGACCTGCTGGCTGCGGTTCTGCCGGGTCTCGATGACCGACAGGTCGGCCAGATCGCCGAAGCTGAAACGTCGGAAGAACTGTCGCCCCCGGTGCGGCTGGGGCTGGTACTGCTCGGGCAGCCCGGATCGGCATCCACTCGATGTAGGCCTGGAAGGCCCGGGCCCGGCGGGCCAGGAAATCGCCCTCGGCCCGCACCCCGGCCGGCTCCCCGGGGCCGGTGTACGACGTGTCCGGGTCGTCCTGGGCTTCGTGGTTCTCCGCGCCGGTCGCGTAGGCGTCGTTGGCGATCTCGTGGTCGTCGAAGATGACGATCCAGGGGTGCCGACGGTGCGCGGCCTGGGCGTCGGGATCGGTCTTGTAGAGCGCGTGGCGCATGCGGTAGTCGGCCAGCGAGACCATCTCGGTCTCGGGCTTGTGGTCGCGGACGCCGATGAGGCCGGCCGGGCCGTACCGGTCGCCGGAGCCGGCGACCCCGGTCTCGCCCGGGTCGTTGCCGTACTCGTACACGTAGTCGCCGAGGTGCAGGATCGCATCGAGGTCGTCCCGGGCGGCCAGGCCCCGGTAGGCGGTGAAGAAGCCGCCGGTGTAGTTGCTGCAGGACACGAAGGCCAGCCGGAGTGCGTGGGTCACCCCCGCCTCGTCCGGCGCGGTCTGCGTCCGTCCCACCGGAGAGGTGGCCCCGCAACCGGAGAACCGGAAGAAGTACCGGGTGTAGGGGGTGAGCCTGTCGACCACGACCTTGACGGTGTGGTCCCGGGCGGCGCTGGTGGGTGTCGTGCCCCGCCGCAGCACGGTGGTGTCATCGCGGCGAGGGAGAAGGCAGCGGCGGTGGCGGCCCCGCCCTTGAGCAGAGTGCGGCGGGGGATGCCGGCCTGGGGGTTCATCGGGCAAGCCTGCCCAGCACACACATCCGGATGACCACCACTGGGTGAACCCCCGGCGGCGGCGTCACCAAGGATGCCCCGCATCGTCCTGGCGGGTCCCTCCGACGGGGCACAGGCTCGACGCGGTTGGCGTTCGACGGGGAACGACCAAGGCTCGGGAGCAGTGTCCTGCCCGGCTCACCGGGACAAAACGCAACCCCTGGTTAATGTCCGACCACCGCGCGTCACCAGATCCACGGGTTCACCCTGGACGCGGCTGACGATCGAGCGGCAATGCCGACAGCGGGGTGGACGATGGTCAACGCATCTCCGACGAGCGCGCCAGGAACAGACGCCGAAGCCGAGATCGTCCGGCTCCAGGCTCTCCGCGAACTGCGCCTGATCGACGCCGCCCCGCAGGAGCGCCTGGAGCGGATCACCCGCATGGCGTCCACGGTGTTCGGCATGCCGATGGCGGCGGTGTCCCTGGTCGGTGCCGACCGGCAGTTCGCGGTGTCCCAGCGGGGCCCCGCCGACCTCAACGTCACCCGCGAGGAATCGTTCTGCGCGCACACCATGCAGCAGGAGGACGCGATGGTGATCGAGGATGCATTGGCCGACACCCGGTTCGAGCACAACTCTCTGGTCACCGGGGACCCCCACCTGCGGTTCTACGCCGGCTACCCGCTGACCGTCGGTACCGGACAACGAGTCGGTGCGCTGTGCGTCCTGGACACCACACCGCGCACCTTCTCTCCGCAGCAGGCCGCGCTGCTGCAGGAGATGGCCCACTGGGTGGAACGCGAACTGGCCGCGGTCGAGGATCACGACCTCGCCACCGCCACCCAACGAGCCGCCGGTCCGGCCGAGGCCCCCTGGCTGCCCGGTTACGACAACGGCGTGCTCAGTGTCCCGTCGGTGGGCCTGCGCGGCGACTTCGTCCACTGGCGGTCGCTCCCGGGAACCCTGGAGATCACCCTGGGCGATCTGATGGCCACCGGTTCGGCGGCCGGGTTGAACGCCGCCATGATCGGCGCCACGGTGGCCGCCCTGAGCCTTCGGGGAGAACTCGCCGACCTGGTCGGCGACACCACTGTCCTGGTCGAGGACCAGCTCGAGCGCACCGGGTCCTACGCAACCGTCTTCCACGGCCGGATCCACCGCGACGGCCAGATCTCCTTCGTCGATGCCGGTCTCGGCACGGCACTGATCGTGCGAGCCGCCGGCGGCCACGAACACCTGGGGACCCCGGACCTGCCGCTGGGAGTGCTGCCCGGTTCGACCGCACGGATCCGCACTGCCCATCTGGACCCGGGGGACACGTTGCTGGTGTTCACCGACGGGGTGCTGCAGCTCTGGGACGGATCGATGGGGCACCTCGCCGAACTGGCCGACCTCTTCCGCGGCTCGGACACCATCGCCGGTGCTCTGGCCGAGGTGGAACTGATGGGCCGGGACCGGGCACCCGGGAAGGCCCTCACCGTCTTGGCCACGCGGCGCCTCCCGGCCGCTTGACCGGTTGACGGCCGGTGACCCGCTCACCCGGTGACCGGGGTGGGTCTCGGACCCGGAGACATGACCGTCCTCCGCGGGATGATCGGGCAGGACCTGCTCACGCCCGGGCCGGTCGCACGGGCCGGTCCACCCGGTAGATGTAGTGGAGCGGGTCGTCCACCGGGTTGTCCGGTTCCATGGCTCCCTCGGCAATCCGCCGCAGGCCCGCCTTCTCCAGCGCCCGCCACGACGCGACATTCGCGGCCACCACAGCCACGAGCACGGCGGAGGCGGCGGGGTGGTCGTCCCAGGTGCGCTCGACGGCCATCGCGATGATCCGCGGCCCGAGTCCACGACCCCGCAGCGACGGATCGCCGATGAGGTAGTCGAGCTCGACGGCCCCGTCCGGCACGTCGACGATCGCCGCGAACTCGGCGACTTCTCCCGGGTAGTCGCTGATCACCGAGCGCTGCAGCAGCCCGACAGCGAGTCCGTCGAGCGACACGACGAGGTCCTCGCCGGGCTCCTCACCCCGCACGCTCCCGCCGAAGTCCCGCTCCACGGCTTCCGCGGTGTACTCGTGGTTCCACCACCGCGCCACCTGCGGATCGCGCAGCCAGCCGGCCAGCAGCGGAAGGTCGGCAGCGGTCAGCGGTTGCCAGGTGATGGAACCCGCTGTCGTGCCCACTCGGGCATCGTAGGGAACCAGGTGTGTCGCAAGCCGAGACCCTGGTCGGTGTGCGGGCAGGTGACGGAGCTCGGTGCCGCCCTGCCGAGAGCGGCACGTCCTCGGGTCACCTCGCTCTGCCCGAGGTGGGTGGGCGAGGACAACCAGCACGACCCCGGACGCCGGCCCGGACCGAGGGGGACCTGCAGCGCCGTTCCGCAGCCGGCAGACACCCGACCGGCGCCGCTCAGGGCAGCAGATCCCCGACGGGAACGGTGCCGGCCACCACGGCGTCGGCCAGTTGCTCCAGGGTGAGATCGGCGGCGAAGGCGTGCGCCCGGAGTGCGGCCAGGGCGTCGGGGAAGGAGATGCTGCGGGCCTGGGTCAGCATGCCCATGGCGATGTTGACCAGGTGCCGACCTCCGGCGTCCCCGGTGGTCACCTCGTTCTCGATCGTCCGGACGTGCCGGGGGTCGCTGAGGGCGGCGCTGACCTGCTCGGCGACGAGCACGGCATCACCCACCGGGACGGTGAGACACCCGGCGGGGCCGGTGAAGTAGACGTCCATCGTCCCGACGCCGGCGACGGGGGCGGAGAAGATGGACCGGAAGGGCGTCTCGATCAGCAGTCGCCCGGCGAAGATCGGCCAGGTGTGCGTCATCACCGCTTCGGTGGCCATGATCGGGTCCGCGGTGGTCTCGGCCTCCAGGCAGGGTCCCTCACCGGTGGTGAACTGCAGGCGTTCGGCCAGGGCGGCGGGCTCGCTGCTGGACCCCAGGGGGACCCGGAGCCCGTCCCCGGAGGACAGGCTGAGGCCGGCGCCATCGGAGTGCAGGACGGCCGCGATGGCCCAGGACAGCCGGGTGGCGAGCAGGGCCGGATCGCCCCACTGCGGGTGGCGGTCGATCGCCGAGTCGGCGGCAGCCCGGAACGCATCGACGACATCCATCAGACCACTTCGATCCCTGTCGCAGGGTCGACCCGGCGGGGCGTGGTCCTGGGAGAATTTACTCCTCTGAACGGTACACCTCCGCGGCGCCACCCATCCGGTTCTCGAGAAAGCCTGTGCGACGGGGAGTTCGAACCCGCCGTGGCGGTGACGTCTCTGTGGGGGAAATCGCGCCCCACCGATTCGGCCATCGTCCGGCGGAGCCAGCGGTTCACCTGCCGTCCAGACGTGGTCCCACGGACGGTCACCGCCGCGGCATCCGGATGGCGGAACGTGCCGGGAATGTTCACTCCGGAGTGCTCCTGATGTCCCGTTCCCGTCGCACCCCGTACGGGGTCGCCGCCCTCGCCGCCGCGAGCGCCCTGCTGCTGACCGCCTGTGGGTCCTCGACCACCGGGTCCGCGGCGGCCACCTCGGCGGCCACCTCCGCGGCCGCGTCGTCGATGGCCGCCACCACCTCGGCCGCGTCCGGCTCGGCCGGCTCGAGCTCGACCACCGCCTCCGGCAGCGGCTCCGCCGCGTCGGGTGACGCCGCCACCGCCACGTCGGTCGCCGATTTCGGCGGCATGGACGGGCTGGTCGCCGCGGCCACCGCCGAGGGCGCGTTGAACGTCATCGCGCTGCCGCCGGACTGGGCCAACTACGGCGAGATCATCCAACTGTTCCAGGACACCTACCCCGGGATCACCGTCGAGTCGCAGCAGCCCGACGCCTCCTCCGCCCAGGAGATCCAGGCGGCGCAGGCCAACCAGGGCACCGACAAGGCCCCCGACGTCTTCGACCTCGGCCCGGCCGTCGCCGCCGAGAACGTCGCCTCGTTCGCCCCGTACAAGGTGGCCACGTTCGACTCCATCCCCGAGGGCAACAAGGACCCCGACGGCAAGTGGGTCAACGACTACACCGGCCTGATGACGGTCGGGTACAACGCCACCAAGTACGGCGAGATCACCTCGCTGGATCAGCTGTCCGATCCGAAGTTCGCCGATGCGGTGGCCCTGAACGGCAACCCGACGGAGGCGGGCGCCGCGTTCAACGGTGTCGTCATGGCCGCGTTGGCCTCGGGCGGCAGCGCCGACGACATCAGCGCGGGCGTGTCCTGGTTCAGCAAGCTCAAGGAGTCCGGCTCGTTCCTGCCGCTGGATCCCACCCCGGCCACCGTGCTCTCCGGGCAGACCGGCGTCGTCTTCGACTGGTCGTACAACCAGCTCGGGTACACCAAGGCGCTGGCCGACGAGGACATCGAGTGGAAGACATTCATCCCCTCCGGTGCCGCGCTCGGTTCGTACTACGTGCAGGCCATCAATGCCGACGCCCCGCACCCGGCCGCAGCCCGGCTGTGGCAGGAGTTCCTGTACTCGCCCGCGGCGCAGAACCTCTGGGTCAAGGGCGGCGCCAAGCCCGTCCTGTACGACACCATGGTCGCCGACGGCACTCTCGACCAGTCGGTCGCGGCGAACCTGCCGACCGCCGACGGTGAGCTGACCACGTTGACCCCGGCCCAGACCACCGCGGCGAACGACGTGCTGACGGCCCAGTGGGCCACCGCGATGGGGAGCTGATCCCCCTCCGTCATGGATGTCGCGACCCCTGTCCCCGCCGGCGGCCTCGCACCGCTCGGTGTCGCGTCGACCGACCCGGCTCCCCCCGTGCGGGGGAGCCGGGTCCGGGCCGGCGCGCTGCTGCCCACGGTGCCGTTCTTCGCCTACCTGGCCCTGTTCCTCCTGCTGCCCACGGTTCTCGTCGCCGTCGGCGCCTTCCGGGGACCGGACGGGTTCACCCTGGCCAACTTCCGCGAGATGGGTTCCGCGTCGGTCCGTGACGCGTTCGTGCAGTCCATCGCGTTGTCGGCGATCACCGCCGTCATCGGCGCGGTGGTCGGCGGCGTCGTGGCCGTGGTGCTGGCCGCCGGGGCCGACGGGGTGCTGCGCCGGGTCGTGGTCGCCGCCTGCTCGGTGCTGGCCCAGTTCGGCGGGGTGATGCTGGCCTTCGCCTTCATCGCCACCGTCGGCACCACCGGGCTCGTCACCACCCTGTTGGCCGACGTCGGCGTCGCCTCCACCGGGGGATGGCTGTACGAGTTCCCCGGCCTGGTGCTGGTCTACACGTACTTCCAGATCCCCCTCATGGTCATCGTCTTCCTGCCCGCGGCGCAGGGCCTGCGCCCGCAGTGGCGGGAGGCCACCGAGAGTCTCGGCGGCACGGGATGGGTGTTCTGGCGTCGGGTCGGCGGCCCGCTGCTGGCGCCGGCGTTCCTCGGGTCGGCGCTGCTGCTGTTCGCCAACGCCTTCTCGGCCTACGCCACGGCGGCCGCCCTCATCACGCAGTACAACACCCTGGTGCCGCTGCAGATCCGCGGCGCCCTGATCAGCGACGTCAACCTCGGTCAGGGCAATCTGGCCAGTGCCCTGGCCCTGGGCATGGTCGTCGTGGTCGCCGTCGTCATGGCCGGGTATGCCTGGTTGGGCCGGCGCAGCGCGCGGTGGTTGCGATGACGACCGCGACCGACCGCTCACCCGCGGCCGCCCGCCCGTCCCCGACGCCCCCCGGGACCGGCCGTCGGCGGCTCGGCCGTCGCGGTCGGGCGGCACTGCTGCGCTGGGCGGTTCTCACCCCGGTGCTGGCGTTCTTCCTCATCCCGCTGATCGCGATGCTCGACTTCTCCACCCGCACTCTCGGTGGGAAGCGGACGGGCAAGGCGTGGGCGGCGCTGGTCGATCCGGAGCAGCTCTCCAGCCGCTACCGGCCGTTGTGGGACGGCCTGCTGTCCTCCGCGGTGCTCGTCGTGCTGACCGTCGTCCTGATGGCGGTGCTGTTGGTGCCCACCATGATCTGGGTGCGCATGCGGGTGCCGGGACTGCGTCGCACCATGGAGTTCCTCTGCCTGCTGCCGCTGACCATCCCGGCGATCGTGCTGGTCGTCGGGCTGGCCCCGATCTACCGCGGGGTGTCGGAAGTGCTGTCGACGTCGGCGATCTGGCTGTGCTTCGCCTACGTGATCCTGGTGCTGCCGTTCGCCTACCGGTCGTTGGACGCGGGGCTGGCGGCCATCGACGTGACCACCCTCTCGGAGGCGGCCCGCAGTCTGGGCGCCGGCTGGTGGACGTTGGTGTGGCGGGTGATCCTGCCCAATCTGCGGGGCGCGTTGCTGGCCGCCTCGTTCCTGTCGGTGGCCCTGGTGCTGGGCGAGTTCACCGTCGCGTCGCTGCTCAGCCGCAACAACCTGCAGACCGGCATCTACACCGTGTCGCAGGCCGAACCCCGGTTGGCGACCGCCATCGCCCTGCTCGCCCTCGTCCTGGTCTTCGTGCTGCTGCTCGGCCTCTCGCTGATCAGCGGACGCCGCCGGCCGGGCCGTACCGCATCCCGCAAGGAGTCCTGAATGGTCCAGCAGCTCGACACGTCCGCCCCCGACAAGCGTTCGGCTGCAGCTCATGTCGCGGCCCCGACCGGAGTCCCGGTCGAGCTGCGCGGTCTGCGCCGGCGGTTCGGCTCCGTGCAGGCGCTCGCCGGGCTCGACCTCGACCTGGCCCCCGGCGAGCTGGTGGTGCTGCTCGGCCCGTCCGGCTGCGGCAAGACCACGGCCCTGCGCGCCCTGGCCGGACTCGAGGACGTCGACGAGGGCACCCTGCGGGTGGCCGGGCTGGACCTCACCGGGGTGCCGGCCGCCAAGCGGGACATGGGCATGGTGTTCCAGGCCTACTCGCTGTTCCCGCACATGACCGCGCGGGAGAACGTCGAGTTCGGGTTGCGGCTGCGCGGGCAGGGCCGCGCCGAACGTCGGCGGGCGGCCGAGGAACACCTCGAACTGGTGGGGTTGGGTTCGGCCGCCGGCCGGTACGCCCACCAGCTGTCCGGCGGTCAGCAGCAGCGGGTCGCGTTGGCGCGGGCGCTGGCCATCCGGCCGCGGGTGCTGCTGCTCGACGAGCCGTTGTCCGCGCTGGACGCGCAGGTCCGGGTGCAGCTGCGGGAGGAGATCCGGCGCATCCAGTCCGAGGTCGGCATCACCACCCTGTTCGTCACCCACGACCAGGAGGAGGCGCTGGCCGTCGCCGACCGGGTCGGCGTCATGCGGGACGGCCGGCTCGAGCAGATCGACACCCCGGACGCGATCTACACCCGCCCGGCGACGCCGTTCGTGGCGTCGTTCATCGGGATCAGCAACAGCGTCCCGGGTGTCGCCGACGCCGGATACGTCCAGGTGCTGGGCCGCTCGGTGCCGCTGCTCCCCGGCTCGGCGGTCGACGGTCGGGTGCGCGTGCTGTTGCGACCCGAGTCGATCCACCTGGTACCCACCGCTCCCGGGGCACCCGCCGGGCCGGGGGACGGTGTGGTGGTCTCGACCAGTTTCCTGGGCGCGTTCGGTCGCACCCGGGTCGAGCTCGGCGACGGGCTCGTCCTCACGGTGCACATCTCGTCGGACCGGGCCCGCCACCTGGGTCCGGGTACCTCGGTGACCGCGTCCCCCGATTCCGTGGCGGCACTGGCGGTCCCGGCCTGACGTGGCCCGGACACACGACAGCCCGGCACCCGACCCTCACGGGTCGTGGTGCCGGGCTGTCGGCGTTCGGTACGGGTGGGTCAGCGCTCGGGCGCGGTCAGGGCGGGAGTGGTGTCCCCGCCGACGTTCTCGCCGGTGACCAGGAAGATGACGCGGCGGGCCACGGCGACCGCGTGGTCGGCGAAGCGCTCGTAGAAGCGGACCAGCAGCGAGATGTCGACGGCGGCGGCGACGCCGTGGCTCCAGGTGGGGGAGAGCATGGCCGCGAACATCTGCCGCTGCAGATCGTCCATGAGCTCGTCCTCCTGCTCGAGGCGGCGGGCGAGCTCGACGTCCCGGGTGCGCAGCACGACGCCGGCCTGGTCGGCCAGGTGCACGCCGACCGAGCCCATCCGCTCGATGATGGGGCGCAGCTGGGCCGGGATGACCGGGGCCGGGTGACGGCGGCGGGCCGCCTTGGCGACGTGGATGGCCAGGGCGCCCATGCGCTGCAGGTCGGCGACGATCCACAGGGCGGACACGACGGTGCGCAGGTCGGACGCGACGGGCGACTGCAGGGCCAGCAGCTCCATGGCGTGCGTCTCGGCGATCGCGCGCATCTCGTCGAGCTGCACATCGGAGGCGATGACGGCCTCGGCGAGGCTGAGATCGGTGTCCAGCATCGCCTTGGTCGCATCGCGGAGACAATTGCTCGCGATGTCACACATCTTCGAGCCGTTGTCCCCGAGATAGGAGAGGCTGATCTGGTAGGCCTGGCGCATGGACAGAGCTTACCGATGTAAGTCTGGCCAGGTCACGGGTCGCCGTGAACTCCGGGTGAACGGCCAGGGGCCACCGGGGTCCGGGCCGGACGGCGGGCCGGTGCGATCGACCGGTGCGTACCGTCGTTCCGATGACCGACCAGCACACCCTGCAGGACCCGACGAAGCTCTACGCCGACCGGAAGCCGAGCGAGCAGTACCTCGAGGGCGCCGGCACGGACGCCGAGATGGCGCAGAACGTCCCCGCCGACCACGGTGAGGACTCCTACCGGGGCTCCGGGCGGCTGAAGGGTCGCAAGGCGCTCGTCACCGGCGGTGATTCCGGCATCGGTGCGGCCGTCGCCATCGCCTTCGCCCGGGAGGGCGCCGACGTCGCGATCTCCTACCTCGCGGAGGAGGAGGTGGACGCGCAGCGCATCGTCGGTCTCATCGAGGCGGCCGGACGCACGGCCGTGGCCCTGCCCGGCGACATCACGTCCAAGGAATGGTGCGAGGAGCTCGTGGCCAAGGCCGTCGAGGGCCTGGGCGGGCTCGACATCCTGGTGAACAACGCCGGCAAGCAGCAGAACGTCGACTCGATCCTCGACCTAGACGACGACGAGTTCGACGAGACGTTCAAGACCAACGTCTACGCGACCTTCCGGATCACCAAGGCAGCCGTGCCGCACCTGGTGCCCGGCTCCACGATCATCAACACCACCTCGATCCAGGCCTACGCACCGTCGCCGGGTCTGGTGCACTACGCGGCGACCAAGGCGACGGTGAACAACCTGGCCAAGGGCCTCGCGGCGCAGCTCGCCCCGAAGGGCATCCGGGTGAACGCCGTCGCGCCCGGGCCGATCTGGACCCCGCTGCAGCCGGCGGGCGGGCAGAAGCCCGAGGCCCTGCCGAGCGTCGGGGAGCAGACCTACCTCGGACGCTGGGGGCAGCCGGCCGAGCTCGCACCGGCGTACGTGTTCCTGGCCAGCGGTGAGTCGTCGTACGTGGTGGGCGAGACCCTGCACGTCGATGGGGGCATGCCGACCCCGTGATCGCGGTGCGGGGGGCCGACGGCATCCGCCGTCGGCCCCTGCGCGGGGCTCGGGCCGGGCAGCGGCCCTACGCGCAGAGGGCCTGCCCGGCGTTGACCGACGGCAGGTCCGTCGAACCCAGCGTGGAGGCGTCTCCGGACGGGGCGGCCCCGGTGCTCGCGAGGTCGTCCGTGCCGGTCGGAGCGGCCGCCGTGGTGATCCAGGTCGGGGTGTCCGCACCGACCGACACCGGCTGGGCGGCACCGTCCCACGAGGAGCCGACGATCAGACGCACCGGCACGGCCAGTCCGGGCACCTCGACGAGTCCGGCCCCCTCGAGGCTGGCGGCCACGGTGAGCGCCGCGTCCTGCTGACCGGTGGCGTACTCCACGACGAGGTCGGACTGCTCGGTGTCCTGCACGCGCAGATCGTCCTCGGTCACGGCGAAGCCGACGTCGTTCAGGGCGGTCATCATCGCGGTGGCCACCCCGGTGCGTCCGGTCGCGTTGACGACCTGGACGGCGACGTCGGCCGGGTCCGTGGTGATCGTGGACGGCAGTGCGGGGGTGTCGGGAGTGGACGGCGCCGGGATGGTCGACGGATCGGCCGGGGTGGTGGCGACCGGCTGCTCGCCGGGCAGCGGCTGGTCGTTGAGCAGGGCCGAGAACACGGCCGGGGCCTTGCTGTCGTCGACCTCCAGTGCCCCGGACTCACGGGTGCTGGGCACGGTGGGCAGTGTGTAGAAGGTGACCTTGGCCGGATCGAGATTTCCGAACGACTGGGCCAGGGTGACGAGGTTGTCGAGGGTGACGTTGTCGGTGAAGGTGTTGTCGGTGAAGGCCTGCAGGAACGCGTTCAGCTTCGCCGGGTTCAGCAGAGTCCCGGCCGCGGTGACCTGCTTGAGGATCGCGGACAGCACGACCTGCTGGCGGCGGATCCGGGACAGGTCGGAGTCGTTGTCGCCGATCACCTTCCGGGCCCGGACCAGGCTGAGGGCCTGATCGCCGTGGATGGTCTGCACGCCGCCGGCCGCCACCACCGTCTGCAGTTCGGCGTCGACGATCGGGCCGCAGATGTTGACGGAGATCCCGCCGAGGGCGTCGACCATGTTCTTGAACCCGGCGAAGTCGATGCCGATGACCCGGTCGATGCGCAGCCCGGTCAGCGCCTGCACGGCGCGCACGGTGCACTGCGGCCCGCCGACCGAGAACGCCGAGTTGATGTGCCAGCGGGTGCCCTCGCTGACCGGCTCGATCCGGTCGTTGAGCTCACCGGTCTGGCTGTTCCAGGTGTTGCAGGTGGGGGCCGGGATCATCGTGTCCCGCGGGATGGACAGCACGGTGATGTGCCGATCGCTGCTGATGTGCGCGAGCATCAGGCTGTCGGAGTTGGCGACGCCGTCCTCGGTGGTCGAATCCGAGTTGCCGGAGTCGGCGTTGGCCCCGGCCCGGGTGTCCGAGCCCAAGAGCAGGATGTTCTCCGCCGGGAAGGACGGGACCGCCTCGCCGTCGCTGGTGGAGGTACCGCCGCCCGGGGCGGCCGTCGCGGTGGACAGGTGGGTGTCGTCCGAGACGATCGCGCTGATTCGATTGTCGGCCAATCCGGAGTCGAACCGGGAGGTGATGAACCACTCCACCCCGGTGACCAGCAGGACCAGGACGGAGAACAGCGCGACGACGGTGTGTCCGGCCATCCAGCCGCCCCGGTGGGCGTGCGGACCGCGGGAGGGGGCGGGGTCGAGGGACCCTGGCTGCCCAGCACTGGCCGGCCCGTCGGTCACGTCGTCTCCTTGCGTCGGCGGAACCCGGTACCGGGCTCGGATCGGGCCTCCACGCGCACCGGGTCGCGACGGTGGGGCGTCGGACGGGGGAGCGGGCACGAGCATCCGGGCCGGGGGGCCGATCCAGGACAGTCAGCGCACCCCCATGATACGGACGGTGCCCATTCGGCGGCCGTCAAGCCCCTGAACTGCGGTTGCCGCAACAGGCCGGTCACGCAGCGTCAGATGTGATCAGCGTCGGTCAGCGGTGGTTCATGGCTCGGTCAGCCGAGGCACAGCGGGGCCAGTCGGGCGGTGCCATCGACGAGACCGACGTGCAGGACGGTGATCTCGGTGGTCGACAGGGCCCCGTCGGCATACACCCGGACCAGGGTCGGCACGGCGACCGCCGTGCCCGGCAGGCTGTGGCCCTCGGCGTCGGTGAAACCCGGGGCTGCCGTCACCGCTCCGAGCACCGGTTGGAACCGCACCGTCCGTGTCGCCGCGGGACAGCGGTCCAGGGCCGGGCGGCCGGCCGGGTCGGTGACCGAGGCCAGGGCGGCGCGTTGCGCCGCCGCGGACCCCGTCGCCGCATTGACCACGTCCAGGGCGGCGGTGATCTCCACGGATCCGATCGGTGTGACCGGGGCGGACGGCGGGGGATCCGCACACGCGCCGAGGACCAGCACCGAGGCGGCCAGCACCGGCGCGGCCAGGCCGGGCACGGCGCCGCTCCACCGGACGGGTCGGCGCCACGTCATGCTCAGCCGCCGCCGGCGTCCAGTTCGGCCCCCTCGGGCACGGCCAGGCTGTCCGGGTCGTCCAACCAGCCCTCGGGCAGGTGGACCTTGGCCTGGGGGGAACCCTGCCGTCCGCGGGGCCCGTCGGCGGCGGCCGGGAAGGGCTGGTCGAGATCGAGGCGGGCCAACAGCTCGTCGAGGCCGGCCAGGCTCGAGATCATGCCCAGCTCACGGCGTACCTCGGACGGGGCCGCGAAACCCTTGAGGTACCAGGCGATGTGCTTGCGCAGATCGCGCATCCCGCGGTCCTCGCCCATCTCCGCGGCCAGCAGCTCGGCGTGCCGACGCAGCGTGCCCGCCACGGAGCGCAGATCCGGGGCCGCCGGGGCGGGGCGGCCGTCGAACGCGGCGGCCAGTTCGGCGAAGAGCCAGGGCCGGCCCTGGCAGCCCCGACCGACGACGACGCCGTCACAACCGGTGCGCGCCATCATGTCCAGGGCGTCGGACGCGGCGAAGATGTCGCCGTTGCCGAGCACGGGGACCTCGGTGACGGCCTCCTTCAACCGGGCGATGGCCGACCAGTCGGCGGTACCGGAGTAGTGCTGGATCGCGGTGCGCCCGTGCAGCGCGACGGCGGCCACCCCGCAGTCCTGGGCGATGCGCCCGGCGTCGAGGTAGGTGATGTGGTCGTCGTCGATGCCGATCCGCATCTTCACGGTGACGGGGACGTCGCCGGCCTCCTGCACCGCGCGGCGGACGATCTCGGTGAACAGGCGCCGCTTCCACGGCAGGGCCGAGCCGCCGCCCTTGCGGGTCACCTTGGGGACGGGGCAGCCGAAGTTCAGGTCGATGTGGTCGGCGAGGTCCTCCTGGACGACCATCCGGACGGCCGCGGCCACCACGTCGGGATCCACGCCGTAGAGCTGCAGCGAGCGCGGGTGCTCCTCCGGTTCGAACCGGATCATCTCCATCGTCTTCGCGCTGCGACCGAGCAGGGCCCGGGTGGTGATCATCTCGCAGACGTAGAGCCCGGCGCCGAACTCGCGGCACAGGCGGCGGAACGAGGCGTTGGTGATGCCGGCCATCGGGGCCAGGACCACCGGCGGCCAGACCTTGTACGGGCCGACCGTCAACGGGGCCGCCTGCGCGCCGGCCGGGGGCCCGGCCGCGGGGGTCGGATCGGTCGTCGGGTCGAGGGTCGCCAGATCGGTCACGTCCACCATTGTCCCGCCTCCGGTGGCCGGGCGACTCCATCCCGGGACCCGGGCGGTCGCCGCAGGTCAGGTGAACAGGGTGGGCAGGCACCGGTCGAACCGGTTGCTGACACCGGTCTGACCGGTTACGGTTCGGGAGTCGCCGACCGGCGGCAGTGCGGGCAGGTCGCCACGGTCGTGGTCGGGACTGCCCCCCACGAGAGGACCCCCGTCATGGCCCTGCCCCCCGCAGCACCCCCGGCGGTCGACGAGGCGGTGCTGGACGACCTCCGGGCCCGGCTGGCCGCCTTCCGTGCCGTTCCCCTCCCCGCCGGTCACGGCTGGTCCCGCGGGGTCGATCCGGGCTATCTGACCGAGCTCGTCACGTGGTGGCGGGACGAGTACGACTGGCGCGCTGCGGAGCGGACGGTGCGCGAACTGCCCTGGGCGGTCGCCGGTGTCGGGGACTCCGCGGTCCGGGCGGTGCTCCGGACGGGATCGACCCCGGGCCTGCCCGTGCTGTTCCTGCACGGTTGGCCGGACTCGGTGCTCAGATTCACCCGGGTGCTCGCCGGGTCCGCCGATCTCACCGCGGTCGTGCCGGCGCTCCCCGGCTACCCGTTCGCCGCACCCACCCGACCGGTCGGGATGTCGGCGGCGGACACGGCCCATCTGCTGGCCGCGGCCATGACGGAGTGGGGCTTCCCGCGGTTCGTGGTCTCCGCCGGTGACGTCGGCTGCGATGTCGCCGAGGTGCTGGCCGCGGAGTACCCGGAGCGGGTGGCGGCGCTGCACCTGACCGATGTCTCCCAGCACCACTTCCTGCGCGACGGCCTCGCCGACGACGCCACCGACGAGGAGCGCGCCTACCTGGCCCGGGGGCAGGACTGGCAGCGCCGCGAGGGCGGCTACTCCCACGAGCAGTCGACCAGACCGCAGACCCTGGCTGTCGGGCTCGGGGACTCCCCGGCCGGTCTGGCCGCGTGGATCGTGGACAAGCTGCGGAGCTGGAGCGACTGCGGGGGTGACGTGGAATCGGTCTTCCCCCGGGAGGACCTGCTGACCTGGGTCACCGCGTACTGGGTGAGCGGCGCCATCGGCACCTCGTTCACCCCGTACGTGGATCAGGTCGTGCGGCCGGACCGCTTCCCGCCGCCGGCGGTGTTCACCGTCTTCCCGCGGGACCTGGTCAACGCCCCCCGCGCGTTCGCCGAGCGGATGTTCGACGTCCGCGCGTGGACCGAGCACGAGCACGGCGGTCATTTCGCGGCCTGGGAATGCCCGCAGGACTACCTGGCCGGGGTCCGTGCCGCGGTGGCGCTGGCCGGCGGGTCGACAAATGTCTGAGCGGCGTGCGGTCGCGGGCGGCACCGTCGTCCCCCTCTCCCGCCCGTTCCAGGGCTACCGGCTGGCCCACGAACGGGCCGGGAGCGGGCCGGCCGTCGTGCTGCTGCACGGCTGGCCCGGGGATCGGCACGACTTCGCCGCGGTCGTCCCGCTGCTCGCCGACCGGGCCACGGTCATCACCCCGGACCTGCGGGGCTTCGGGGAGTCCGACTTCCACGACGGTGCGGACGTCCGGGCGTTCTCGGTGGAGGCGCAGGCCGCCGGGGTGCTCGATCTGCTGGACGAGCTGGGTGTCGAACGGGCGGTGGTCGGCGGGTACGACATCGGCAGCCGGATCGGCCAGCAGCTGGCGGCCCTGGCGCCGCACCGGGTGGCCGCGCTGGTGCTGACCCCACCGTTGCCCGGCGCGGGGGACCGGCTGCTCGCGGCACCGGTGCAGCGGGAGTTCTGGTACCAGGTGCTGCACCGGTTGGATCTGGCCGACCGGCTCTTCGACGGGCAGCCCGCCGCGGTCGCCGCCTACCTGGAGCACATCTGGACGCACTGGTCCGGACCCGGCCATCCGGTGCCCGCGGAGGATCTGCGGCGTCTGGTCGAGCTGTACTCCCGGCCGGGGGCCTTCACCGCCTCGATCGCCTGGTACCGATCGCGTCCCCATCCGTCCACGGTCCGGCCCGAGGAGCCGCCGCCCTCCGCCGAGCGGCCGGCGATCCCGGTCGAGGCGCTCTGGCCGGAGTTCGATCCGTTGTTCCCGAGCGCCTGGGCAGACCGGCTGGACGAGTGGTAAGCCGACGTCCGGCTGACCCGGCTCCCCGGCATCGGCCACTTCGTGCCGCGGGAGGCGCCGGGAGCGTTCGCCGCCGCGATCGGCCGAGTGCTGGACGGCCCCGATCTCCCGGACGTCCCGGGCCGGTGATCACCCGGGCGGACGGGAGGTGGTCCCGCCCGCCCCCGGCGCGCGTCAGCCGGCCCAGGGGGCCGTGACGTCCAGGATCCAGGTGATGCCGAAGCGGTCGGTGACCATCCCGTAGAGCGGCGCCCAGCCGGACGGGCCCAGATCGGCCTTGATCGTGCCGCCGTCGGCCAGGCCGGCCCAGTACCGCCGGGTCTCCTTCTCGTCGTTCCCGCGGACGGAGACGAAGACCGGGTCGATGCCGGCGTCGTGGGCCCGCGCCGCGGGGACGTCGTAGGCCATGACGTGGAAGCCGTCGGAGGAGCGCACCTCGCCCCAGGCGATCAGGTCGCCCTCGTCGTCGGCCACGGGCATCTGCGCCTGCGTGTAGGTGGCCAGGGTCAGCTCACCACCGAAGACCGACCGGTAGAAGGTCAGCGCTTCCTGGGCCTGGCGCCGGAAGTTCAGGTGGACGGCGGTGGTGATGCTCATGGTGGGTCCTGTCTCTTTCGATGGGCGGCCCGTGTGGCCTGAGGCCAGGTTGTCAGCGGTAGCGGTCAGCTCCTGGCCGCTACTCGGGCGAAGATGATGACCATGAGCGGGACGTCGGAACGGTTGCTGGCACTGCTGTCCCTCCTGCAGGCCCGGCGGGACTGGCCGGGCCAGGTGCTGGCCGAACGCCTGGAGGTCAGTCCACGGACGGTGCGGCGGGACGTGGACCGGCTGCGCGAGCTGGGGTATCCGATCGCCGCGAGCAAGGGGCCGGACGGGGGGTACCGGCTCGACGCCGGCGTGCACCTGCCGCCCCTGCTGTTCGACGACGAGCAGGCCGTCGCCCTGGTGGTCGCCCTGCAGCTCGTGCCCGCGGCCGGGGCGGGGGTCGCCGAGGCCGCTGCCCGGGCGCTGGCCACCCTCCGGCAGGTCATGCCGACCCGACTCCGTCACCGCATCGACTCCGTCCGGGTCACCGCCGTCCGGTCCGGCGCCTCCCCTCGCGAGGTGGATCCGGCGGTGCTCGTCGCGGTGACCGATGCCGTGCGCGCACGGGAGGTGCTGCGTTTCGACCACGCGCGGGCCGACGGCACGGTCGGACCGGACGGGCCGGCTCGTCGGGCCGAGCCCCACGAGGTGATCAGCCGGGACGGACGGTGGTACCTGCTGGGCTGGGATCTGGACCGGGCCGACTGGCGCACCTACCGCCTCGACCGGATGACCCCACGGATGCCGACCGGGCCGCGGTTCACGCCGCGCCCGGTGCCGGGTGGTGACGTGGCGAGCTTCGTGACCGGGCTGTTCCGTGGATCGCGCACCGGCGACTCCTGGCCGTGCCACGGCCGGGTCACCCTGCACGCCCCCGCGGCGCAGATCGCCCCGTACGTGGGTGACGCGACCCTGGTCGCCCTCGGCCCCGACCGCTGTGAGCTGTCCGCCGGATCGTGGTCCTGGGACGGGCTGGCCGCGTCGATCGCCCGGTACGGCGTCGAGTTCACGGTGCTGGACCCGCCGGCGCTGCGGGACGCGGTCGCGGTCCTGGCCGCCCGGTGTGCCGCGGCGGTCGTGTCCACCGGCTGACGCCCCGCCGCTGCGGCAGGCAGCGCTCGGGGGGCAGGGCGCACGACGTTCACCCGTTCGTCGGACGCCGCACACCCGGACGAGGGGGTGGTGGTCGCCCGGCCGTCGCACGCTCACGACGTGAGCGTGTCCGATCTGCTTCGGCCCCCGACCACCTCTGCGACCGTCCGGGCGACGGCGACCGGGACCGGTACGCCGGCCGGCCGCTACCGACTCGCCCTGGACACCGATGCGAGCGACGTGCACGCGGCCCAGCGGCTGCGCCACGACGTCTTCCTCGCCGAGTTCGGCTCGACCCCCGACGGTGCCGGGGCCGACATCTGTCGCAGCGGGCGGGATGTCGACGAGTTCGACGATCGCTGCGACCACCTCATCGTCTGGTTCGACACCGACCACGGGCCGTCGCAGGCGGTGGCCACCTACCGGTTGCTGCCGCCGCACGCCAACGACGCCGACCCACGGGCCACCGGCCTGTACGCGCACGGCGAGTTCGGATTGGCCCCGCTGGAGTCGTTGCTCGACGAGACGGTGGAGGCCGGACGGTCGTGCGTGCACCCCGACCACCGGCGCGGGGGAGCGATCGCGCTGCTGTGGGGCGGGATCGCCCGCTACCTGCACCTGACGGGTCACCGCTACCTGCTCGGCTGCGCCTCGGTGCCGCTGGCCGACGGGGCCGGGAATGCCGCCGCCGTCTGGGATCTCGTCCGGGACAACCATCTCGCGCCGCCGTGGCGTCGCTGTCGGCCCCGTCGCATCCTGCCGTTGGGCGGCACTCCCCGGCCGGCCCGCGCCGACATCCCGCCGCTCATCCGGGGGTACCTGCGGCTCGGCGCGTGGGTGTGCGGCCCGCCCGCCCACGACGACGCCCTGGGCAGTGCGGACTTCCTCGTGCTGCTCGACCTGGCCGTTGCCGATCAGCGCTACCTCCGGCGTTTCCTGGGCGGTGAGGCCGTGCTGCAGACATGGGACGGGACCGCCGGCGGGCGGGGCGGTCTGGAGATCGCAGCCGGGCGCGACGGCCGATGACCCCCTGCCGGCTCCCCAGCTGCCGATCCGGCTGTGCCGACCGGGCGGACCGGTCTCCGGGGCGCCCGGGGACGGACCACCGGGTGGGCGGGGCGGTCGTCATCGGTCGGTTGCTGCACGCGGCGGTGGTGCTGCTGTGCCTGGCCGCGACGCTCCTGCTGCTCGCCGGTCTCGGCATCGACGTGCGGATGCAGGGTCGGGTCCGCCCCGGCCCGACCCTGGTGGTGGCCAACCACGTCTCGTGGATCGACCTGCTGGTGCTCGCCGCCTGCGCACCGACCCGCCCGGTGGCCAAACGGGAGGTCTGCGGCTGGCCGGTCGTCGGGGCGGTCGCCCGTCGGTCCGGAGCGCTGTTCGTGGACCGGGATTCCTGGCGCTCCCTGCCCGCCTCCGTCACGGAGATGACGACGGCGCTGCGGCGCGGGCACCGGGTGCAGGTCTTCCCGGAGGCGACCACCCGCTGCGGGAGCTCGCTGGCCCCCTTCCGCCGGGCCGCGTTCCAGGCCGCGCTCGATGCCGCCGTCCCGGTCAGTCCGGTCACCCTGCAGTACCGGGACACCAGCGGTCGACCGACCGCCGCTGCCGCCTTCACGGGCGAGATGACGATGTGGGAGTCGGTTCTCCGGGTGGTCCGGCTGCCGGGAGTGGTGGTCGAGGTGCACTGGCTGCCGTGCGTGCCCGCGATCCCGGGCACCGGGCACCCGGCCACGGACCGCCGCATGCTGGCCCGGTTCGTGCAGGACGCCGTGGCCGCCGACCTCGGCCAGGGCGTGGTGCATCCGCCGGGGCGGCCCGCCCCGGTCCTGCCGTTCGGCCCGGTGGTACCCGCCCCGGTCGGGCTGCTCCGCGCGGCCGGTTGACCGTTCCGTCGGCGCTGTCGGCGCTGTCGGCGTCGTGGGCCGGGGGGCAAGCTCAGCTCGAGCGCCCGGCCGCCTGTCGGCGCAGCCCGTCCAGCAACAGGTCGAACCCGGCGCGGAACTGGTCGGTGTCCTGGTGCACGACGAACTCGTCGATGATCGTGTGCAGGAACGGGTAGTCGGCCGGGTCGAGGTCGCGCCACTGCTGCACGATCCGGTTCATGAACTCGTCGCGGTCCACCTCGCCGCTGAGCACCTCGGCCGGGGGTTCCTGTCCCATGTCGGCCGCGAGTCCGACGACGAAGCCGACGACCGCGGACGCGGCGTGGAACGACTGCCGCGGGGTCAGCTCGAGGCGGAGGACCTGGCCGCCGATCCGTTCGTAGAGCCGGAGCGAGTTCGGCTGCTGACCGGTGTTGCGCATGAAGTAGTTGCCCAGCCAGGGCCGGTCGACGGCGGCGTCGTACAGGGTGACGCCGATGCCCCGGATCGCGTCGATGGGGTCCGGATCGGTCACGAACCGTTCGGTGTCCGCGAGCACGGTCGCCATCACGTGGTCGGCGGCGCGGTCGAGCAGCTCGTCCTTGCTCTGCACGTACCAGTAGATGCTGGCGACGCCCCCGCCCAGCCGGGCGGCCAGCGCGCGGAAGGTCAAGGCGGGCTCGCCGGCCTCGTCCAGCAGCCCGACGGCCTCGGTCAGCACCGCCTCCATGGAGTGCGAGGCGCGGCGGCGGGAGGTACGCGGAGGCTCCGTCTGGGTCACCCTTGCACTCTATCGAACGCGGTTCTATTGTCTCGAACAGCGTTCGGTTATCGAACGCGGTTCGATAGCTGGAGGTTGCCATGACTACACCCCGGTCCACCCCCCTCGACCCCGCCGCGGCACCCGCCGGCGGGCCGGTCGAGTCGCCCGCGGCCGCCGCCCCGCGCGTCTACACGTCCCTGCGTGCGGCCTGGATCCCGCTGGCCGCGCTGTGTCTCGCCTTCTTCGTCGAGATGGTGGACAACACGCTGCTGACGATCGCCCTGCCGACCATCGGCCGTGACCTGCAGGGCAGCACCACCTCCCTGCAGTGGATCACCGGCGCCTACTCGCTGACGTTCGGCGGGCTTCTGCTGACCGCCGGGTCCGTCGCGGACCGGTTCGGCCGCCGCCGCGTCCTGCAGATCGGGCTGGCCGCGTTCGGCCTGCTGAGCCTGGCCGTGCTCTGGGTCGGCAGCACCGGGGAGCTGGTCGCCCTACGGGCGGGCCTGGGCATCGCCGCCGCCGCGATGGCGCCGATCACCAACTCGCTGGTGTTCCGCCTCTTCAGCGATCAGGCGCTGCGGATGCGCGCGATGACGGTGATGATCGTCGTCGGGATGAGCGGCTTCATCCTCGGACCGCTGATCGGCGGTACCGCCCTGGCCCACGTGGGCTGGCAGTGGCTGCTGCTGGCCAACGCGCCCCTCGCGCTCCTGGCCTTCGTCGGCGTGCGACTCGGCGTGGCGAAGGACAGCCCCGCCGACCTCACCGCCGACGCGCTCGACGTCCCGGGCGCGGCCCTGACCGTCCTGGGCATCGGGCTGGCCTGCTGGACGCTGACCAGCGGCGTCGAGCACGGGTGGCTGTCCGTGACCACCCTGTTGTCCGCGGTCGGCGCGGTGGTCGCCGTCGTCGGCTTCGTGGTGCGGGAGCGGCTCGCGGCCGCGCCCATGCTGGACCTGAAGGTGTTCGCGAACCGCACCATCCGGGGCGCCACACTGGCCCAGCTCGGCACGTCGCTGGCCATGGCCGGAGTCATGTTCAGCCTGATCCTGCACTTCCAGTACGCCTACGGCTGGAGCCCCATCAAGGCCGGGATGGCCAATCTGCCGTTCATCGTGACGATGCTGGCCGCCACCCCGTTGACCGAGCATCTCGTCGCGCGGTACGGGCGCCGGGCGGCCTGCCTGATCGGTGCCGTGGCCCTGACCCTCGGCCTGGCCTGGCTCGCCTGGGCCGTCGACCACGGCTACCTGGCCGTCGCCGTCGGCATGGTCATCATGACGGTCGGCCTCCGCACCGTGATGACGATCTGTGCCGTCGGCCTGATCGACGCCATGCCCGAGAACCGGACGTCGCTGGGCGCCGCGCTGAACGACACCGCTCAGGAGGTGGGCACGAGCATCGGCACGGCGCTGATCGGCACGCTGATCGCCGCCCTGGTGGTGTCCGCGCTGCCGCTCGGCGCCTGGAGTCCGGCTCTGGTCACCTCGTACTTCCACGGCGAGCGCGTCGCGTACCTGGCGCTGACCGTGCTGGTCGGCGTGCTGGCGGTGGTGGGCGCGCTGACCATGGACGACTCGCGGACCGTGGACGAGCACGCCGAGCAGGGCGCCGCGGAGCAGCCGGTCTGAGGTCCGGGACGCGGCCGGATCCGGCCGCCGTACCGTGGGGACCCGACGGCGGCCACCCGCCCGGGAGCGGGGGGCACGGATGCAGGCGCGGCGGCGGGTCGTGGTGATGGGAGCCGGGCCGGCCGGGCTGGCCACGGCGCTGGCCTGCGCCACCCGGGGTCTGGCGGTCGAGATCATCGCTCCGCACTTCCGCCCGTGGACACCGACCTACGGCATGTGGGCGGACCAGCTCCCCGCCCTGGATGCGGTCGTCGGCGGGACAGAGTGCAGGACGCCCGATCTCGGTACCCAGGTCTATCCCGAGACGGTCGTCCGCACATCCACCGGGGGGACGGTCGAGCTGGGTCGCGGCTACTCCCGGCTGGACAACGCCGCCCTCCACGCCACCCTGCTGCAGCGCCTGACGGACGCGGGCGCGACCACGCGGTGCGGGCGGGTGGCCGGCGTCGTCCCCGGGCCGCCGGCGGTTCTCACCCTGGAGGGTGGCGCCACCGTGCACGCCGACGTGGTCGTCGACGCCCGTGGTGCCGGACGGGGGACCGCGCAGCAGCGGGCGTGGGGGGAGCGGGTCACCGGGCCGGTGCAGGAGCTCGTGCCGGACGGCACGGCCCTGCTCATGGACTGGGTGGCGCTGCGCGACCGGGACACCCCCCAGCCGCCCGCGTTCCTCTACGGCTTCCCGCTGGCCGACGGCACGACCCTGCTCGAGGCGACATCGCTCGCCGGTCGCCCCCCGGTGCCGCTGACCCACCTCCGGGACCGGTTGCACGCACTGCTCCGGCACCGTGGTCTGACCGTCGCCGGGGAGCCGGAGCGGGTGACGATCCCGCTGGACGCGCCCTCCCGGCGGGGCTCGGGCATCGGGGTCGGGGCGGCGGCGGGCATGATCCACCCGGCCACCGGCTACAGCCTGGCCCCGGTCCTGCGGTTGGCCCCGCGGATCGCCGACGCGGTGGCCGCCGAGACCGATCCCCGACGGCTCGCCGCCGCCATCGAGGATCTGCGTCCCACCGGCACCGGCGCCCTGCTCGCGCTCGGCCGCGAGGTGCTCCTGCGGTTCGACGAGCAACGCACCGACGAGTTCTTCGGCGGCTTCTTCACCCTGCCCGCGGCGACGTGGAGCGCCTACCTCGACCCCACCTCGCCGGCGGTGCAGGTCGCGACGGCGATGGTCCGCCTCGGCCCGGCGCTGCCGACCCCCGCCCGCCGGGCGCTGGCCCGCGCGGTGGTCGGCACCGGCGCCGCCGGGGTGCGCTCGACGGTGCGACGGGGGTTGTCGCGGTCCTGACCGGGCCGGTCTCGAACCGGCTCAGGCAGTCAGCGCCATCGTGGACAGGCCGTCGGTGGCACGGAAGGCGATGGCGTCGCCGGTGATGGTGACGCCGGAGTCGGTGGCCGGGATCCACAGGGACTGGCCGCGGCGCACGGTGACGGTGGTGCCGTCCTCGTGATGGGCGGTCAGCTCGCCGCGGATGACGAGCACGATCTGCGGGCCCTCGTGGCCGAGCTCGACCGGGCCGGTGCCGTCGAGCTCGAGGCGGGACAGCTGGAACTCCCCGGCCGGATTCGGGTAGTCGTACTCGGCGTCGCTGCGGGTGACGGGCCGCAGGACGGCGGGGACGCTGGCGGTGAAGTCCATGACGGAGGTCAGCTCGGGGACGTCGACGTGCTTGCCGGTGAGACCGCCGCGCAGCACGTTGTCGGAGTTGGCCATGATCTCCACGCCGGTGCCGGAGAGGTAGGCGTGCAGGTTGCCGTCGGGCACGTACAGCGCCTCACCGGGGGCGAGCACGATCCGGTTGAGCATCAGCGAGATGAGCACGCCGGCGTCACCGGGGTACTGCTCGGCCAGCTCGATCGCAGTGCGGTACTCCGCGGCGAACGGGCCCTCCTCGCGCACCTTGCGGGCGCAGGCCACCACCACCTCGCGGATGAGCTCGGCGCGCACGGCGGCGTCCAGCGAGAGGAAGGAGCCGAACATGGCGCGCAGGCCGCGGGCGTCGGGGCGGCTGGCCAGCAGGCAGATGTGCGCCTGCAGGCGGGGCACCACCAGCGCCGTCATCAGCTCGACCGTCTGGGCGGGCTTGCGGAACCCGCACAGGGCCTCGAAACGGGTCAGGGCGCAGATCATCTCGGGCTTCGAGCCCTCGTCCTTGTAGTTGCGGTGGCCGGCGTCCAGCGGCACCCCGGCCGCCTCCTCGCGGGCGTACCCGGCCTTGGCCTGCGGTACCGACGGGTGGGCCTGCAGCGAGAGCGGAGCGGCGACGGCCAGCACCTTGAGCAGGAACGGCAGGCGGGCGCCGAAGCGGGCGGCGACGTCCGAGCCGAGGGTGCCGTGCGGGTCGGCCTGGATGGCCTGGGCCAGGGAGGTGCCGGCGGCATCGCAGCTGTGGGTGCCGGAATCGGCTCCCGTCGGCGCCTCGCACACCAGCATGGAGGGATCGTCGGGGTGCGCGCCGATCCAGAGTTCGGCCTGCGGCTCGCCGGTGTGGTTGGGCTCGCCGAGGAGTTCGGCCAGGGCCGTGCGGGAACCCCACGCGTAGGGGCGGATGCGGTTGCGCATCAATTTCATGGAGCGACTCGTCTCTGTCCGGGCCCGGATCGGGCGGGTGCGTCGGCGACGCGGATCGGTGTCCGGCCCCCACGGCGGAGATCGACCCGCATCCAGCATGACCGAAGATTCCGTCGAATCGGACATGACGATCGTCACGCAGCGACACCGAAAACCACCCGAACGGGCTGAAACGACCCCAGCGAGTGACGGCTCCGCTGGTCCTGTTCGGCCCTGTCCACACCGATGCGAGCGCACCAGCATCCTCGCATGCCGTTCCGTCGACGCCCCGAACCGCCCGTGTGGCCGTTCCCCGTGCGCCGGCTCGTCCGGCGCCCACGACGGCATGCTCGCCCACGACTGCGCCGAGGGCTTCGGCCGGGTGCAAGGGGCGGATCGACGCGGCCGGACTCGTCGCGCAGGTACCGGCGGCGCCGGCCGTGGCCGTGGTCACCGGGCTGCTCCCGTTTCTGCTCCGGGAATGGGAACCGCGGCCGTGACAGGCTGAGCTGCATGACCTCTCCTGCGGCCGACCCGTCCGGTCCGGTGCCCACGCTGGGCACGCTGGCGTCCGTTCCCGCCCTGTCCCGTCCGGACCTGCTGGCCGCCCCGGTGGCCGCCGCTCTCGCCGGGTGGCCCCCCGCGTCCGAGGTCGCGGTGGCCCCGATCGACGCCGAGCTGGCCGACACGGCGGCGTTCTGCGCGGCCTACGACGTGGCCGAGGCGGCGTCGGCGAACTGCGTGGTCGTCACCGGCAAGCGGGACGGCGAGCAGCGCTGGGCCGCGGCGGTGGTGCTGGCCACCACCCGCGCGGACGTCAACAACGTGGTCCGCAAGCGGCTCGACGTCCGCAAGGTCTCCTTCGCCCCGATGGATCAGGCCGTCGCCGACACCGGCATGGAGTACGGCGGGATCACCCCGATCGGGCTGCCCGCGGGCTGGCCGGTGCTGATCGACGCGGCGGTGGTCGCCGCGGGCCCCGTCGTCATCGGTTCCGGGATCCGCGGTTCGAAGATCGTGCTGGACGGGGCGGCCCTGGCCGGGCTGCCCGGTGCCGAGGTCGTCGAGAAACTAGCCCGACCGGTCGCCCCGGCCCCGGACGGCGGTGCGTCGGCGGCTTCATGAGGACTTAACACCTGCCTGATCTTTCAGAAATTTCTGAAGGTTGTGATGTGCCTGCGGGCGACGGTCCCGTGTCGCCGTTGCGAAAGGGCACCCATGAATCTCAAGACACGGACCCGGATGGCCCGAGCCGTCCTGGGGGCGGCGGTGGCCACCACCCTGCTGGCCGGTTGTGCGGTCGGCGGCGCCACCGACACCTCGAGCAGCTCCAGCACGGCCGCTGTGGCCGGCACCTCGGCCTCGTCGGCCGCCGGGAGCGCCGAGGCCACGGGCACGGTGGCCGGCAGCTCGTACATCGTGTCCACGACCGAACCGGGAGACCTCAACCCGGGCAAGCAGATCACCGCCTACGACCAGGACATGGCGATGTACACCTCGCTGACCTCGGTGGCCACCGACGGAACCGTCACCATGGCGGCGGCGGAATCGGTGGAGAGCGACGACGCCACGACCTGGACCATCACCCTCCGTTCGGGCTGGACGTTCCACAACGGCGAGCCCGTCACCGCGCAGTCCTACGTCGACGCCTGGAACGCCACCGCCTACGGCCCGAACGCGTGGGCGAACTCCGGCCAGCTGGCCGAGATCGTCGGGTACGACGACCTCAACCCCGAGACCGGCGAGCCGACCGTCAAGGAGATGTCGGGTCTGAAGGTCGTCAACGACACCACCTTCACCGTGCAGCTGTCCGCCCCCGACGGGCAGTTCCCGCTGCAGCTCAGCCAGGCGATGACCGGCCTGTTCCCGATGCCCAAGGCCGCGTTCACCGATCTGGACGCGTACAACAAGCAGCCCATCGGCAACGGCCCGTACATGATGACCACGCCGCACGAGGAGAACCAGGACATCGTCCTGACCGCGTACCCGGACTACGCCGGCACCCCGGCGAAGACCGAGACGGTGACGTTCAAGATGTACACGGACACCTCGACCGCCTACACCGACGCGCTGGCCGGCAACGTCGACGTGGTGGGCGTGGGACCGGAGAAGATCGTCTCCGCCGTCACCGACTTCGGCGATCGGCTCTACGTCAACGAGGCGCCGGGCATCGCCTTCCTGGGTCTGCCGACCTGGGATCCGCGGTACTCCGATGTCCGTGTGCGACAGGCCATCTCGATGGCCATCGACCGGGACTCCATCAACGAGGCGATCTACGCCGGCAAGTACACCCCGGCCACCTCGTTCACCCCGCCGACCGAACCCGGCACCCCGGAGAACGCCTGCGGCGAGTGGTGCACCTACGACCCGACGAAGGCCAAGGAGCTGCTGGACGCCGCCGGCGGCTGGACCGGCTCCATGGAGATCACCTACCCCGGTGGGTTCGGCCTGGACGAGCTGTACAAGGCCTACGCCAACCAGATCCGCCGCAACCTGGGCATCGAGGACGTGACCACCAAGGCCACCGCAGACTTCGCCGAGTTCGCCCAGATCCGCACGGACGCCCAGATCGGCGGCCCGTACTTCTCCCGCTGGGGCGCGCTGTACCCCAGCCAGCAGAACACCCTCAAGGCGTTCTTCGTGCCCGGCGGCGGTGGGGGCTGCACGAACTGCTCCGCCCTGCAGCCGCAGGAGGTCCAGGACCTCATCGCCCAGGCCGACGGTCAGGTCGACCAGGACAAGGCGATCGAGTTCTACCAGCAGGCCCAGGCCGTGCTGGCCGAGCAGCTGCCGATCATCCCGATGTTCTACGAGAAGTACATGTTCGTGACGTCGGAGAAGATCACCGCGCTGCCGTCCTCGCAGGGTTCGCCGGTGTGGGCCGGGATCACGGTCTCGTGATCCCGCACCCCCAGGCGCTCCGTCCGCCCGTCGGCACCCCCGTGGTGCCGACGGGCGGGTGGGCCCCGGGCCGGTCGTGTCCCACCCCGTCCGCACAGAACATCAGCACGCCGGGGGTTCTCGGGCGACTCGTCCGCACCGTGCTCGGCGGTCGGCGATGACCCGCTTCGTCCTGCGTCGGCTGCTGGAACTGCTCGTCGTGTTCATCGGCGTCACCTTCGTCATCTACGCCCTGGTCTTCGCGCTCAAGGGCGACCCGATCGCCTCCCTGGCCGGTGACCGCCCGTTGCCCGCGACGGTGGTGGCCACCCTGCGCGCCCGGTACCACCTGGACGACCCGCTGATCTCGCAATACTGGCGGTGGCTCACCGGGGTGTTCCGCGGTGACCTGGGCACCGACTTCACCGGCCGCTCGGTCTCCGAGCGGATGGCCAGTCGCTGGCCCACGACGATCGTGCTGGCGCTCACCGCCTGGGTGCTCGAGGTCGTCATCGGCGCCGGACTCGGCCTGATCTCCGGGCTCCGGCAGGGCGGGACGATCGACCGCGCCGTGCTGCTCGGCACCATCGTCATCTCCTCGATCCCGATCTTCGTGGTCGCGGTGACCTCGCAGCTGCTGCTCGGGGTGAACTGGGGCTGGGTCCCGGTGGCCGGTACGCAGGAGGGCTGGCCGGTGGCGTTCCTGCTGCCCGCGGCCTGCCTGGCCGTGTTCGGACTGGCCGCGGTGTCCCGGCTGATGCGGGGCAGCGTCATCGATTCCGTCCGCTCGGACTACGTCCGCACGCTGTGGGCCAAGGGCCTGTCGGAACGGCGGGTGGTCGGGGTGCACGTGCTGCGCAACGCCGGCATCCCCGTGCTGACCTTCGCCGCCATCGACCTGGGGTACCTGCTCGGCGGCGCGATCATCGTCGAGGGCATCTTCAACATGCCCGGCATCGGGCAGCTGTTGTTCTCCGCCATCCGCAACCACGAGGGGCCGGTGGTGGTGGGCGTGTCGACCGCACTCGTCATCATCTTCCTGGTGATCAGTGCGTTGGTGGACATCGCCAACTCGCTGCTGGACCCGAGGATCCGACGTGACTGATCTGCTGATGAAGGACGCCGCCGCCACCGGTGGCATGGGCAAGCGCGGGGTCTGGCCGACGTTGCGACGCCGGCCGCTGTTCTGGGCGTGCGCGGTGGTGGTGGGCCTGCTGGGTCTGCTGTCGGTGCTCCCCGGGCCGATCGCCGGGCTGTTCGGCAACGGCGACCCGCGGGACTGCGACATCACCCTCAGCGCCGACGCCCCCAGCTCCGGCCATCCCTTCGGCACCGACCTGCAGGGCTGCGACATCTACAGCAACGTCATCTATGGCGCTCGGACCTCGCTGAGCATCGGTCTGCTGTGCACGGCGATGGCCCTGCTGGTCGCCATCGTGGTGGGGACGCTGGCCGGGTACCGCGGCGGCTGGCTGGACGGTCTGCTGTCCCGGCTGACCGATGTCTTCCTGGGCTTCCCGTTCATCCTGGGCGCCATCGTGGTGCTGAACTCCACCGCCGACCGCACCGTGCTGGTGGTCTCGGCCGTGCTCGCCCTGTTCTCCTGGCCGACCATGGCCCGGTTGATCCGCAGCTCCGTCCGCCAGGTGCGGGACGCGGAGTTCGTGCACGGGGCCCGGGCGATGGGCCTGCCGACGAGTCGCATCCTGCTGCGCTACATCCTGCCCAACGCGATCGGCCCGGTGCTGGCCGTGGCCACCATCATGATCGGGTCGGTCATCGTCGCCGAGTCGACGCTGACCTTCCTCGGTGTCGGGCTGCAGGCGCCGTCGATCAGCTGGGGGCTGCAGCTGGCCTCCGCGCAGGCCCGGTTCCAGAACTATCCGTACATGCTGTTGTTCCCCAGTCTGTTCCTGTCCGCGACCGTCATCGCCCTGATCGCGCTGGGTGACCTGGTGCGGGACGCGCTGGACCCCCGGACCCGCTGATGACGATCCGCTCCACCTACTGTCCGACCAGACATGTTCCGCCGCAGGCTGTCTCCGCGGTGGCCACCCCGACGACGAGGCGACCGAGATGACCCAGACCACCACCACGACCGTCACCACGGTCACCACCGCGCCCGCGTCGACCGACCGGGCGGAGCTCGCCGCCGCCGTGAAGGAGGTCGCCGGGCTCGTCCAGGAGTGGGTCGACCTGCGGCGTCGGATGCTGCGGGTTCCCGGGGTGCAGGTGGCGGTCCGGGTGGACGGTGAGCTGCTGATCAGCGGGGCGTCCGGGAGCGCCGATCTGGCGGAGGGCGTGGACCTCACCCCCCGGCACCTGTTCCGGATCGCGTCGCACTCCAAGACCTTCGCGGCCACCGCGGTGATGATGCTGGCGGCCCGCGGGGCCCTGCGTCTGGACGACACCGTCGGCACCCACCTGCCCGAGCTGGCCGACACCCCGCTGGCCGACCGGACCGTCCGCGAACTCATCGGCCACCAGGGCGGGGTCATCCGGGACGGCGACGACTGCGACTACTGGCAGCTGACCCGCGACTTCCCGGACAGCGACACGTTGTTCGCGGATCTGCACCGGGACGGGGCGACGTTCGGCCGCAACGAGCACTTCAAGTACAGCAACTACGGCTACTCGATCGTCGGGGCGATCATCGAGCGGGTCGGCGGGCAGGACTTCGCGGGGTTCGTCCGCAGCGAGATCCTCGACGTGCTGGAGCTCCCGCGGGTCCACCCGGACGTGGACGGGGTGCCGGCCGACGAGCTCGCGTCGGGGCACTCGCTGCTGCTGGACGGCGATGACGAGATGTTCGTGCTGCGCAACCCGTCCACCGGGGCGATGGCCGCGGCGACCGGCTTCGTCGCCTGCGCTGAGGATCTCACCGCGTACGCCGGGGCCCACGTGAAGGGGGACGAACGGCTGCTCTCCGACACCGACAAGCGGCTGATGCAGCGCACCGAATCCGTCGTCATGGCCGGGACCACCGAGCTGGGCCGGTACGGGCTCGGCCTGGAGCTGCACACCGTCGGGACCCGGGCGCTGGTCGGGCACAGCGGTGGCTTCCCCGGCTTCGTCACCCGCACGTTCGTCGATCCGCAGGCCTCCCTGGTCGTCTCGGTGCTCACCAACGCCAGTCGCGGGCCCGCGCACCCGATCGCCCTCGGGGTGATCAAGCTGATCGACCTGGCCCTGGCCAAGCGGGCGCTGCCGCCCCCGGCCGCGCCGGAGGACGCCACCGACCCGGTGGACCTGGACTCCTTCGTGACCACGATGGTCGGCGGGTTCGGGCGCGTGGTGATCGCCCGGATGGGGGAGCGGCTGGTGCTGCTGCATCCCGAGCAGGACGACCCGACCGAGGAGGTCGTCGAGCTGACCGTTCTCGGCCCGGACCGCCTGCTCATGCCGGCCCGACCGGGCTTCGGGTCGGCCGGTGAGCCGGTGATCTTCACCCGGGAGGGCGGCCGTATCACCGAGATCCGGATGGGCGGCATGACCGCGTGGCCCGAGGCGGACTTCCGGGCCCGGCGGCGGGCGCAGATGGGACGATCGGCGACCACGGGCGCCGGGACGGGCCCGGCATCGTGAGTCACGCCGTAGGGGGAACCGCCATGATCAGCAGGCAGCCGGAGTCACCGGAGCCCGAGATGAGCGCGGCGGTCCGGGCGTTCGTGGAGGACTTCGCCGACAACTGGTACGAGGGCGGGTACGGGCGCATGGAGGGCCGGGTGATGGCCTACCTGCTGATCAGTTCGGCCGAGCGGGTGCCGTCGGCCGAACTGGCCCGGGTGCTCGGGGTCGCCGCCGGCGCCGTCTCGATGGCCACCCGCAACCTGGTCACCCAGGGCTTCATCCGCCGGCACCGGGTACCGGGGGACCGTTCGCACTACTTCGCCGCGGACGACGACATCTGGGGCGGTTTCCTGTCCGGCGAGCGCCGCTGGGTGTTCCGGATGGAGAACGTGCTCGGCGCCGCCGGGGCCGAGCTGCCGTTGGCGGGTGCCGCACGGCACCGGGTGCTGGTGGCCCGGGAGTACATGTCCTGGCTCGGCGGCTACAACCAGCAGATGCTCCAGGACTGGCGCGCCCACCTGCAGAGCCACGTCCCGCCCGCGGAGGAATCGTGAAGCCCGACCCGAGCCCCACCCCGCTGCTCCGGTTCGTCGATCTGCGCATCGCCTTCGGTGGTGCCGGTCGGTCCACCGAGGTGGTGCACGGGGTCGACGTCGCCATCGCCCGGGGCGAGATCATCGCCCTGGTCGGCGAATCCGGATCCGGCAAGACGGTCACCGCGTTGGCCGCCGTGCGGCTGCTGCCCCGGTCCGCCACCATCTCCGGCAGCATCCTGCTCGACGGGGTGGACCTGCTCACGCTGGACGAGCCGGCCATGCGGGAGGTGCGCGGTGACCGGATCGCGTTCATCTTCCAGGACCCGGCCGGCGCCCTGGACCCGGTGTTCACCATCGGGTCCCAACTGGTGGAGGCGATCCGCCGGCACCGCCGAGAGCTGTCCCGCACGGCCGCCGCGGATCGCGCGGTGGAACTGCTGGACCTGGTCGGCATCCCGGAGGCCCGGGCCCGGCTGCGGGACTACCCGCACCAGTTCTCCGGCGGCCAGTGCCAGCGCATCATGATCGCGATGGCGTTGTCGTGCGAGCCGGACGTGCTCATCGGCGACGAGCCGACCACAGCGCTGGACGTCACCGTGCAGCAGGACATCCTGGACGTGCTCGTCGATCTGCGGGACCGGCTGGGCACCACGATCCTGATCATCACCCACGACATGGGCGTGGTCGCCGACGTCGCCGACCGCGTCGTCGTCATGCGGGACGGGCGCATCGAGGAGCAGGCCCCGGCCGGGCAATTGTTCGCCGCGCCCGAGGCGGAGTACACCCGCATGCTGCTGAACACGGTGCCGCGCATCGGGTCCGGGCTCAGCCCGGAGGTCGTTCCCGAGGCTGGGTCGCCGTCCGCCGGCTCGGTGGGTGTCACCCCGGCGCTGCAGATCACCGACCTCCGGGTGACGTACAAGAGCAGGCGACGCAGCGTGGACGCGGTGCAGGGTGTCGGCCTGACCATCGCGCCCGGCGAGATCGTAGGCCTGGTCGGGGAATCCGGCTCCGGCAAGTCGACCATCGGCCGCGCCGTGCTCGGGCTCGTCCCGGCGAGCGGCGGGCGGATCCTGGTCGACGGCACCGATCTGAGCGCCCTGCGCGGTTCGGCCCTGCGTGCTGCGCGGCAGCGGATCGGCACGGTGTTCCAGAACCCGGCCGCCGCCCTGAACCCCCGGTACACCGTCGGCGCGTCCGTCGGGGAGCCGCTGCTGGTGCACCGGGGGATCCGGGGCCGGGAGCTGGCCGGTCGGGTCGACGAGCTGCTGGAGTCGGTGCGGCTGCCGGCGGCCTGGGCCGACCGGTACCCGCACGAGCTGTCCGGCGGGCAACGGCAGCGGGTGGCCATCGCCCGGGCCCTCAGCCTGCACCCGCAACTGCTCATCGCCGACGAACCCACCTCCGCACTGGATGTCTCCGTGCAGGCCACGGTGCTGGAACTGCTCGGCACCCTGCAGCAGGAACTGGCGTTCGGCTGCCTGTTCATCACCCACGACCTCGCTGTCGTCGACCAGCTCTGCGACCGCGTCGTCGTGCTCCACCAGGGTCGGGTGGTCGAGGAGGGCACCCGCGCCCAGATCCTCGGCGCCCCCGCCGATCCCTACACCCGCACGCTCATCGCCTCGGCGCCGGTGGCCGACCCCGCCGTGCAGCAGGCCAGGCGGGTGGCGCGTCGGGAGCAGGCGCGGCTGGCGTCGTAGGTGGGACGCGCCGTCCCGCCCGGATGCCCACGGGTCACCCGGGCGGTCCGTCGATAGGTTCTCGGCATGGACGACGAGGAGTGGGAAGCCGGTCTGTGGACCGACGGGACACGGGCGGACTTCGTCCGGACCGCCGAGTCGGCCATCGCGGCTCTGCAGGCCTACGTGGCCATGGTCGCGGCGGCGTCGAGCGCCGCGGACGAGCCCATGATCGACCGGGCCGAGCGCGCGGTGCGCTCCCGGCTGGTCGCGATGAGCGATGCGGAGCTGTCGTTCTCGTCCACCAGCGGGCCCTGCGGTTCGCTGATGCTGGACGACGAGGACGACGGGGTGGACGGCGATGATGACGTGCAGGAGGACGGCGACGCGGTGGACCTCGACGCCGAGGACGGCCGGGTGAGTGTGCTGGTCCGGCACGACTTCCGGGTGACCTCCGAGGCCGCCGTCCTGGCCGCCGGCCGTGCGGCCTCCTGGGACATCTGGCCGGAGGCGGCGGACGACGTCGGCCACCTCGGCCGGGCCGTCCACCGACTCATGCGCAGGACGGGCCTGGAGTCACTCGCCCACGTCCCCGGCCTGCAGCCGACGGCCGGGATCGCCCTCGTCGTGGGTCACGACCAGCCCCTCACGCAGGCCGACCTGACCGACGGGATGGACGACCCCGCCGCCCTGTTCGACCTCGACGGCGTTCTCCTGCACGCGGAGGCCGACGTCCGGAGCTGACGGGGACAGCGCCGGCGGGGCCCTCCGCCCCCGGCTACCGGGGATCCCGGCGGGTGCAGGTCAGATGGACGACGCCGGACGGCGACGGTGTCGTCTCGATCTCGAAGCGGGTCTCCAGTCCCTCCAGTCCGTCCCAGAGGCGTTCGCCCCGGCCCAGGACGACCGGCACCACGACGACGTGCAGATGGTCGACGAGGTCGGCCCGGAGGAACTGGCGGACCGTGTCCACGCCACCGCCGATCCGGACGTCGAGGTCGCCGGCCAGGGCTCGCGCGTGCTCCAGTGCGGCCACCGGCTCGGCATCGACGAAGTGGAAGGTCGTCCCGCCGGCCATCTCGAGCACCGGTCGGGGGTGGTGGGTCAGCACGACCACCGGGGTGTGGAACACCGGGTCGTCGCCCCACCAGCCCTTCCACTCCTCATCCGTCCAGGGACCGCGCTGGGGCCCGAACTTGTTGCGTCCCATGATCTCCACGCCGACTCCCGCGCCCCAGCGACCGGCGAAGGCGTCGTCGACACCGACGGAACCCGGCGTGTCACCGGGGAGACCCATCTCCCGGAAGGTGCGGGTGGTCACCGCCCAGTCCACGAGACGGGAGCCGGCGTGACCGAACGGGGCGTCGAGGCTCTGGTCGGCACCTGTACCGAAGCCGTCGAGCGACACCGAGAAGTTGTGGACGCGGACGAGGGACATACGACCTCCTGAACGATCCCGGAACGACCGGAGCGCTCGCCCGGGACCCGCATCCGGGTTCTCGGCGAGCGACCGACCATCAGCACCCATGGTGGCGCTGCCGGAACGGTGGACCGTCCGCAGGCCCGGAACTCATCTCCGCCCGTGCGCACGGCGGTACCGGCTATCCGTGGGTCAGGCCCGCGGCGGCAGCCGGTGCAGGACCACATCGCTGATCGCGCCGCCGTCGGCCGTCGCGGTCAGGTAGGTGCAGAACGGCTGTCGGCGGCGGTCGGTGGGGGAGCCGGGGTTCAGGAGCCGCATCCCGGCCGGAGTGGTGCTGTCCCAGGGGATGTGACTGTGCCCGAACACCAGCACGTCGGTCTCCGGGAACGCGGCGTCGGCACGCGCCTCCCGCCCGGCCCGGCCGCCGGTCTCGTGGACCACGGCGAACCGGACGCCGGCGATCTCCGCCCGGGCCACCTCGGGCAGTCGGGCGCGCAGGTCGGCGCCGTCGTTGTTGCCCACCACCCCGATCAGCCGGTCGGTGCGTCCGGTCAGCTCGTCGAGCAGGTCCACGTCCACCCAGTCCCCGGCGTGCACGACCACGTCGGCCCGGTCCACCTCGGCCCACACCTGCTCCGGCAGCACCTTCGCCCGCTTGGGCAGGTGCGTGTCGGCGAGCAGCAGCAGCCGGACGCCGGTCACGCGTCGCGGAGCGCCGGGAGCACGGTCTCGCCGAGCAGGGCGAGGTGGTCCAGGTCGGCGAGATCCAGGATCTGCAGGTACATCCGCTGCACCCCGGCCTCCGCCCAACGGCCCAGGGTGTCGGTGATCTGCTCCGGGCTTCCGGCCAGATCGCCCTGGCCGAGTCCACCCAGGTCGCGGCCGATGACGTCGGCGCGGCGCCGGAGTTCGGCGTCGTCCCGTCCGCAGCAGACGGTCAAGGCGGCGGAGTAGACCAGGTCGGCCGGGTCGCGGTCCACCTCCGTGCAGGCCTGCCGGGTCTTCTCGAACCGGTCCAGCACCAGCTCGAGCGGGGAGAAACCGACATTGAACTCGTCGGCGAACCGGGCGGCCAGCGCCGGGGTGCGCTTGGGGCCGTGGCCTCCGACGATGATCGGCACCTTCGGCGTGCCGTGCACCGACTGCACCGGCTTGGGCAGACCGGGTGCCCCGGACAGCGTGTAGTGCGTCCCGGTGTGGTCGAACGTCTGCCCGACCGGTGTCGCCCACAGCCCGGTGAGGATCTCCAGCTGTTCGGTCAGCCGATCGAACCGCTCTCCGAAGCCCGACCCGAAATCGATCCCGTACGCACGGTGCTCGTCGTCGTTCCAACCCGATCCCAGGCCCAGATCGAGCCGCCCGCCGGAGATCTCGTCGACCTGGGCGGCGGCGATCGCCAGCATCGACGGGTGTCGGAAGGTGGCCGAGGCGACGAGGGTGCCGAACCGGATGTCCGGCACCTGAGCCGCCAGCACCCCGAGGCTGACCATGGTGTCGGACGGACCGGGCAACCCGTCACCGTCGCCCATGACCAGGATGTGGTCGGAGCGGAAGAACGCCGAGAAGCCGGTGTCCCGGGTGGCCCGGGCCACCGCGAGCAGGTCCGCGTGCGAGGCGCCCTGCTGAGGTTCGGTGAAGATGCGCAGATCCATGGGACGAGCGTAGGGGGAGAGCGACCGGGCGACGCGGCGGACCGGGTGGGTGGGCTCGGGCGCGGACCGGGAGGCATGACGGGGTCGAGTCAGCAGGCAAGGGTGGGTCGGGCCTCTGGACCGTTCGGGCACGGTGGACCGGCACGGGGTGGGTCGGGTGGACTGGTCCGGTGAGGTCGGAACGGGTGGACCACAGGCCGGGAGTCCTCGCCGCCACCCAGGCCGCCGCGTCTTCGTCGCTGCAGGTCGTGGTCGTCGCTCCGTCGAACTGGGGGAAGCGCAGTGGACCCGCACCACCCGTCCGAGGTCTGGATACCACGAGTTCACATGACTAGATTCGAACACGTGAACGACGAGCCGGACGACTGCGGAGGCGCAGTGAGTGCTGCGCCGTCGGCCGGGCTGGCGGAGGCGGTCGGCCTGCTGTCCGGTGATCCGGGGGAGCTGGGCGGGGCTGCGCTGGTGGACGCGGTCGCAGCATCCGAGCGCGTCATGTCGGCGGTGTCGGCCTGGCAGATGCGTGCTCTCGCCGCGCTGGCTGTGCCGGGGGTGGCCGGTGATCCGACGGGGCTGGCCCGCCGGCTGGCCGGGCAGTACCTGATCGGGGAACCCGGTGGGGACACGGTGGCCGGCTTCGTGCCCGAAGCCGCGCAGTCGATGGCCGCCGGCGAAGTCGCAGCGATCCTTCGAATCTCCCCGGTCACCGCCGGGGTTCGCGTGCGGGACGCGATCCGGATGTGCACCGACCTCCCGGCGACATTGCGATCTCTGTCCGAGGGCACGATCGATCGAGGCAAGGCGCGAGTCATCGCCGACTTCACCTCCCCGCTCCCGGCGCACCTCACGGCCGGAGTCGAGGAGCGGGTGCTGCCGATCGCCCGGACCGAGTCGACGGCAGCGACGCGCAAGGCAGTGGGGACAGCAGTGATCGCGGTCGATCCCCGCGGGGCTACCGAACGACACGAGCAGGCGCGGCGGGAGCGGGAACTCGTGGTGCTTCCCGGCCGAGAGGGCATGTCCACGGTGAGGGCGTACCTGGCCGCGGACGGCGCGGTCGGCATCTTCCAGCTGGCCGATCTGCTCGCGACGCACACCGGCGGGTTCAGCGACGACGACCGGCCCATCGGTGCGCGGCGGGCGGATGCGTTGGCCGACCTGGCCGATCAGATCCTCACCCATGGGCAGATCGATCTGGCCGACTACCTCACCTCCGACGAAGACGCCGGTGTCGACGTCCGCGAGAAAACCGTTGTCGAAAGCGATGTCGATGACAGCCGCGCCGCCTCCGTCTCGCCCCCGTCGATCGCTGTGTCGACTCCCGCACCGACGCCGGCCCCGGCAGCCACACCTCGCGGCCCGGCAGCCGTCGTTTCGGTTTGCGAGCCGGCCCCGGCAGCGGCTGTCTCGGAGGCCGCCACGGTCTCGGCTTCCGCGTCTGCCCCGGCAACTGCCGATTCCGACCCGGCTCCGTCGGTTTCCGGCCCGGCCCCGGCCCTCGCCGTCTCGAGGGCGGCCGCTCGCCCCACGCGCCGCTTGTCCCGGCAGGGCCGTCGCCCCCATCTGCAGGTGACCCTTGGTCTGCAGACCCTGGCCGGCCTGGACGACCTGCCGGCACATCTCGCCGGGCACGGCGCCGTCACCGCCGGGATGGCCCGCAGCATCGCGGCCTCGGCGAGCACGATCACCGCACTGCTCGCCGAACCCGTCACCGGTGCGGTGATCTCCGCCGGGTCCCACCAGTACCGCCCCCGGCAGGATCTGCGGGACCAGGTGTCGGCTCTGGCGGACTCCTGTCGGTTCCCGTCCTGCCGACAACCGGTCTGGCGGTGCGACATCGACCACCGCGACCGCTTCGACCGCCGGAATCCCCGGTCGGGTGGTCCCACCACCACGGGTAACACCGACCCGCTGTGTCGGCGCCACCACCTGTTCAAACACCACGCCGATTGGTCCCTGCGTCGCAACCCTCCGACCGCCTCCGATCCTGCTGGCCTCGGGGTGAGCTGGACCAGCCCCACGGGTCACAGCTATCTCGACCCACCGCGGCAGGTCGCCGTCCCCGTGGGGTGGGCCAGCCAGCACGCCGACGCATGCGCCGGGGTAAGCGGACCGGACGGCGACAGTGACAGCCACAGAGACAGCCCCGATCCCGCGGACCCTGCGGATGCTGCGGATGCTGCGGATGTTGCGGATGCTGCCGACCTCGAACTCGTCGAGCGACAGGAGGACCGGATCTCTCGAATGCTCCGCAAGCACCTGCGCTCCGTGCCGCGCCGCCGCGTCGAGGTCGCTGGCTCCGATGGTCATCCGGGTAGCGGCGACCACTCCCCGACGAGGACACCCGATGACGACCCTCCGCCGTTCTGACCGGCGTCGGACCGGGCCCACAGGCCCGCCTCGTCATACCGGCAGATTCCCGATCCCGGCGACCGCGGCGCGGCGAGTCTGCGTCGTGAGGAACACGGATCTGCGGAGGGAGTCGGCTACCGGCGGACCGGCCGGTGCACGGCACACCTGCGCGCCGATCCGCCCGACGGGGGTGGAACCGCACGATGTCTCGATCACCGCCGGGCGCCCGGCCCAGGGTCTTGGTTCGTCGAGTGGTGTGTGCACCGATGACGGGTCAGGTGCGCTCGCGCTGCTCGCTGCCGCCCGCCGGCTCACGACCTCGGTCAGGTGCGCTCGCGCTGCTCGCTGCCGCCCGCCGGCTCACGACCTCGGTCAGGTGCGCTCGCGCTGCTCGCTGCCGCCCGCCGGCTCGCTGCCCCGGTCCGGGGTGTACGGGCCGCCCTCGTCCCCCTCGCCGGGCTCCCGCTCCTTGAGGCGTAACAACCAGGCCGTCACGCCGAGGACGAGGACGAGCCCACCGAGCACGGCGATCTCCCGGATGGAATCGGCGAACACCGCCCCCTTGCCCAGCTCGTCGGCCGCCTTCACCGACAGCACCACGATCTCCTTGATGGAGGCGATGATCCCGACGAGCAGGAACGGCTCGGCGATCAGCTCGCGGCGGGCGATGGTGATCCGGACGGCGAACAGCAGCTCGACCACGATGAACACCAGCAGCAGGGTGTCCAGCATCTCCAGGGCCGCCGCGCCCGCGGTGTCGGACGTGAACACGGCCGGCACCTGCCGGGCTGCGGCGACCAGCACCGCGATGGCCACCACCAGCAGCAGAACGGCGATGCCGACGTAGACGATGCCCTCGGCGATCTCCAGGGCCCGGTTGCCCACCTTGACGTGCGCCGGGACGTCCTCCTCGCCCTGCTGGGTGGATCGGTCCTGGCCGCGGCGATCGTCACTGGTCACGCCGGAGATGATGCCCGAGCGCCGCGGGACCGACGGTCAGTCGCCGCGATCCAGCCCCAGGTGCTCGGTCAGCACCGCGACCAGCAGGGCGTGGTCGTCGGCCTGCGGGAGCCCGGACACCGCGACGGTGCCGACCACTCCGACCCCGGCCACGGTGATCGGGAACGCGCCACCGTGCGCGGCGAACACCGTCGGATCCAGCAGGGTCGACGCGGCGAAGTCCTTGTCCGCGGCGGCGAGTCGCCGCCCCACCAGGTAGGACGACACCCCGAACCGGCGAACGGTGCGGATCTTGCGCTGGATCCACTGGTCGTTGTCGGCACAGGACCCGGGGAGTGCGGCGTGGAAGACCTGCTGCTCGCCGATCTGGATGTCGACGGCCACCGGTGCCCCGGCTGCCCGCGCCCGGGCGACCAGCAGACTGCCCAGCGTCCACGCGTCCGTCAGGGTGAAGGCCGGGAACACCAGCGTCCGCTCCTGCTCCTGGATCGCCGTCACCAACTCGGCTGCGTCCGTGGTGCTCATGTCGTGGCCTTTCCTGCTGCTGCCGATGAGTGGACGGCCCGGATCGGCGCCGCCCGGCCCTGCCTACCGCAGCGTGACCACCCCGGCCAACCCGGCCCGATCACCGTCTCCGAGCCTTCGGGTTCAGAGGAGTCATGGATCCGGAGATGCGGCAGTAGCCTTGGGAGCAGCTCCGTACCCACGGATTGCCGGCAGGTCCGTCCTTGCGGGCCTGTCGAACCGTTTCCCCCTGGAGGAGACCCGTGACGTCCAGTCCCCGTCTGCTGATCGCCGCACTGGCCGCCGTCGGCCTGCTCGCCGCCGGGTGCGGTTCCGGCAGCGAAGCCGGCAGCGGCTCCACCGGTGCGTCGACGCCGGCGGCCTCGGCGAGTCCGGCAGCCCCCGCTCCCTCCTCCGGCGCGGTCACCTCCGGGACGGCGACCTCCGCAACGGCGACCTCGGGCACGACCACTGCGACCAGCGCTGCGGCGGCCACCACCTCCTCCGGCGCGGCGACCGCCACTTCCGGCGCGTCCGCGTCCGGCACGATCACCGTCTTCGCCGCGGCGTCGCTGAAGGCCACCTTCACCGCCATCGGGGAGACCTACCGGGCCGAGAACCCGGGTGCTGACGTGGTGTTCGCCTTCGCCGGTTCCTCCGACCTGGTCACCCAGTTGCAGGGCGGAGCACCGGCCGACGTGTTCGCCTCCGCGGACACCAACACCATGACCAAGGCCACCGACGCCGACCTGGTGACCGGGGCGCCGGTCGACTTCGCGACCAACACCCTCACCATCGTCACCCCGCCCGGCAATCCCGCGGGCATCACCTCCTTCGCCGACCTGGCCCGGGAAGGCGTCAGCGAGGTCATCTGCGCGCCGGCCGTCCCCTGCGGTTCGGCCACCAAGAAGGTCGAGGACGCCACGGGGGTGACCCTGACCCCGGTCAGCGAGGAGCAGTCGGTCACCGACGTGCTCAACAAGGTCGAGACCGGCGAAGCCGACGCCGGCCTGGTCTACGTCACCGACGCGACGAACGCCGGAGCCAAGGTGACGGCCGTGCCCTTCGCGGAGTCCGCGGGCGCGGTGAACACCTACCCGATCGGCGTGTTGCGGAGCTCGGCGAACGCCGCCGCGGCGCAGGCTTTCGTCGACCTGGTCACCGGGCCCCAGGGCCAGGCAGTCCTGGAGGCAGCCGGGTTCGCCGCTGCCGGCTGATGGCCGGCCGAGTCCGACAGGAGACCGCCACCCTGACGACGTCCCCGTCCCGGAGTTCCCGCTCCCCGGAGCCGGCCCGCCGCTCCCGCCGGCGGTCGGGCTCGCTGTCCGGACTGCCGCGCTGGCTGTTCGTCCCCGCGGCGGTCACCGCGGTGTTCATCCTGCTGCCGCTGGTCGCGATGGCGCTGCGCGTCGACTGGGGGAACTTCGGTGCCCTGGTCACCTCCGAGAGCTCGCGGGCCGCACTCGCGCTCAGCCTGCGGACGGCGCTGGCCAGCACCGTGCTGTGCGTCCTGTTCGGGACCCCGATGGCCCTGGTCCTGGCCCGTGGCAGCTTCCGGGGGCTCGCCGTCCTCCGGTCGTTCGTCCTGCTGCCGCTCGTCCTGCCGCCCGTCGTCGGCGGCATCGCCCTGCTCTACACCTTCGGCCGGCGGGGGCTGCTCGGGCAGTGGCTCGAGGTGCTCGGGATCCGCATCGCGTTCTCCACCACCGCCGTGGTGCTGGCCCAGACCTTCGTGGCCATCCCGTTCCTCGTGCTGAGCCTGGAAGGAGCGCTGCGTACCGCCGGGCAGCGTTACGAGGCGGTGGCGGCCACGCTCGGCGCGCGACCCACCACCGTGCTGCGCCGCGTCACCATCCCGCTGGTGCTGCCGGCGTTGATCTCGGGTTCGGTGCTGTCCTTCGCGCGGGCCCTGGGCGAGTTCGGTGCGACCCTGACCTTCGCCGGCAGTCTCCAGGGGGTCACCCGGACCCTGCCCCTGGAGATCTACCTGCAGCGCGAGGACGACGCCGACGCCGCGGTCGCCCTGTCCCTGGTGCTGGTGGTGGTGGCCGTCGTCATCGTCGTCGCCACCCGCACCCGGCAGGCGGAGGGAGCGCTGTGAGCGGCGCGGGCCCCGTGTTCACCGGGGCGACGCACCTCGAGATGACGGTCGAGGACCGGGACGTCCGGCTCGAGCTCGATCTGGTGCCCGGAGAGGTGGTCGCCGTCCTCGGGCCCAACGGCGCCGGCAAGTCGACCCTGCTCTCCGTGCTGGCCGGGCTGCTCCGCCCCGACACCGGGCGCCTCGTTCTCGACGGGACGACCCTGGTCGACATCGACCGTGGCGTCTTCGTCCCGCCCCACCGTCGCCGCACCGTCCTGCTCGCCCAGCAAGCGATGCTGTTCCCGCACCTGACCGCCCGGGCGAACGTCGCCTTCGGACCGCGTAGCACCGGTACCTCCCGTCGGGACGCCGACGCGGCGGCGGACCGGTGGCTCGACGCCGTGGACGCCACCGAGCTGGCCGGCCGGCGGCCCGCCCAGCTCTCCGGTGGGCAGGCCCAGCGGATCGCGGTGGCCCGGGCGCTGGCCGCGGAACCCCACCTGCTGCTGCTCGACGAGCCGATGTCCGCGCTGGACATCGCCGTCGCCCCCGCCCTCCGCCAGCTGCTCCGTCGCGTGCTGCGCGACTCCGCGCGGACGGCACTGCTGGTCACCCACGACATCCTCGACGCACTGGCCCTCGCGGACCGCACCGTGGTCGTCGAGGCCGGCCGGATCGTGGAGGACGGGCCCACCCGGGAAGTGCTGGCCCGCCCCCGGTCCGCCTTCGCGGCCCGCCTCGCCGACATCAATCTGGTCGCCGGGATCGCGGGCGGGACCGGCCCGGCGCCCGACACGCTGCACGGGGACGGCCTGACCCTGCACGGGCGACCGGACGACGACGTGCGGGACGGCGGCGCCGCGGTCGCCCTGTTCACCCCGGCAGCGGTCGCCGTCCATCGCGATCCGCCCACCGGCAGCCCGCGGAACCACCTCCCCGTCACCGTCACCGAGGTCGAGTCCCGGGGGGCCGTGGTGCGGATCCACGCCGAGGGTCCGGGCGGCGCCGCGGTGTTCGCGGACATCACCGCGGCCGCCGTCGCCGACCTCGACCTCGTCCCCGGCCAGCCCGCCTGGTTCGCCGTGAAGGCCACCGAGGTCGGCCTGCACGCCCGGGCCGGGCCCGGACGACGGCCGGGACCAGCATGATCACCCGGGCCCGGGGATGCCGGCCGGGTACCGGACGTGGTCCGCCCCGGTCGAGCGGTTCGCTCGCCTCCCGCCGGCCCCACTCGCTGCCGGCCGCTCCGCCGTTCCCGAGGGCGGGGCCGAACCACCGTCCCGGACCGCACAGCCGTCCTGAAGCCGATCCATCCACGTACCGAGGAGTCCCCATGCGTCTGTCCACCCGGAACCAGCTGCGCGGCACTGTTTCCGAGATCACCGTCGGCGCGGTGATGGCCACCGTCAAGATCGCGCTGGACGGCGGTGACCAGATCATCACCGCGTCCATCACCAAGGAGGCCGTCGAGGAGCTCGACCTGCGCGTCGGCAGCCCGGCCACCGCCCTCGTCAAGTCCACCGAGGTGATGATCGGCGTCGAGTGACGGCGTCCGGACGGGCGCCCGTTCGCGGAGCGGGCGTCCCGGGGTGGCACTGCGGGCCCGCCCGAATTCTTGACCGTTCGTTCTTGACTGGTCGATCAAGTATCCGTACGGTCGATCGCATGGGACGCACCCGGAGTTTCGACGAGGCCGAGGTGCTGGGCCGCGCCGCGAAGTCGTTCCTGGCCACCGGTTTCGAGGGCACGTCCCTGGACGATCTGGTCCGCTCCACCGGCCTGCACCGGGGGAGCCTCTACCAGGCGTTCGGCAGCAAGCGCGGTCTGTTCGTCGCCGCCCTGCGGGCCCGGTCGGTCCCCGCCGAGCCGGGTGATCCCGGTCGCGAGGAGCCCGGCCCCGGCCGTGGTGAGCCGGCCGTCCTGGATCTGCTGCTGGTCGCCACCCTCGAACTCGCTCCCCGCGACACCGAGGTCCGGAGCATCGTCGGCGAGTGGCTCGCCGACCGACCCGACGCGGCGGTCGTGCTCGGGACCCGCCTGCTGGACCGGGCCGGCCTGGGCGCGGCGACCCCGGCGCCCGCCCCGGTCATCGCGACCTGAACCGGCCCACGGGCCCGAACCGGCCCGAACCGGCCCGGACTTGCACCGCCTCATCCACCGGCACTCCCCGAGGAGGACCCATGAACACCGTCACCGTCTCCGACACCACCCTGCGCGTGGAACCCCGTGGGCTGGACAAGATCTGGTCGTTCACCCGATGCCTGGACATCCCGCTGGACCACGTCCGCGGCGCCACCTTCGATCCCGGCGCCAATGCCGAGCCCAAGGGGATCCGCCGGCCCGGGTTGGCCGTGCCCGGCAAGTGGGCCGGGACCTTCGTCCACGACGGCGAGCGTTCGTTCTGGAACGTGAGCACCCCGGGCGACACCGTGGTCATCACGCTGGCCGGGGAACGCTTCGAGCAACTGGTCCTCACCGTCGCCGACCCGCGCGCACTGGTGGACCGGATCAACGCCGCCGTGGTGTGAGACGGCGGGTGTGAGACGGCGGGTGTGAGGGGCCGGGTGTGAGCTGGTGGGACCCGGCAGGGGAAGGATGGACCCCATGACGACCCACACCCCTGACGCCGCCAGCTCCGCGGACTCCCCGGTGGACACCGCCGCCCTGCTCGACCTCGCTCGTCGGGCCGCCTCCGCCGCGGGGGCCGAGTTGATGCGCCGGTACGGCCACATCGAGGGCCTGCGGACGAAGTCCACCGCCACCGACCCGGTCTCGGCCGCCGATCTGGCCGCCGAGGCGGTGCTGGTCGAGATGATCACCACCGAGCGTCCCGACGACGGCCTGCTCGCCGAGGAGGGCTCGTCGCGGCCGTCGGTCTCCGGGCTGCGCTGGGTGGTCGACCCGCTCGACGGGACGGTGAACTACCTCTACGGCCTGGGCAACTTCTCGGTCAGCGTGGCCGTCGAGGACGGGGACGGCGCTCTGGTCGGCGTCGTGCTGGACCCGGGCACCGGGCGCGAGTACAGCGCCGTCCGCGGCGAGGGAGCCTTCTGCGACGGCGAACGCCTGCAGGTCGTCGACCCCATCCCGATGGGCCAGGCCCTGCTGGGCACCGGCTTCGGCTACGACCCGGCCCGCCGTGCCCTGCAGGGCCAGGTGATCGCCGCGTTGCTGCCCACCGTGCGGGACATCCGCCGGACCGGGTCCGCGGCACTGGACATGTGCTGGGTCGCGTCGGGCAAGCTGGACGCCTTCTACGAGGTCGGCCTGCAGCCCTGGGACGCCGCCGCCGGCGGGTTGATCGCCCAGGAGGCCGGCGCGGTGTTCACCGCGCTGGTCCAGCTGCCGGGCGGGCCGACCCGCTTCCTGACCGCGGGTCCGTCCCTGCACCACGAGCTGAGCTCGGCCCTGGCCGAGCTGCCGGTGGTCACCTGATCCCGGTCGGCAGGGCGGCCGACCGGCACATGTCCGCCCGGTGAACAGCTGCCCGGTCACCGGGCGGCTGTCGGTGCCCTCGTCTAGCGTTCACACGATCCACACACCCTGCCGGAAGAACGCGCCACAGTGCGCGCTCCGACGGTGGATCCTGCTGAACGGGGACTCGATCGTGGCTCTCATCCGTACCCGGTGCACCGCGGTGGCCGGAACGGCCCTCGTCCTGGCCGGGCTGCTCGTCCCGGTCGGGCCCGCCGCCGCCGCCCCGGGCGATCTCGTACCGATCGCCGACATCCAGGGCGAGGGTGACGCGTCGCCCCTGGTCGGGCAGAGCGTGAGCACGGCCGGGGTGGTCACCGCGGCCTTCCCCACCGGTGGGCTCGGCGGGTTCGCCCTGCAGACCCCCGGGACCGGCGGACCGCTCCCGCTCGATCCGCCCGCCGCGTCCGTGGCGATCTGGGTGTACGCCCCCGCCCTGGCCGCCACCGTGGCCGTCGGAGACCACGTCACCGTCACCGGTGAGGTGGTCGAGTTCAACGGGCTCACCGAGATCGAGGCGGACGTCGTCGAGGTGCTCGCCGACCCCGCCGCTCCGGTGACCGCCACCGAACTGCCCGGCTGGCCGACCACCGACGCCGAGCGCGAGGCGCTGGAGTCCGTCCTCGTCCGGCCGACCGGTGAGTTCACCGTGACCAACACGTACTCCACCAACCAGTACGGCGAGGTCGGTCTGGCCGCCGGCGGGGTGCCGCTGGTCCAGCCCACCGAGGTCGCCGTGCCCGGATCGGCGGAGGCGCTCGCCGTCGCCGCCGACAACGCCGAACGGGCGGTCACCCTGGACGACGGGTCGTCGATCGACTTCCTCCGGCCGGCGAACAGCGCGCTGACCCCGCCGTACGTCTCGCTCACCGCCCCCGTCCGGGTCGGAGCCCCGGTGACCTTTACCGGCGACGTCATCGTCGATCGCCGCAACAATGCCTGGAAGTTCCAGCCCACCGCCCCCGTGGTGGCCGGCGACCCGGCCGTCCCGGTCGAGTTCGCCGACACCCGCACCGCTGCACCGGATGTCGAGGATCTCGGCGACGGGGGTCTGCGGGTCGCGTCGTTCAACGTGCTGAACTACTTCACCACCCTGGGCACCGACACGGCCACCTGCGAGCCGTACACCGACCGGGCCGGCGACGGCGTCACCGTGCGGGACGACTGCGCCCAGCGCGGCGCCTGGGACGCCGCCGACCTGCAGCGTCAGCAGGACAAGATCGTCGCCGCGATCAGCGCGCTGGACGCCGACGTCGTCGGCCTGATGGAGATCGAGAACTCCGCCGCGCTGGGGGAGACCCCGGACGAGGCGCTGCAGACCCTGGTCGGCGCGCTGAACGCGCGGGACGGCGCCGGCACCTGGGCGGCCAACCCGTCGTCGGCGGAACTGCCGCCGGCGGACCGGATGGACGTCATCACCAACGCGATCATCTACAAGCCCGCCATGGTCACCCGCACCGGTGAGGCACGGGCCCTGGGGACGCAGAGCGACGACGGGCAGGCCTTCGCCAACGCCCGCGAGCCGCTCGGTCAGGTCTTCACGCCGACCTACGACGGCGAGCCGTTCCTGTTCGTGGTCAACCACTTCAAGTCCAAGAGCGCGACCGGGGCGACCGGCGACGACGTGGACACCGGCAACGGCGCCGGTGCCTACAACGGGGCCCGGACCCGCCAGGCGCAGGCCCTGGCGGACTGGCTGCCGACGGTCGACACCACCGAGGCCGGCGACCCGCTGGCCACCGTGCTCGTCGGCGATTTCAACTCCTACGGCCAGGAGGATCCCATCCGCCTCCTCGCCGACGCCGGCTACGCCGATGTGGAGCCCGAGCTCGACGTGGAGACCTCGTCCTACTCGTTCTCCGGGCTGTCCGGCTCGCTGGACCACATCCTGGTCGACCGGGCCACGCTGGACCGGGCCACCGGCGCCGACATCTGGAACATCAACTCCGGTGAGTCCGTCGCGTTGGAGTACAGCCGGTACAACACCCACGGCACGCTCTTCTACGCCCCTGACCCCTACCGGTCGTCCGACCACGACCCGGTCGTCCTCGCCCTGGACGCCGGCGCCGAGCCGGCTCCCGCGGTGACCGTCGACCTGGCCGCCTCCGCCGCCGGGCAGGTGTGGGGTGCAGCGCCGGTGACCTTGACCGCGACGGTCACCGGGACGGGGGCCACCACCGTCGAGTTCGCCTCCGGGGACACGGTTCTCGGTTCGGCCGCGGTGACCGGCGGCGTGGCGCAGCTGACGCTGCCGATCACCCTGGCCCCGGGGGACTACCCCGTCCGGGCCCGTGTGGTCGGGGCGGACGCGGCCGTGCTCGCCGTGTCCGCGGAGGCCACCGTGACGGTGACGGCCTCGGCCACCACGCTGGTGCTCGTCCCGGTCCGCATCGGCGTGGTGGAGGTCGTGCTGGCCGTGGTCACCGCGGATGCGGGCGGACTCACCCCCCGCGGCACGGTCACCCTGGAGAACGGCCAGCAGGCCGGGACCACCCGGATCCTGCGCGGCGGCGTGGCCCTGTTCGTCCCGCGGGTGGACGGCCTCTACGCGGCCCGGTACGTCCCGCAGGCGGACACCTTCCACCTGCCGGCCGAGAGCCTGAACACGGTGACCGTCGAACGCTGGTGACCCGCGTCCCGGTCCCGGTGGTCGATCAGCGTGCCGGCCACACCGGACCGGGACCGGTCGGGTGCGTGGCTCGGTGACGCCGGACCAGGTCGGCGTAGTGGTGGAACGACGCCCGGGGCCGACGCGACAGATCCGCCCGGTCCACGGCCACCAGGCCGTACCGGGCGGTGTGCCCGTCGGCGAACTCCCACCCGTCCAGCAGGGACCGGTGGAAGTAGCCCCGCACGTCCGCGCCCGCCGCGCGCGCGGCCACCACCGCGGCCAGGTGATCGTCCAGGAAGGCGATGCGCGCCCGGTCGTCCCGCTGACCGCCGGCCGGATCCGGCCGGTCGTCGAACGCGGCGCCGTTCCCGGTGACGACCAGCGGCGGGAGAGCGGGGTACCGCGCGGTCAGGTCGGTCAGCACGGTGGTCAGCCCGGCCGCGTCGACCGGGTGGCCGTTGTCCGTGTGCGCGGCGTCGGCGGGATGGTCCAGGGAGAAGGGCACGGAGCGGTTCTCGGGGACCGCGGTCACCGTGGTGGGGGAGTAGTAGCCGACGCCGTAGAAGTCCAGCGGAGCGGCCAGGACGGCGAGATCGCCGTCCTGGACGACGCTCTCGTCCACACCGGGCGCCCGGAGCAGCGCGCCCGGGTACCGGCCCAGGAACAGCGGATCGGTGAACTGCCGGTTGTGGTAGCCGTCGTACCACCGCGCCGCGCCGCGGTCGGCGACGGCGCCGGTGGCCGGGGCGACCGCCGTGTGGTGGTTGGCGATCCCCACCGGGGCCCCGCTCCCCGCCCGCAGGGCGGCCACCGCGAGACCGTGCCCCAGCAACTGGTGGTGGGTGGTGGCGAAGGCCGAGCCGAGCAGGGTCAGCCCCGGGGCGTCGATCCCCACCGCGTAGCCGTACGCGGTGTGCAGCACGGCCTCGTCATGGGTGATCCACGCGGCCACCCGGTCGCCGAACCGCTCGGCGGCCAGTGCCGCGTACTCGGCGAACGCCGAGGCCGTGTCGCGGGCCAGCCAGCCGCCCTCCTGCATGAGCTCCAGGGGCAGGTCCCAGTGCAGCAGCGTCACCCACGGGGCGATCCCGGCGGCGAGCAGGGAGTCCAGCATGCGGTCGTAGTACTCGACGCCGGCCGCGGCGGCCGACCCGCGCCCGCCGGGCTGCAGCCGCGACCACGACAGCGACATCCGGAAGGCCGGCACCCCCAGCCCCGTCAGCAGGGCGAGATCACCGGGCCAGTGGTCGGCCAGCGCTGCGCCCACGGCGGGGGTGCTGCCGTCGGCGATGCGCCCCGGCGCCAGCGCCACCACGTCCCACACCGACGGGGTCCGGCCGCCGGCGGTGTCGTCCCCCTCCACCGACGCGGCGGTGCTGGTCACCCCGAGCACGAAGCCCGGTGGCAGGCCCGCGCCGGGTGGCGCACCCGGGGGGAGCGGTCGCGTGTGTCCGATCGTCATTCCCCGATCCTGACAGCGGAATCATGCATCCGCCGCCGACCACGGGCCGGTAGTGGTGTGGCCGAGCAGAGGGCGTCGAGAAGACCGGCGCCGCACCGCCGCATGTCGAGAACGAGGTACCCCCCACATGACGCAGACGTCACGGTCCGGATCGCCCGCCCGCCCCGGCGCCCGGGGCAAGCGCTTCCTGCTGCTGTACGTCGCGATCGCCTTCGTCGCAGTGATCATCGCCGTCATCCTCGTCCTCGTCCTCAGCGGCGGGGAGCAGACCGGGGACGGCACCGGCCGCGACCAGATCACCACCACCGGGCAGAGCGACGTGGTCACCGCGCCGGGCCGTTCCGACCGGTAGCACCGCCGGGCCTCGGCGCGACCGTCGAGTGCGTCGGCCATACTCGTCCTTCTCTGGTTCAGCAGGGCAGCCAGGAAGTCTTATTTCTCGAGGGAGACTTCCATGGCACCCCTGAGCGCCCCCACCCTGATCCGACCCGAGACGCCCGTCCCTGTGCCGAGCATGCTCGACGGGCGGTCGGACCCCACCCCGTCGGCATCCGCAGCAGCACGGTTCGCCGCTGCCGCACAGTTCGCCGCCGCGCAGTTCACCGATGCGCAGAGCGCTGCACACGGTGCTGGAGGCGAGGAGTCGGCCGACGAGGCCCCCCTGGACCGCGTGGGGACCGCACCCCGATCCGCGGGGTCGGCCGGTGCCCCAAGGCCGCCGTCCACCATCGCGGCGGCGCCCTCGCCCGAGCGGGCCCGCCGGATGATGCAGCTGCTCGCCGACATCACCGAGTCGACCGACGCCGGGGAGCAGGCCCGTCGCCGGGCGGTCGTCGTCCGCGAGTACCTGCCGGTCGCCCGGTCCATCGCCGCCCGCTACCGCGGCCGAGGGGTGGAGCGGGGCGATCTCGAGCAGCTGGCCAGCCTGGGCCTGGTCAAGTCGGTGGCGCGCTGGTTGCCCGACCGCAGCGAGGACTTCCTGCAGTTCGCGGTGCCGACCATCTCCGGGGAGATCAAGCGGTACTTCCGCGACCACTCCTGGACGGTGCGCCCGCCGCGCCGGGTGCAGGAACTGCGGGTGGCCATCGGCGACGCCGAGCAGATCTTCTGGCAGCGGCACGGGCGGCGTCCGACCGACCCGGACATCGCCCGCATCGTCGGGGTGTCGGCCGCGGCGGTGGCCGAGGCCCGGACCGCGGTGGCGCTCTGCCGCCCGCCGTCGCTGGACGCGGACGCGGGGACCGGCTGGGTGATGGCCCAGAGTTACGGCGAGGTCGACCACGACCTGGCCCGCGTGGAGGACCGGCTCGCGGTGGAGCGGCTGCTGAGCATCCTCAGCGACCAGGAGCGCAAGGTCGTCGACCTGCGCTTCCAGCACGGATGGTCGCAGTCGCAGATCGCGCAGGAGGTCGGCGTCAGCCAGATGCAGATCTCCCGCTGGCTGCGGGACATCACCGGCAAGCTGCGCACCGCCTGCGCCTGATCGGCGCCGGGCCGGCCTGCGGACGGTCCGCGGATGCGCTCAGCCGGCGGAGTCCGCGTCCTGCAGATCGACGTCGGCCCGGGCCGCCGGGCGGGCCTGCCCGGGCAGCTGCCCGGTGTTGACCAGATCGCGGGCCACGTCGTTGAGCTTGCGGTTGTGGTCGCTGGAGTAGCGCTTGAGCACGGCGAACGCGCGTTCGGGGGTGAGCCCCAGCCGCTCGATGAGGATGCCCTGGGCCTGCCCGATCAGGTGCCGGGCGTCCACCGCCCGCCACAGCTCCCGCTCGGTACGGAGCCGGGCCAGCGTGACCGATGCGTGGGCACCCACCATGCGGGCGGCCTCGATGTCGTCCTCGGAGATCGGGCCGGCCGCGGCCCGGTACAGGTTCAGCCCGCCCAGCGCGCGGCGTTCGGTGAACAGGTGCACGCTCACCGTCGCGCCCACACCCGAATCGGCCGCCGCCGGCCCCCAGCGCGGGAAACGCGCGTCGGACCGGGTGTCCGGGACCACCCAGACGCCCGACGTCTCCGCGGCCCGCAGACACGGGCCCTCGCCCAGCTCGTACTGCAGTGCGTCGGCCTCCCCGGCGGACGGTGAGGACACCGCCGCGGAATCCACCGATCCGTCCTTGCCGACCAGGGTGACGCTGGCCTCGTCGCAGATCCCCGCGGCCAGCGCCATCTCGACCAGGGCGTGCAGGGCCTGGGTGACCTCCGGATTGTCGGCCAGGCTGCGGGCCAGCTCGACGCCGGCCGCGGCGGAGCGGGGGGAGAAATCGGGAGCGGTCATCGCGTCCTCGGTCCTTCTGGGTCGCACGATCGTTCCGCCGCACGGTCTCGACGACGGGGACCCGGTCATCCTGCCCTGTCCGGCGGCCGGTGACCCGTCGCTGGGATGCGGGGTGCCCCACATCCTCCGAACGGGCGACGGTCGATGGGTGACAATGGGCAGCCTGCCTCCGCGGGTGCACCCTTCCAGGCCCCGCCGGGCCCCGGCCGAACGGACCGCCGTGCACGCTCCTGCGAACGATGTCGTCCATCCCCTCCGGGCGGCCGGGCGATGAGCGGGCACCACGGGCACTCCGGCGGCCACGGCGGCCACGGCGCTGGGAACGGGGGCTCGGACGGCGGGTCGGCCTCGACGGCCGGACGTTTCCGCGGCCGCCTCGCGGTGACCTTCGCGCTCACCGCCGGCTTCTTCGTCGTGGAGCTCGTCGTCGGGCTCGTCACCAATTCGCTCGCGCTGATCGCCGACGCCGGCCACATGGCCACCGACGTGGTCGCGCTGGGTGCCTCGCTGCTGGCCACCCGGATCGCCGCCCGCCCGGACGGCACCGGCCGCTGGTCGTACGGGCGGTACCGCGCCGAGGTGTTCTCCGCCGGGCTGACCGTGCTGCTCATGCTCGGAGTGGGCGTCTTCGTCATCGTCGAGGCGGTCGGCCGGGCCGGTGAGGGCGGCGAGGTCGCGGTGTCCTCGCTGCCCCTGCTGATCGTCGGGCTGATCGGGCTGGCCATCAACGCCGTCGGGCTGATCCTGCTCAAGGCCGGGTCCAAGGAGTCGTTGAACCTGCGTGCGGCCTACCTCGAGGTGCTCGGCGACGCGGCCGGCTCGATCGGCGTCATCATCGCCGCCGGGCTCATCGCGTGGACCGGTTCCTCGGTGTGGGACCTCGTCGTGGCCCTGATCATCGCGGTGTTCGTGCTGGTGCGGGCGGTCGGCCTGGGCCGGTCGGTGCTGCGGGTGCTCGGGCAGCAGGTCCCGGACGGGGTCGACGTCGGTGTCGTGGCGGCGGACCTCGGCGCCGTGCAGGGCGTGGTCTCCGTGCACGACCTGCACCTGTGGGAGCTCACCTCCGGCATGACGGTGGCCACCGCGCACCTGGTCACCACGCCCGGGGTCGATGCCCACCGGGTGCTCGACCAGGCCCGGGACGTGCTCGCCCTCCAGCACGCCATCGCGCACGCCACCCTGCAGGTCGAGCCGGCCGACCACACCTCGTGCGGTGAGATCGGCTGGTGACCGGTCGGCCCCGGACCCCGGGGCCACGACCGTCGTCGATCAGGCCGTGTTGCGGTCCCGGCGCCGCTCCGCGCCGGCGCCGCCGTCCTCTTCGGGGGGCGACTCGATCCCGGTGCCGCGGATCACCACGATGCGGTCCCCGGGCTGGAAGACCTTGACCCCGCCGGAGTCGAACCGGTGGTGGACGCCGTTGCGGATCACCGTCAGCACGATCTCGCCCTGCGCGGTGAGCCGGGCGGGGGACAGACCGACGTCCTCCGGACGCACCTCGCGCTCGGCGATCTGCAGCCCGGCGACCGGCTCGAGCAGGTCCTCCATCAGTTCACCGGCGTTCGGGGCGATGATCGACAGCCCGAGCAACCGACCGGCCGACTCCGCGGTCGGGATGACGACGTCGGCGCCGCCCTGCTTGAGCACCGCGATGTTCTGCTCCTCGCGTGCGGCCGCCACGATGGTGGCGTGCGGCGCCAGCCGCCGGGCGGTCAGCGTCACCAGCACCGAGGTGTCGTCGCGGTCGGTGGCCACGACGACCTTGTCGGCCGAGGACATGGCCGCCTGCCGCAGCACCTCCTCGCGGCGGGCATCGCCGATCACCCCGACGCAGCCGTCCCCGGTGGCGACCTTGATGTTGGCGCCGTCCAGGTCGACGACCACGATGCGGTCGGCCGGGTAGCCCTGGTCGAGCAACGCGGACACCGCCGACCGACCCTTGGTGCCGTACCCGATGACCACGGTGTGCTTCTTCACGCGCTTCCTCCAGCGGCTGTAGCGGAACTGCTGACGGCTGCGCTCGGTGAGCACCTCGATCGTCGTGCCGACCAGGACGATCAGGAAGAGGAACCGCAACGGGGTGATGAGCAGGATGTTGGTGAGCCGGGCGGCGTCGGTGATCGGGGTGATGTCGCCGTAGCCGGTGGTGGAGAGGGTGACGGTGGCGTAGTAGAACGCGTCCAGCAGGCTGTTGACCTTGCCGTCGACGTCGCGGTACCCGTCCCGCTCCAGGTAGACCACGACCGCGGTGATCGCCACACAGCTCAGGGCGATCAGGATGCGGAAACCGATGGCCACGAACGGCCCGTACTCCCGGCGTTCGGGCAGCGCGATCCGGCGTTCGGGGACGCCGTTCTTCGTGCGGGGAGGTCTGGCCACGACCAGACGGTACGTCGCCGGGGAGGGGGGCCGGCCCGGGCACCCCGATGGGGGCCCCGGTCAGCCGGTGGGCGGCTCGCGATCGGCCAGGAAAGCCTCGAACTGGGCACCCAGCTCGTCGGCCGTGGGCAGCGGCGCCGACTCGGCCAGCAGACCGCGACCGGAGGCCGAGGCGAACGCGTCGTACTGCTCCTCCAGCGCCCGGACGACGTCGGCGACCTCGCCGTTCTCGGCGATCTGCTCGGCCAGCTGGGTGCGCAGCTCGGCGCTCGCGGCGTCCAGCGAGCTGGTCGGCAGCAGCAGTCCGCAGGCGTCCGCGGTGGCCTGGATCAGGGTGCGGGCCACCTCCGGGTACTCCGAGCGGGCCAGGTAGTGCGGGACGTGCGCGGCGAACCCGATCGCGTCCCGGCCGTCCTGCCCGAACCGCAGTTCCAGCAGACCGCCGAGGTGCCCGGGGACCTGGATGGTGCCCGTGCGGTCCTCCTGGGGCGGGAGGAGCCCGGGCCGTGACGAGTGCTGGGTCATGCCCGTCGGGCGCGTGTGCGGGACACCCATCGGGATGGCCAGCAGCCCGACCGTCATCCGCACGTTCAGCCGGTCGACGACCTGGGCGACCGCGCGGATGAACCGCTCCCACTGCACGTCCGGCTCCGGGCCGGACATCAGCAGGAACGGGGTGCCGCCCTCGTCCACCAGCCGATGCACCTGCAGGGTCGGCGCCTGGTACGCGGTGTAGGCGTTGTCGTGGAACGTCAACGCGGGACGCCGGGCCCGGTAGTCGATGAGCTGGTCGACGTCGAAGGTGACCACCGGGGTGTGCTCGAGGGACTCCAGCAGGGCGGACACGGCCAGCCGGACACCGCCGCCGGCGTCGATGTACCCGTCCAGGGCGACGACCAGCACGGGGTTGCCGAGGTCGTCGAGCTCGGGTCGCTCCAGGTGCAGCTCGAACAGTTCGCCCGGTTCGCCGGCCATCGTCGATCTCCTCGCTCCACCCCGCGTGGGGGTGCTCGTCCTGCTGTCGGTGCGGTGGGCGGCTCGCGCCGGCCGGGTCAGCCGGCGGGCTGGGCCTTGATGAACCGCTCCTCGCGGCGCAGCACACCCTCGACCTGCTCGGCCACCATCTTCTCGACCTTGGCGCCGAAGAGCGGGATCGGGACGCTGGCCGCACCGTCGACGACGAGCTCGGTGCCCGTCCCCATCGGACGCAACGCCATTGTCCCCTTCAACGATGCCGGAGCACCCTTGACGACCACGGAGAACGTCGCCTCGTAACCGTCGGCGACGGGGCGCCAGGTCTCGGTCCGCTCCGTCACCGGGTCACCCGGGATCATCGCGGAGACCATCGACGGCAGGATCGCGGCCGGGATGCCCTGCCGGGTGACGATCGTGATGTCGTCGCCGACGACGTCCAGGCTGACCACCTCGGGGTCCTGGCCACCGGAGGCGTTCAACCGGCCGGTGACGAAATCACGGTCCTTGAGCCGGGCGTACAGCTGCGCCGGGGGGACGTCGAACTCCTGGCGGACGGACAGCGGAGTGGGCACGGAGGCTCCTGGGGGTCGGGGCGGGCGGTCCCCCCGATCATCCCCGCGGCAGCGGTGTCGGGGCGCATCGGGGCGGTGGGGGACGGGTCACTCCCCGGGACCCGGAGGGGCCGCGGCCGGCTCGGTCATCCGGTCGACGACCCCCATCAGGCACACCCCCAGCAGGCTCCAGTCCTGCTCGTCGGTCCCGTCGGCCGCCCACCGGACCGTAGGCGGCGCCTCGCCGGCCGCCGTCTGCACACCGAATCCCTCGACCACGGCGGTGAACGCGGCACACAGGTGGTCGACGGTGAACGGCGGTCGGAGCCGGAGACCGTAGGCCTCCATCACCCGCAGGTAGAGCCGGCCGAAGGCCTCGACGGCCTCCGCACGGCGGCCGGCCACCGCCCGCCTCAGCGCCGCATGGTGATGGGCGGTCGCCCGGAGCGCGAGGACCAGCAGGATGCCGGCGTCGTCGGGCAGGGTCTGCACGTTCGCTGCAGCCCCCTGTCGGAGGACCTCCGTCAGCGGCGCAGCGGCCGCCACCGCGGGGGCCACCGCCCGTTCGGTCCGATCCCACAGCGACCGGTCGCGCCAGCGCAGCGCGACGACGGCGAGCTCGTCGTGGAAGTCCCGCTGGTCGTCCCACAGCCGGTAGGCGGCACCGGTCGTCAGCCCGACCCGGGCGACCACCTCACTGAGGCGGATGTGGAGCACGCCGGCGGCGGGGCCCTGCTCGTGCAGCATCGTCACCGCGGTGTCCAACAGGAGCTGTCGGGTCTGCTCCGCCGAGCGTCGCGCCATGGCCGGAGGTTAACGCCGGTGTCCGCGGGCCGCCGCTCGCGCCGCCCTCCGGCCGATCGACGGAGCCGTCCAGGAGATAAGGAATTTACTTTTCCGTTCCTGCTCTGGGCCCGATCCCGCCGAGCTGTCACAGTTCTGCCATCGGTACTCCACCCCGGGACAGGGAGCAGAAGATGGATCGAGAAGTGTTGCCGGACAATCGTTCACGACGCGGGATGGCGGTGATCCTGCTCGTCGGCTGCGCCCTGCTGCTCGGCGGCATGCTCGCTCCCGCGGCGTCCGCGGCGGGTCCGTCGTCGGCGGTGGCCGCGGCCCCGACGATCAACGGTGCGGTTGTGGCCGCTGCGAGCTCCGCGTCCTCGGCCGGCGACGACTGGTGCGGGCCCGGGAACAACAACTGGAAGAGCTGGTGGATCCCGGATCACTGGGGCAAGGCCGACTTCCACGGGTCCTGCCTGCTGCACGACCGCTGCTACAGCTCCATCAGCGGGTGGGATCGGTTGACCTGCGACAACTTCCTGAAGAACAACATGCGCATCGACTGCCGGGACGCCTACAAGGCCGGCCTGAAGCGGGAGGCCTGCTACGCCGTGGCCAACCGGTACTACAAGGAGGTCCGCAAGCACGCCAAGGCCAACTACGCGGGCAGCGGCAGTTCGGCCTGACCCCGGGCCGGTGGGCGCCCGGCGGATCCCCCAGGGTCCGCCGGGCGTCTCCGCGTGACCGGCACGAGCCGCCCGCGCGAACACCGGGCTCTACCCTGGTGACGGTGACCTCGACCGCCGAAGCCGACACCCCCGCCGTGCCCGTCCGGCTGGCCGAGCTGACCACCCTGCACCTGGGCGGCCCGGCCCCCGCGCTGCACCGCGCCCGCACCGCGGGGCAGGTCGCCGACCTGGTCGGGGCGGCCGACGCCGCGGGGACCGGGGTGCTGGTGCTGGGCGGCGGGTCGAACCTCGTCGTCGCCGACGACGGGGTGCCCTGCCCGGTGGTCCGCATCGAGATCAGCGGATACGCCGTCGCTCCCGACCCGGTCGTCCCCGGTCGCGATCTGGTCACCGTCGGTGCGGGCGAGGACTGGGACGCCCTGGTCGCCCGCACGGTGTCCGACGGGTACGGCGAGCTGGCGCCGCTCTCCGGCATCCCCGGATCGACCGGGGCCACCCCCGTCCAGAACGTCGGCGCGTACGGGAGCGAGATCGCCGACACGCTGGTGTCGGTGGAGGTCTACGACCGCACTGCCCACCGGGCCGCTGTCCTGACGGCCGACGAGCTGCAGTTGGGCTACCGGACGTCGGTGTTGCGCGGCAGCGAGCGTGCGGTGGTCACCGCGGTCACCTTCGCGCTCACCCGTGACGAGGTCCCGGTGCGCTACGCCGAGCTGGCCCGCAGTCTGGGCGTCCCGCTCGGCGGCACCGCGCCCGCCGCCGATGTGCGCACCGCCGTGCTCGAGCTGCGCCGCGGGAAGGGAATGGTGCTGGATGACGCCGACCCGGACACCCGCAGCGCCGGATCGTTCTTCACCAACCCGATCCTGGACGCCGAGCGCGCGCGGGACGCCGACAGCGCCATCCGCGCCCGGCTCGGCGCCGAGGTCACCTACCCGTCCTATCCCGTGACGGGCGCCGATCCCGGCACGGTGAAGTTGTCCGCCGCCTGGCTGATCGACCGGGCCGGCTTCACCAAGGGGCACCCGGGCCCGCGGGGCGGCGCCGCCCTGTCGTCGAAGCACACCCTGGCGCTGACCAACCGCGGCGGCAGCACCGAGGACCTGCTCGCGCTGGCCCGGGAGATCCGGGACGGCGTGCACGCCGCCTTCGGGGTGCGGCTGCACCCCGAGCCGGTCTTCGTCGGGGTGGACCTGGATCAGGCCAGCAGTCCGTCCAGCTTGGCGTAGCCCTGGGTCAGCCCGTGCTCCATGCCGCTGGACACCATGCCGTCGCGAGCCTCGACCGTGGGATAGGTCGACCAGATCCGCAGCGCGCAGCGCTCGTCGTCCAGGGCGGTGAGCGTCAGCGTCTCCAGCGAGACGACATCGGGCCAGCCGTCGAACTCGAAGGTCTGCACGATGAAGTCGTCCCGCACGGTGTGGAACGAACCGCGGAAGCCGAAGAGCGCGCCGGCCGGGTCCGTGTGCACGTAGGCGTAGCTGCCCCCGCTGCGGCAGTCCCAGGTGTCGACGGCCATCTCGTAGCCGTCCGGGCCCAGCCACTGCCGGACCAGGTCCGGGTCCCGGTGGGCGTTCATGACCGCGGCGACGGGGGCGTCGAACTCGCGTCGGATCTCGATGAACGGGACGCCCTCGGGGGCATCGATGTGGACGGGGTTGCTCATGGCTCCTCCTGCTCTGCCGGGTGGGTGCCCGGGGTGATGGTGGGTGGTGTGCGCGTCGCGGTGAGCACGGCGTCCAGGGCGCGGAAGCGTCGCTCGTGGGCGAGCCGGTGCTCGTCGATCCAGGCCGTCAGCTCGGCCAGTGCGGCCGGGGCCAGGTGCACCGGGCGCCGTTGGGCGTCCCGGGACCGGGTGACCAGACCGGCCAGCTCGAGCACCTGGATGTGCCGGGAGACCGCCTGGGTGCTGATGGCGTGCGGCTCGGCCAGCTCGGTGACGGTGGCCGGACCCCGACTCAACCGGGCGACGATCGCCCGGCGGACCGGATCGGCCAGGGCCAGGAATGCGCGGTCGAGGCCGGCCTGGATGTCCCGGTCGTCGACCATCGAGGCCTCTTCTTCAATGGATCTGTTGCTCAACTGACGTGTTGAGTAAACCCCCACCATGCCGAGGGGTCAAGACCCCCGGTGCGTCGCTCGGTGACGGCCGTCGGAGGGTCGTGGAACACTCGTCCCCCGGAGCGGTCGCCACCCTGCCGTCGGTCGTCCGGAAGCTGCCCGTGAAGGAGCGTTGATGTTCAGTCGGATCGCCGTGATCAACCGAGGTGAGCCGGCCGTCCGGCTCATCCGCGCGGTACGGGAACTGAACGCCGAGTTCGGGTACGGCATCCGCGTCATCGCGCTGCACACCGCGGCCGAGCGCAGCGCCCTGTTCGTCCGGGCCGCCGACGAGTCCGTGGTGCTCCGCGACAAGGGTTCGCTGGGCAGCCCGTACCTGGATCACGCCGAGCTGGAACGCGCCATGCGTGCCGCCCGCGCCGACGCCGCCTGGGTCGGCTGGGGCTTCGTCGCCGAGGACCCGACGTTCGCCGAACTGTGCGAGCGGATCGGCGTCACCTTCATCGGCCCGCCCGCCGAGGCGATGCGGATGCTCGGCGACAAGGTGCAGGCCAAGATCATGGCCGAGGCCAACGGCGTGCCCGTCGCCGCGTGGAGCGGCGGCCCCGTGGAGTCTCCCGAGCAGGCGCTGGAGCACGCGGCAGCGATCGGGTTCCCGCTCATCCTCAAGGCCCGCAGCGGCGGCGGCGGGCGCGGCATCCGCATCGTGCGCGACCCGGCCGAGCTGCTGCCCTCGCTCGAGCGGGTGCGGATCGAGGCCCAGCACACCTTCGGCGACCCGGTGATCTTCATGGAGCGCCTCGTGCAGGGCGGCCGGCACATCGAGGTCCAGGTGATGGCCGACAACCACGGCACCGTGTGGACGCCGGGCGTGCGCGACTGCTCCATCCAGCGGCGCAACCAGAAGCTCATCGAGGAGTCCAGCTCACCCGCGCTCACCCCCGAGCAGTCCGCCGATCTGGCGGCCCGGGCCGCCGCCCTGGTCCGGGCGGCCGGTTACCGCGGCGCCGGCACCGTGGAGTTCCTGTACCAGCCGCAGGAGAAGACCTTCGCGTTCCTGGAGGTCAACACCCGACTGCAGGTCGAGCACCCGGTCACCGAGGAGACCACCGGCCTGGACCTGGTCAAACTGCAGATCCGGGTGGCGAACGGGGAGCGGCTGACCGGCGAGGTGCCGCCGCCGTTCGGCCACGCCATCGAGGCGCGGCTCAACGCCGAGGACGCCGACGCCGGGTTCGCCCCCTCGCCCGGTGCCGTCGAGCTGCTGACCCTGCCCAGCGGGCCCGGCATCCGGGTGGACACCGGCATCGCCACCGGCGACGTCATCCCGCCGGACTACGACTCGATGGTCGCCAAGATCATCGCCTGGGGCCGGACCCGTTCGGAGGCGATGGCCCGACTGCGCTGCGCGCTGCGGGAGACCACCGTGGTGCTCCGGGGTGGCACCACCACCAAGTCGTTCCTGCTCGACCTGCTCGATCGGCCCGAGGTCGTCGACGGCACCGCCGACACCGCCTGGCTCGACCGGGTCGGCGCGGTCGACGAGACCGTGCTCGCCCCCGGTGCCGACGTCGCGCTCCTCGCGGTGGCCGTCAACGCCTACGAGAGCGCGGAGTCCCAGGCCCGGGACGCGTTCCTGCGGTCGGCCCGCGGCGGTCGCCCGCGCGCGGCGCAGACCGTCGGGCGCACCGTCGAGCTCGGCCACCTCGGCAACTCCTACTCCCTGGAGGTGTTCGAGGTCAGCCCCGGCGAGTTCCGGGTGCACGTCGCGGAGCAGATGGTGCCGGTGACCGTGGAGCGGCTGTCCGCCCACGAGAGCCGCATCGTCGTCGCCGGGCGCCGGCACGCCGTCGTCTCGGTCACCGGCGAGGCGTCCAGCCTGGTCGAGGTGGACGGGGTCAGCCACCGGGTCAGCCAGGACGAGGGCGGCATCCTGCGTTCGTCCGCGCCGGCCGTGGTCGTGGCCATCCCCGTCACGGTGGGCAGCGACGTGCAGGCCGGGGACACCGTCGCCGTGCTGGAGAGCATGAAGATGGAGACGCCCGTGCGGGCGCCCTACGCCGGCCGCGTCCGCGAGGTGCTGGCCGGGGTGAACTCCCAGGTCGACGCGGGGGCGCCGCTGGTCCGTCTGGACCGGGCGGACGACGGGGTCGCGGCCTCGTCCCGGCCGACCATCATCTTCACCACCGGTGCCCAGGAGTCGCAGGACGATGCGCGGGCCCGCGCCCTGGCCGCCCTCACCGCCCTGCGCGGGCTGGTCACCGGCTACGACGTGTCGGCCGAGCGGGCCCGCGAGCTGTCCGCCGAGTACGAGACCCACCGGGCCGCCGTGCCCGACGACGACCGGGAGCTGGTCCGCGCCGAGCTGTCCCTGCTGGCCACCTTCGCCGATCTGTGCGAGCTGTCCCGCAACCGGCCCGCCCGCGACGAGCACGACTCCGACGAGCGCGTGCACAGCCCCCGCGAGTACTTCCACACCTACCTGCACTCCCTGGACGCGGACCGGGAGGGGCTGCCCGGCTCGTTCCGCCAGCGCCTGGCCCGCGTGCTCGCCCACTACGGCGTGGCCGAGGACGAGACCGGCGACCCGCTGGAGGAGGCGGTGTTCCGCGTCTTCCTGGCCCTGGACCGTGGTGCCGACCAGATCCCGGTGGTCACCGCCCTGCTGCAGCGCTGGCTCACCGTCGACGCCGTCCTGGACGAGGGCGTCCGCGAGGAGGTCGGCGAGGTCATCGAGCGACTCATCGTGGCCACCCAGCTGCGCTACCCGGTGGTCGGCGACCTGGCCCGCAACGTCCGGTTCCGGGTGTTCGACCGGCCGCTGATCGAGCAGGCCCGCACCGAGGTCTACCGCGAGATCCGTGCCGAGCTCGGCTATCTCGCGGCCAACCCGCACGCCGCGGACCACCTCGAGCGCATGCGCACGATGGAGAACAGCCCGGAGCCGCTCATCGGCGTGCTCGCCGAGCAGGTGCTGGCCGGGGGGGTCGAGCTCGCCCCGATGCTCGAGGCGATGACCCGCCGGTACTACTCCATCCGGCAGCTGACCAACCTGCGGACCCGGGAGCTGGCCGGCCGGCCGGCCGTGGTCGGTGACTTCGAACTGCAGGGCCGCACCCTGCACCTGGTGTCCACCGTCGCCGACCACCCGGGCCTCGCCGGTTCGCTGGCCGCGATCGCCGAGGTGGCGGCCACGGCCGCGGATCCCACCCAGGTCGTCACCGACATCTACCTCTCCTGGCCCGACCGCCCCGCCGACTCCGAGGCGGTGTCCGACGAGCTCCGCGCGGCCGTCGACACCGTCCCGGTGCTGGCCCGTGGCCGCCGCGTCACCGTCAGCGTGGTCAGCGGACCCGACCAGGGCGTCGAGCAGTTCACCTTCCGCCCGACCGGTGACACCGGCGTGGCCGAGGAGCGGATCGTCCGCGGCCTGCACCCGCTGATCGCCCAGCGGCTGGACCTCTGGCGGCTCAAGAACTTCGTCGGCACCCGGCTGCCCGCCGCCGACGACGTGTACCTGGTGCACTGCGTCGCGCCGGACAACCCGTCCGACGAGCGACTCGTGGCCCTGGCCGCCGTCCGCGACGTGACCCCGCTGCGGGACGCGTCCGGCGCCGTCATCGCCTTCCCGGCCGCCGAGCGGATGCTCGCCGCCTGCCTGGACAGCATCCGGCGGGTGCAGGCCACCCGCGGCACCCGGCAGCGGCTGGACGCGAACAGGGTGATCCTGCACGTGTGGCCGACGATCGAGCTGCCGCTGCGGGAGCTCATCGGCTTCGCCCGGGGCAGCGTGCCGCTGTCGGTTGGCGCGGGTCTGGAGGAGATCACCGTCCTGGCCAAGCTCCGCGAGCGGCCCGACCTGCCCGTCCGGGCCGTCGCGCTCAGCTTCCGGGAGGCCCCCGGTCGCGGCTTGTCCGTCCAGGTCACCGACCCGCCGACGGAACCCATCGCCCCGCTCGACGACTACACCCAGAAGGTCCAGCGGTCCGCGGCCCGCGGCACCGTCTACCCCTACGAGATCGTCCCGCTGCTGACCGGCGAGCAGGGCAGCTTCGTCGAGTACGACCTGACCGACGGCGCCTTCACACCGGTGGACCGCCCCTACGGCCGCAACCGCGCCGGCATCGTCGCCGGCCTGGTCAGCGCGCCGACCGAGCGCTACCCCGAAGGCATGGAGCGGGTCGCCCTGTTCGGTGACCCGACCAAGGCGCTGGGCACCGTGGCGGTGGCCGAGTGCGCGCTGATCGTCGCGGCCGTCGATCTCGCGGCCGAGCGGGGCATCCCCGTGGAGTGGTTCACGCTCTCCTCCGGCGCCACCATCTCGATGGACAGCGGCACCGAGAACATGGACGCGGTCGCCCGTGCGCTGCGCCGGCTCATCACCTTCACCCAGGACGGCGGCGAGGTGAACATCGTGGTCGCCGGCATCAACGTCGGCGCCCAGCCGTACTGGAACGCCGAGGCCACGATGCTGCCGCACACCAAGGGCATCCTGGTGATGACCCCGGACAGTGCGATGGTGCTGACCGGCAAGCACTCGCTGGACTACTCCGGCGGGGTGTCCGCCGAGGACAACTTCGGCATCGGCGGTTACGACCGGATCATGGGCCCGAACGGCGAGGCGCAGTACTGGGCGCCGACCCTGCGTGCCGCGGTGGACATCCTGTTCGCCCACTACGAGCACGCCTACCTGGCCCCCGGCGAGCGGTTCCCCCGCCCGGCGGTCACCACCGACCCGCGCGAGCGGGACGTCCGCGAGTACCCGCACGCCCTGGCCGACAGCGACTTCACCACCGTCGGCGACATCTTCTCGGTGGAGAAGAACCGGGAGCGCAAGAAGCCGTTCGACATCCGGACCGTCATCGAGTCGATCGTCGACCAGGACCACCCGACCCTGGAGCGGTGGGCCGGCATGGCCGAGGCAGACACCGGGGTGGTCGTGGACGCGCACCTGGGCGGACATCCGGTCGAGGTCATCGGCATCGAGTCACGGCCGATCCCGCGGCGGGGCGCGCTGCCCGCCGACGGACCCGACCTGTTCACGTCCGGAACGCTGTTCCCGCGGTCGTCCAAGAAGGTCGCCCGGGCCATCAACGCGGTCAGCGGCAACCGCCCGCTGGTCGTGCTGGCCAACCTGTCCGGGTTCGACGGCTCCCCGGAGTCACTGCGGAACCTGCAGCTGGAGTACGGCGCCGAGATCGGCCGGGCCATCGTCAACTTCGACGGGCCGATCGTCTTCTGCGTCATCTCCCGGTACCACGGCGGCGCCTTCGTGGTGTTCTCCGGCGCCCTGAACGACAACATGGAGGTCGTCGCCGTCGAGGGCTCGTTCGCCTCGGTGCTCGGCGGCGCGCCGGCCGCCGCCGTGGTGTTCACCCGCGACGTCAACGCCCGCACCGCCGCCGACCCCCGGGTGCGGGAGCTGGAGGCCGCCGTGGCCGCCGCCCCCGCCGCGGACCGCGGCCGGCTGCGGGTGGAGCTGGCCGACGTCCGGGCCTCCGTCCGGTCGGAGAAGCTCGGTGAGGTGGCCGGCGAGTTCGAGGCCATCCACACCATCGAGCGGGCCGAACGGGTCGGCTCGGTGGACACCACCATCGCGCCGGAGTCGTTGCGGCCCTACCTGATCGACGCCGTGGAACGGGGCATGGCCCGGGCGCGGTGAGGTCGGGCCGGGGTGGTCGGCGGCCGGCCCGCCGGTGGGTCGGAGCCCCGTCGGCGCCTGGAAGGATGGGGCTGCCGTGCCCCGTTCCACCCCTCCCGATCCCCAGGAGTCCGCCGTGTCCGAGCGCGTCACCCCTCGTCCCGACGCCCCCGCCGGGCGTCCGCTGACGTGGCTGGAGATCCGGGCCGAGGCCGTGCTCGGCCTGCGCGCGGCCATCTCCGAACGCGCGCAGGTGTCCCGCATCCGGCCGGTGGTGCCCGAGGCGCAGGACATGCCCGACCGCAGCCTGCTGCACCTCACCCCCCGGCACACCCCGCCCGGCGGGTGGGACACCCGGGCCTTCGTGCTGATGGACGCCAGCGGCGACGCCGATGCGGCGGCCGGTGGGACAGACCCCGATTGGCCGGTGACCCCGCCGCGGCGGGTCCCGCTGGAGCTGAAGTACGCCTCCACCGGGGATCACCTGGTGCTGGAGGTGACGCCCGAGGTCCGGGCGGAGCTGCCGGGCGCCGACCTGGTCTGGGTCGGCTACGCCCAGGACGAGCAGCTGGACCGACAGCGGCGGATGCTCACCCAGCTGGAGTCTGCGCACCGCGGGGCCCGGGTCGCCGATCTGTGGTCGGCCCGCGGCCTGGACCGGACGGTCGACCCCGGGCACCTGGACGCCGCGCAGGCCCGCGCCCTGGCCGCCACGCTGACCGGCGGCGGCTGGTTGGTGTGGGGCGAGCCCGGCGAGCGGCGCACCGAGACCGTGGTGGAGGCCGTCCACCGGGCGCTCGCCGCCGGGAAGACGGTGCTGGTCACCGCGCCCGTGCCCGGCCCGGTCGACGCCGTGCTGATCGACCTCTCCCTCGCCGGCCCCGCCCAGCGCCGGCCCGGTGTGGCCGTGCGGGTGCCCGACGTGGACGCCGACCCGGAGGCCGCGCAGGGGGTGGCCCATCCCGACATCGCCGGCCACCGGTGGCTCTCCCTCGATCGCGCCGCGGCGGTGCGCGTCCGGCGGGACGACCGGCTCCGGGAACTCGACGACGAGGCCCGCGCCAACCACGCGCACACCGACCGCGAGGCCATGGACCGGATCCGCGCCGCCCTGGCCCAGGAGGACGTCGAGCGGCTCGACCAGGCGCAGGCTGCCGTGCACGCGGCGGAGCAGACCTCCCTGCTGACCGCAGGGCGGGACCGCCTGCTGCAACGCACCGAGCAGATCGCCGCGCAGCTGGCCGCCGTCTCCCGTCGCCGTGAGCAGGCCCGGGAGCAGGCCGCCGGGCACGAGGATGCGGTGGCCTCGGTGCAGGACGCGGAACGCCAGGCCGAGCAGTGGGCCCAGGTCCTCGCCCGGGCCGAGGCCACCGTGGCCGATCTGGCCGCCCATCGCGACGAACTGGCCGCCGTGCACGCCGAACTGCACGACGCGCTCACCAACCGGCCACCGTGGCTGCCCTGGCAGATCCGCCGCCTCGAGGAGAACGAGGCCGCCGCGGCCGACGAGCTGGCCACCGCGACCGCCGCCTGGCAGGAGGCCGCCACCCGGCTGACCGCACAGCGGTCGGGAGCGCAGGACGCGCAGGACGCCGTCCGCACCCGGCGGGCCGACGAGCTCGCCCGGGCCGCGGCCCGGGCGAGCAGCCAGGAACTCGCCCTGGAACACGCCCGGTGGGCCGAGCAGGAGCGGGACGTGGCCCGCGGCCTGGCCGACGTGGAGCGTCAGCTGGAGTCGTTCCTGGCGCAGACGCGCGTCATGCCGCACGCCCACCAGATCGTGGAGGACGCCCAGCGCCGCGGGGTGCTGGACCTGCTGAAGGACCGGGAGCGGTTCGAGCAGCGGGTGCACCACCTGGACCGGCTGCTGCGCGAGCTGGACCGCCGGCGGATCCGGCTGGACGACGAGTACGAGGCGGCCTGGCGCCGGGTCGCCACCGAGGCCCCCGTCGTCGGGTGCACGATGTCGACGTTGACCGACCCGATGCTCGCCCAGCGTCGGTTCGACCTGGTCGTCGTGGACGAGGCCGGCGCCGCCGAGTTCGCCGCCACGGTGCACGCCGGTTCCCGCGCCGACGACGGGCTGGTCCTGCTCGGGCACCGCGCCGGACCGCCGGAGGGCTGGACCGGCGAGGGCCCGTGGGTGCACGTCGACGCGTTCACCGTGCTGGGCGTGACCGACGACGACTCCGCCCGCGCCCACTCGCGCTGCGTGGCGCTGGACTGAGCGGGTCACGGGTCACCGACCACGGGTCAGGCGTCGACGGTGCCGTCCCACCAGGGCTCGGTGACGCCCACCCGGAAGCGGCCGGTCAGCGCCGCGCGGACGTCATGGAGCAGGCGCACGCCGGTGCCGAGGTAGTGCGGGTCGCCGGGACCGTCCACGGGCAGGCGGTCCTCCGCGTATCCCGCGTTCCAGGTGCGCAGGCGGTCGACGAGCGCGGCGGGGAGCCCGAGGGCGTCGAGATCGGCGGGGGCGCCGCCAATCCACAGCGGCCCCGGCCCGTGATCGGGCCAGAACTCGAGGTCGGTCACCGGGTCCACGGACGGGGCGCAGGTCAGCGGCCTGCGCTGAGCACCAGCAGGTGCTGCCCGCCGCCGCGTTCCACGCCGACCTCGAGGGTCAGCGTCGGGGCCAGGCGGGGGAGTCGGTCGCGCAGCCAGGCGGCACCCTGCTCGGCGTCCGCCGGGCCGGGGCAGCGCCCGACGACCTCGCGACCGCCCTTGCGGCCCAGCCGCTCCACCGTGGTCAGCAGAACCGCCGGGTCGGAGACGAACAGCGCGTCGGGCCAGCGGATCACCGGGGTGACGGCGCCCTTGCGGGTGTTGCAGGCCCGGTGGGCCAGCCGTTCCGGACCGGGCTTGGCGCCCTTGGCCGGCTTCTGCGCGCTGTAGTACTGGTCGACGCTCGGCCCGCGGGCGTCGTTCACCGACTTGTCGGGGTCCACGGGCTCGTCACAGATCCAGCATCGCCAGCCGTCCCGCTCGCCGACCTCGTCCAGTGCGCTCACGCCGCGCACCGTAACAGCGCAGCGCCCCGGGCCCGGGCCGGCGGGCGAGCTCAGGCCCCGGTCACCAGCCACGCCTCAGACCGCAGGCGCAGGCCCAGGGTCAGCGCGCGGGCGCCCATGAACGCCACGGTGAACGCCACCCACAGCCACACCAACCCGGCCGTGCCGCCCGGCGGCCAGATCACCAGCGCGGCGGTGGCGGGCAGGTAGACCACGAGCGTGCCCACCCCGGCCCAGGCCAGGTAGCGGCCGTCGCCGGCGCCGATGAGCACCCCGTCGAGCACGAACACCCACCCGGACAGCGGCTGCCCGAGGGCCACCATGATCGCCGCGGCGGCCACCGCCGCCCGCACCGTGGGGTCGGGGGAGAACACCCCGCCGAGAACGGTGGACAGGGCGAGCACGATGACCGCCACCCCGGCGCCGGCGGCCAGACCCCACCGCAACAGCACCCCGGTCAGCCGTCGCACCTGCACGGTGTTGCCCTGCCCGAGGGCCCGCCCGGTCAGGGCCTGTGCAGCGATGGCCAGCGCGTCCAGGCCCAGGGCGAGGAAGTTCCAGATCGCGGTGAGCACCTGGTGGGCGGCGAGCGCGGCCACCCCCTGGCGGGCGGCGACGACGGTGGTGGCCACGATGGCCAGCCGCAGGGTCAGGGTGCGGACGAACAGCGGGATGCCGGCCGTGCCGGCCCCGGTGATCCGGCCGCGGTGCGGACGCAGCCCGGCGCCGGCCTGCCGTGCGGCCCGGCGCACCACGGTGACCAGGACGGCGGCCATCGCGTACTGGGTGATCACCGTGCCCACGGCCGAGCCGGCCACGCCCCAGCCGAATCCCAGGACGAACAGCACGTTGAGCGCGACGTTGACCGCCGCCCCGCCCGCGGCGACCCACAGCGGGGTGCGGGTGTCCTGCAGCCCGCGCAGCACCCCGGTGGCCGCCAGCACCACCAGCATGGCCGGCAACCCGGCCACCGAGATCAGCAGGAAGGTGGTGCCGTACCCGGCGGCGCCCGGCGGTGCACCGAGACCGCGCACGAGGACGGGGGCCAGCGGGGCCAGCACGGCGGCCGTGGCGAGGCCGAGGAACGCGGCCAGGTACAGCCCGGCCACCCCGAACTCCAGCGCTCGGGCCGGGTCGCCGGCGCCGAGCGACCGGGCGACCTGGGCCGTCGTGCCGTAGGCGAGGAAGACGGCCAGCCCGACCGCGGTGGCCAGCACCACCGAGGCGACGCCGACACCGGCCAGCTGGTCGGTGCCCAGGTGCCCGACGATGGCCGCGTCCACCAGCAGGAACGCCGGCTCAGCCAGCAGCGCGCCGAGGGCGGGCACCGCCAGCCGCAGGATCTCGCGGTTCAGCGAGCGGTCGGCAGCCATGGCGTCACTGTCGCAGGCGTCGGGGGGCCGGGTCGCCGGGGCACCGCGGACGGGGCAGGATGGGCCGCCAGGACGGATGAAAACGCTTCCATCCCCCATCCCACCGCACGGTTCGCCCAGCAGGAGGACGCATCGCCATGACGGCACCCACCCCCCGCCGCTTCCCCGACGGATTCCTCTGGGGATCCGCCACCGCCTCGTACCAGATCGAGGGGGCGGTGGACGAGGACGGCCGCGGTCCGTCCATCTGGGACACGTTCTCCCGGACGCCGGGCAAGGTGCTGAACGGGGACACCGGCGATGTCGCCGACGACCACTACCACCGGTGGCCGCAGGACGTGGTGCTGATCCAGGAGCTGGGCCTGCAGGCCTACCGCTTCTCGGTGGCGTGGCCGCGGATCCAGCCCACCGGGTCCGGGGCGTTCGAGCAGCGGGGCGTGGACTTCTACTCCCGGCTCACCGACTCCCTGCTCGAGGCCGGGGTCACCCCCGTCGTCACGCTCTACCACTGGGACCTCCCGCAGGCCCTGGAGGACGAGGGTGGCTGGACGAACCGGGAGACCGCGCTGCGGTTCGGTGAGTACGCCGAACACCTGGCCGGCCGGCTCGGCGACCGCATCGACACCTGGACCACGCTCAACGAGCCGTGGTGCGCGGCCTTCCTCGGGTACGGCTCGGGGGTGCACGCGCCCGGCCGCACCGAGCCGCTGGCCGCGCTGCAGGCCGCCCACCACCTGAACCTCGCCCACGGGCTGGCCGGCCGGGCCGTCAAGGCCGTGCTGGGTGAGCAGGCCAAGGTCTCCGTGACGCTGAACCTGCACGTCACCCGGCCCGACGACCCGGAGTCCGCGGCCGACCGCAACGCCGTCCGGCGGGTCGACGCCGTCGGCAACCGGATCTTCCTCGGCCCCATGCTCGACGGTGAGTACCCGGCCGATCTGTTGGCCGACACCGCCTCGATCACCGACTGGTCTTTCGTGCAGGACGGCGACACCGCCACCGCGCAGGTGCCGCTCAGCGTGTTGGGCGTGAACTACTACAACACCGCGCGGGCCACCCAGTGGGACGGGGTGAGCGAGCGCCAGGGCGCCAGCAACCACGGCGAGTCCACGGCCACCCCGTTCATCGGGACCGACGACGTCGACTTCCTGACCCAGCCCGGCCCGTACACCGCGATGGGCTGGAACATCGATCCCTCCGGGATGACGGAACTGCTCACCTCGGTGTCCCGGACCTACCCCGATCTGCCCCTGATGATCACCGAGAACGGTGCCGCGTTCGACGACGAAGTGGTCACCGCCGAGGACGGCAGCACCCGGGTGCCCGACCCGGACCGGACCTCCTACCTGCACCGGCACATCGACGCGGTCGGCGCGGCGATGGACGCGGGGGCCGACGTGCGCGGGTACTTCGTCTGGTCGCTGCTCGACAACTTCGAGTGGGCGTTCGGGTACGAGCGTCGGTTCGGCATCGTCCGGGTCGACTACGACACCCAGGAGCGCACGCCGAAGGACTCGGCCCGCTGGTACGCCGAGCTCATCCGCACCCGGCAGCTGCCGCCGGTGACCCCGGGGGCCTGACCGCCCCGGCCGGGACCGTCAGCAGGACGGTCCCGGCCCGTCGGCTCCACCCGCGTCCCGCGTACCGGCCTGACCCCCCGGGGCCGGGTCGGCGAGCAGGGCACCGATCTCGGCCAGGGTCCGCAGCTGATCGGCGTCCAGCCGGTCGACGAGCACCTCGCGCACGGCCCGGACATGGCCCGGGGCGGCCTCCTGGACGGTGCGCAGGCCGGCCGCGGTCAGGGTGGCCAGGGTGGTGCGGCCGTCGTCCGGCGCGGGTCGCCGGGTCATCAGGCCGCGGTTCTCCAGGCGTCGCGCCACGTTGGACAACCGGGTCAGCGACCCGTTGGCCAACCGGGCCAGGTCACTCATCGCCGTGGTGAGGTCGGGCCGCATCGACAGCGAGCTGAGCACCAGGTACTCGAACAGGCTGAGCCCGGAGTCCCGCTGGAGCTGGGCGTCCAGTGGCCCGGGCAACAGCAGGGCCAGCGCCACCGCGCCCTTCCAGGCCTCCTGCTCGTCGCCGGTCAACCACCGGGTGCAGGCATCCGCGTCGCTCAGGCCGCTGGGAGTGCCGTCGCCGCTTGCGCAGTCGCAGTCGGCCGGGTCGGCCGGGTCGGCCGGGTCCGGACGCAGATCTTCGGTCGGTGACTTCATGGGTGAACTTTAGCGCTACAGTGATGGTTCAAGCATGAACTGATGACGTGAGGACTCCCGATGACCCTGTTCCGCCTGGACGCCAGCATCCGAGTCGACGGCTCGGCCAGCCGCGAGATCGCCGACATCGTCGAGGAGGAGTGGCGCCGCAACCACCCGGGTGACCCGGTCGTGCGCCGGCACGTCGGCACCGAGCCGCTGCCGGCCGACAGCTGGGCGCACGCGACCGCGGGAGCGTCGGTGGCGGACGCCGACCGCACCGACGCCCAGCGGCTCGCGCTCGAACTGGCGGCGGTGCTCGTCGACGAACTCACCGCGGCCGACGCGGTGCTGATCGCCGTCCCGCTGTACAACTTCGGGGTCTCGCAGCACCTGAAGGCCTGGGCCGATCTGGTCATCGCCGGCAGCGGCCCCGGGTCGCGGCTGCTCGAGGGCAAGCCGACGGTGCTGGCCACCGTGCGCGGCGGCAACTACAGCGCCGGCACCCCGCGGGAGGGCTGGGACCACTCGACCCCCTACCTCCGCCGGATCCTGGCCGACGTCTGGGGCGCCGACCTGACGGTCGTGGAGCGGGAGTTCACCCTGGTCGGGGTGAACCCCGCCCTGGACGTATTCGCCGACGCCGCCGCCGACCTGCACCAGCGGGCCCGGTCGGCCGCGCGCGAGGCCGGGCGGGCCCTGGGGGCGGCCCGCGTCTGACCCGGACCTGACCCGCCGGATGTCGCCGACCTGCGGTGATGATCGACGGGCACCCACCCGGGGTGCGGCGTTAGGCTCCGTCCCGTCCTGATTCCGGCCCCGTGCCGTGGAGCACCGGCCGGTCCTCGTCACCGCCGGGGGTGCGCGATGTCCCAGACCGTGCTGCTGATCGGAACGCGCAAGGGTCTGTGGGTGGCCCGCTCGGACGGGGACCGTCGCGAGTGGCGGATGGACCCGCCGCAGTTGCTCATGGAGAACGTGTCCGCCGTGGGCGTCGACCCGCGGGGACCGGGCGACGGGCCGCGGCTGTACGCCGGCAGCACCAGCTGGGTCTACGGCACGCGGGTGCTGGTGTCCGACGACCTCGGCGCGAGTTTCACCGCCGGACCGGTGGACGCGATCCGCTTCCCGGAGCGGACGGAGGCGACCCTGGCCGCCGTCTGGCAGCTGACCCCGGGTATCGGGGTGGGCGAGGTGTGGGCGGGCACGGAGCCGTCGGCGTTGTTCCACAGCACCGACGGCGGCGGCTCGTTCACGCTGGTCGACGGGCTGTGGGATCACCCCCACCGGCCGACCTGGGCGCCGGGCGGTGGGGGCCAGGCGGTGCACACGGTGCTGCCGCACCCCACCGACCCGGACGACGTGCTCGTGGCCATGTCGACGGGCGGGGTGTACCGCACGGGGGACGGCGGGGTGTCCTGGCAGGCACGCAGCTCCGGCATCCGGGCCGACTTCCTGCCCGGCGAGGAGCCGCCGGACCACGGCCAGTGCGTGCACAAGGCGGTGCGCAACCCGGCCGACCCCGCGCAGCTGTTCGCCCAGAACCACGGCGGGGTGTTCCGGTCCGACGACGGCGGGGTGCACTGGACCGACATCAGTGCCGGGCTGCCGGCCGACTTCGGCTTCTCCGTCCTGGCCCACCCGCACCGTCCGGGCACGGTCTTCGTGCTGCCGCTGGTGGCCGACGTGGAGCGGCTGCCTCCGGGCGGACAGCTCGCCGTGTGGCGGTCGGACGACGCGGGCCGGACGTGGCGGGAGCAGATCGACGGTCTGCCGACGGATCCGGTGTGGTCGGCGGTGATGCGGGACGCGGCCTGCACGGACACCGCCGATCCCGCCGGGATCTATCTCGGTACCCGGTCCGGATCGGTCTTCGCCGGCACCGACGTCGGCGGCGAGCTCACCTTCACCACCGTGGCGCGGGACCTGCCGGACGTGCTGTCGCTCCGCGCCCTGGTGATCAGCTGACCGATCGGGCGTCCGGCCCGGCCTGGAACGACGCGGTCACATCGGCCAGGATCTCCGGCCACGCGGACAGCAGCGCGGACGTCCCGGCCACCCGGGTCACCCGCCAGTCCGGTCGGTCGGCGGCTTCGGCCTGCAGCCGGGCCGCGGCGAGCACGGCCTCGCGCTGGCCCAGCCAGAGATGGACCGGCGCGCGCACGCCTCTGGCCTCCTGTGCCCAGGACGGGTCGTCGACGGGCGAGGCCGGCACGGTCCACGGGCCGCCCTGCTGGGCGGCGTCGGCGGCCACCGCGCGACGGAAGTCCACCTCCAGCCAGCGTTCGCCGAGCTCGGCGCGTGCGTCCGGATCCAGCCGGTCGACCAGCCGCTCCCAGACGGTGAACGAGGTCAGATCGGCGTCGTGCCCGGCGGCGGTGACCCAGCCGGCGAGATGCCCGGCATGGGTGCGAGGACCGCGGGAGAGCAGCCCGCGCAGCCCGCGACGGGCCGGGGCCTGCGGCGGCAGCCCGGCGGACACGGCCGTCACCGAGACGACCATGCCCGGATAGCGGGACGCGAAGGCCAGGGCGTCCCCGACACCGTGCCCGACGCCGATGACGGCGACCCGGCCGACGGCGAGGGTCTCTACGAGGCGGCGGAGATCCTCCGCCGGCTGCTCGGTACCGCCGAAGCCGATGGGATCGGAGGCGCCGATGCCCGGGCGGTCCAGGGCGAGCAGGCGGGTGCTGGCCGGCAGGGCGGTGTCGTGCAACAGCCAGCCCGGTGCCATCCGGGAGGACAGGCGGTCGGGGATGAGCACGCAGGGCAGGCCGCGGGAGTTGCCGTACTCACCCCAGGCCAGGGCCCGGCCGTCGGGCAGGCGCAGGGCGCCGTGAGCGGTCGGGTCGGGCGGGGGGAGCTGCAGGTCCTCGTCGTCGAACAGCAGCGGCTCGGCCGAGTCCAGCAGGTCGGGCAGGTGAACCTGGGTCCGGGCGGGGTCCGCGACATCGTCCGGGGCGGCGTGCCGTCCGGGACGGGTGCGGGATCCGGGGGCCGGGTCGACGGGGTGCGGAGTGGAGCGGGACCGGACGGTCGTTCCCTGCATGGATGGATCCTCTGGCGAGACGGGTAGGGCGGAGCCGGGTGCTCGGGGCGGACATCGCCCTGGATCCCGGGCACGACTCATCGCCCTCGCGACCGTCGGCTTCCCCCCGAGACGCCGACCCCAGGAACGGGTCGACCCACTCGTCTGTTATATGGCTTTCGGAGGGTCCGGTGTTGCCCCGTGATACCAACTCGTGATGTGACAATTTCGTCACGGATCGCGACGGAAAGTGAACACGGCCTGTACGCGCGGTTCCGGGTCACCGCCCGGGCGTCCCTCGACGTCCGCTGACCAGGCCTGATGCGCTCCGGAACGGATCGGTCCCGGGGTCAGCCGGCGTTCACCGCGTCCCGCCAGGTGAGCCAGTCGCGCACGCCGGCCAGGTCGTAGTCCGGTCCGCCGACGCCCAC